>CADBPC010000001.1 GCA_902796425.1 uncultured Lachnospiraceae bacterium
CGCCGCCGGCATGTCCGGAATGGGCGGTATGTCCGGCGGGATGAGCGGCATGTCCGGAATGAGTGGGATGTCCGGCGGGATGAGCGGCATGTCCGAAATGAGTGGAATGGCCGGCGCGTCCTCCGGCATGGGCGGGATGAGCCTCGGCTCCGGAGCCATGTCCGGAATGAGCGGAATGAGCGGAATGAGCGGTATGTCCGGGATGAGCCTTTCGGGCGACTCCGCATCCTCCTCCGATATGTCGGGACTTATGTCCATGTTCGGGATGTCGGCGGAAGACGAGAGCGCTTCCGGGGATGGTGAGACGGCGGATGGCAATGAGCTGTCCGAGGGCGATGAGCTGTCCCAGGACAGCGTGAAGTCGGAAGGCGGTTCCTCCGGGCAGGAGGTACAGGTCCACAAGCTCTCGGAGTTTGCGACAATTGAAGAGACGACGGCGCCCGCGTCGATCCGGCGCGAGAACATGGTCCGCTACACGACCGTGACCGCCGATACAAAGGAAGGGTATAATACCACACTGCTCTCCCGCGGCTTGAATGCAGAGCTGGAGAAATACAACAGGACACTTCCGGGCGGATATTCCGCCGCACTCGGCGGCGAAGCGACGCAGGTCCAGGATATGATTCAGCAGATGTCGCTGCTTCTGCTCCTGGCGCTCATATTTATTTACCTTGTCATGGTCGCCCAGTTCCAGAGCCTGCTGAGTCCGTTTATCATTCTCTTTACCGTACCGCTTGCGTTTACGGGCGGAATGATCGGCCTGATCTTCTCCGGCGAGCAGCTCTCTCTCCTGTCTCTGATGGGCTTCCTGGTGCTTATGGGAACGGTCGTCAATAACGGTATTGTCTTTGTCGACTACACGAACCAGCTGCGCATCGGAGGCGTGGACCGCAGGAGCGCTCTGATTGCGACGGGCAAGACCAGAATGCGCCCGATCCTTATGACAACCTTGACTACGGTCCTTGCCATGATGCAGATGATTGTCGGCGACGGCATGGGCGCCCAGATGGGCAAGGGCATGGCCATCGTCATTGTCGGCGGCCTGGTCTATTCCACCCTGATGACACTTTTCATCGTACCCATCATGTACGATATCCTGTTCAAAAAGCCGCCTCTTTCGGTTGACGTCGGCGACGATCTGGACGACATGCCCGACGACGCGGCAGAGCTCATCAGCCGCATGGAGGAGGAAAACGCTGCGGCGGAGCTTCGCGCCCGCGGTGAGGAAAAGTACGATGTGTCGGGGGCTCCCGGCCGCGAGGAGGAAGTGTACTACAGAAACGAGCCTGGGAATATGGATCTGCCGGACGAGCCTGACCCGCAGGATCCCGACGAGAGCATAGAATTTTTTGATATTTAAAGACCGGCGGCAGGTCCCCGGTTTTCTTCTCTCCTTTTTCTTGCACAAATCCATAATTTGAGCAAATAATATAAATTGACGCAAACTGACGCGGGTTTGCAGCCCGCATACAAGGCCGGAAGCCGGTTTTTCCTTAAACGGAAGGGTCGGCGCGAGGGAGTAAATCCTTTCCGGTCCTGAACCGGCACGGGGGAGAGCGGATGAAATAATGGCCGCGCCGTGCCGAATCCGAAGGAGGGAGCTTCATGTTCGGAAAAGAAAAAACCTGCTATGACGGGTATCTTCTGCGCACACTGGATCCGGTTGTTTTCCTGATGCCGTACATCATGCCGAGGAGAACGGACAGCGAGTCAAAGATTGACCTGGACCTGGACCTGACGAAGGTGGAGGAGTTTATCAAACAGCACAGGGAAGATATTCCGGGGCTGACCCTGTACCACATTGTTTTTGCCACGATCGTGAGGGCGGCGGCGGTCACGCCGGAAATCAACCGGTTCATCACGGGAAACCGGATTTATCAGAGAAGAACCGTCCGGATCTCGATGATGATCAAAAAGCATCTGGAAATCAACGGGCGTGAGACCACTATTTTCCCTGTATTCGAGACCTCGGATTCGCTGAAGGAGATTGTGGAAAAGACAAACCGCCTGGCAGAGGAAGCGCTTGCAAAGCTCGATGACGACAGCAACGGGTTTGACAACCTGACCAGTATCCTGTACGCGGTCCCGCCCTTTGTCCTTCGCGCATTTATCGGCTTTATGATGTTTCTGGACAGGCACGGCTGGCTCCCGAAAAAGCTGGTCGACCTGCAGCCCTTCCACAGTGGCTTTTTTGTCACCAACGTCGGTTCCATCGGCCTGCCGGTTATTTACCATCATCTGTATGAGTTCGGAACGACCTCGGTCTTTGTCAGCATCGGCAAAAAGGAGGTCACCAGCAAGCTTCTGCCGGACGGCAGTGTAAAGACCTACAAGGTGCTGCCTCTTCGCGCGGTGGTCGACGACCGTATCTGCGACGGCTTCACCTACGCCTGCGCATTCAAGACGATCCGCAAATGCTTCCGCAATCCGGAGATCCTGCTGGAGGGATATAAGGAAAGGGTTTGACATATGAGTAACAGCAGCAACAGGACAATGGTGCGTGACCTGACGCAGGGAAACGTCGTAAAGCAGCTGTATTTTTTTGCGATGCCCCTGTTCGTGGCGAACGCCCTGCAGGCCGTTTACAATCTGGTGGATATGGTTGTCGTCGGTCAGGTGATCGGCGGCGCGGGAATGAGTGCGGTTTCGATCGGAGGAGATGTCCTGCATCTTCTGACCTTCCTGGCGATGGGCTTTTGCGGCGCGGGGCAGGTCATTATCGCGCAGTTTGTCGGCGCGAAGAGAGCGGACGATGTGAGGAAGCTGATCGGGACGATGTTCACGTTCCTTCTGGGGATATCGCTCCTGATTGCGATTATCTGCTTTGCGCTCCGCTATTCGATACTGGACCTTCTCAATACGCCGGCCGAATCCTACGATTACACGATGGATTATATGGTGACCTGCATCGCGGGTCTCGTCTTTATCTACGGGTATAACATAGTTTCCGCAATTTTAAGGGGCATGGGCGATTCCAGGCGGCCGTTCATTTTCATTGCGATCGCGGCCGTGCTCAATACAGTCCTTGACCTTCTCTTTGTGGGAGTCCTGCACATGGCGGTTTTCGGGGCGGCGCTCGCCACGGTGATCGGACAGGGCGTGAGCTTTATTATTTCCCTTGTCTATCTGTACAGGCACAAAGAGAGCTTCGGCTTTGATTTTTCCCCGGCGTCCTTCCGGATTGACGTACCGGTCCTCCGGCGCCTGCTCTCACTCGGCATTCCCATGGCGATTCAGTCCGCGGCGATCAATATTTCCAAGATTGTCCTGATGAGCTGGATTAATTCGGAGGGCATGATCTTCTCGGCCCTGTCGGGAATCTACAACAAGACCGGAATGATGATGGGAATTGTTTCCAATTCGTTTACAACCGCGGGGAGCTCCATGGTCGGCCAGAATATCGGGGCAAAGCGCTATGAGCGTGTTCCGAAGATCATCGGCGTCGTCCTTGCCTCCGGGCTCGTCTTCTCCACGGTTATCTCTGTGATCGTGCTGGCGTTCCCGAAAGCGATCTGCGAGATGTTCACAAGCGACGCGGCGGTTCTTGCGCAGTCTTCCCTGCTCATCATCCCGATCGTTCTGAATGCCTACGGCGCCGCAACGCGCTCGGGCGCATTCGCGATCATCAACGGTTCCGGCAATTCCAGGCTGAACCTCCTTGTGGCGATCCTTGACGGCATGATTGCGAGAGTCGGCCTTGCCGCCCTCTTCGGCTTCGGCCTGGGCCTTCGGTGCCAGGGCTTCTGGTACGGCGACTCGCTTGCGGGCTTCATGCCGATGGTCATCGGAGGAGTCTTCTTCCTGTCCGGGAAGTGGAAAAAGCCCCGTGAAGGGTATGGAAAAAAGAAATAACAGCAAATTTCCCTGCCCGGGGAAAGAACGGGAGCAGTCTCGCGGCAGGGCCATGAAAGGAGTAAGGCAGAATGAATCAGACAATTGAAAAGCTTCTTCGCGGCGAGTACGAGAACCACATGCTGCCGTTCTTCTGGCAGCACGGAGAGGATGAGGAAACGCTGCGCGATTATATGCGCGCGATCAGTGAAGCGAACTGCGGCGCCGTATGTGTAGAGAGCCGGCCGCACCCGGATTTCTGCGGCGAAAAGTGGTGGGCGGACATGGATGTCATTCTGGACGAGGCCGGAAAGCGCGGCATGAAGGTCTGGATCCTGGACGACAGCCATTTCCCGACAGGATTTGCGAACGGTGCAGTCAAAGACAAGCCGGCAGAGCTTCACCGGCAGAGTGTCTGTGCGGCACCCGTCACCTTCGAAGGCGGGGCGCGGACCGTATCCCTTTTGGCGGAGGGCATGATCCCGCCGGAATTTAAGCCTTCCAACATCATGGAGCAGTATATCCTGCCCGGGCTCCTTAAAGATGCGCCGCATTTTGACGACGATGAGGTGATCGCCGTGACCGCGGTGAACGCAGAGAGCAAAGAGACGCTCTTCCTGCTCGTCCCCGAAAAGGGAGAGCCCCTGGTCTTTGAAAAGCCCGAGGGGACCTGGACGGTATACGTCATCGGCCTTTCCAGGAACTGCGGCCCGCACAGGGAATATATCAACATGCTCGATGCGGAGAGCGTCCGGATCCTGATCGACGCGGTCTACGAGCCGCACTGGGCGCACTATAAGGAAGATTTCGGAAAAACGATCGCAGGCTTTTTCTCGGACGAGCCCGAGATCGGCAACGGGCACCTGTATTATTATGACAACCTGCTCGGGACCGACCAGGACCTGCCCTTTGCCCGCACAATGCCCGCGGAGCTGGAGAAGCGCCTCGGCAGCAGCTGGGCAAATCTTCTGTATCTTCTTTGGGAAAATAACGCCGACCCGGATGAGACGGCGCGTGTACGGCACGCGTACATGGACGCGGTGACGCAGCTCCTTCGCGAGAATTTCTCGAGGCAGATCGGCGCATGGTGCCGCGCGCACGGCGTCAAATATATCGGCCACATGATTGAGGACAACAACGCCCATGCCCGCACCGGCTCCAGCCTCGGGCACTATTTCCGCGGCCTCGACGGCCAGGACATGGCGGGCATCGATGATATCGGCGGACAGGTCCTGCCCCAGGGAGAGGACGAGCCGACCCAGGGCATGGTGGGAATGAGCCGCGACGGCGAATTCTATCACTATATGATGGCCAACCTTGCGGCCAGCGGCGCCGCCATCCAGCCGGAAAAGCACGGCGATGCGATGTGCGAAATCTTCGGCGCCTACGGCTGGGAGGAGGGTGACAGCCAGGAAAAATATCTCGCGGA
>CADBPC010000002.1 GCA_902796425.1 uncultured Lachnospiraceae bacterium
TGCGGTTTAGTCCGATACCCCGGCTGCGGCGAGTGCCGCGCCTGCCGCCGCCTCTTCAAGGCACCGGGGCAATATGAGCGGGCAGCCAAAGCGCCGCTCTGCAATCTCCTGCATCACGGGATTGCTGCGCAGGCCGTTCCCGGAACCCACAAGGAGGGTCAGCTGCCTGCCTGTTCCCTCTTTCATGATCTGCCAGAATTCATAGAGCTCATCCACAATTCCTTCCGTAACGCCAAGGATCAGCTCTCCGGGCAGGAAGCTGTCCTCCCGAATGTTACGAATGCTTCCCGCCTTGTCCGGCTGTATCCTGGTTCCCTGGAAGGCAGTATCAACCAGAAGGGAATCCGTCCCGCCGCCGGCTCCTTCTTTTCTCTTTTCCAGCGCCTTTTTTGACAGCCTCAGCATAACATCGTACTGCTCCGCATCCGTGCCGCCCGCTGCCTTCATGTATTCCCGGAAGAACCGCTCAAGGACCGCGTATGCACGCCCGCCGCACAAGGACGCGCCAGCCAGAAGGTACCTGCCGTTCATAAAAGGCCGGACTTCAATTCCGGGAAGGTGCGGGGCCGTGTCCGACAGGACCGATATCTGTCCGCCGGTCCCGATATTAAGGAGCGCCGCGTCCGTGCGCTCTCCCACGGCGCCGTAAAAGCTCGCCTGGTTATCTCCGAGTGCCGCAGTGACTGGAAGGCCGCGGTAAAAGCCGGCACACTGTATATCTTCTGTGATTTCCGGCAGAAGCTCCTCCTGCATGTCAAGGCTCTTAAGGGCTTCATAATCAAAGCGCCCCTCTCTTACAAGATAAAAGCCAAGGCTCGCCGCCATGCCCGCATGCATGAGAGGGCGCTTCCTCCCCGTCAGCTTCATCCCGAGGTAGTCCGGAACGGTACACAGCTGCTCTGCACCGGACGGGACACGTCCGTCACGCGCAAGGCATAGGTGCGTAACCAGTCCGTAGCCGGAGGCCTCCGTCCTTCCTGTTCTCTCATGAATCTCCCGGATCATGCTGATCCCGCCGGAAGGGGCGATGTCACCCTGCCGGTCCTGCCAGGTATACAGCGGACTGACAGCATTGCCCTCGGCGCCGGTATAGACAATCCCGTGCATCTGCCCTGTCAGGCCGACCGCGCGGCAGTCAGGGCAGCGCGCAATCAGCACATCCAGGACCTGCACTGCCTTCGAAACAAGAAGCTCAGCGTCCTGAACCATCGCGCCCGGAATGTCCGACGACATCGCACATTCATGTTTTATCGTAATTTTATCGGGCGTCTCCATCGATTCCGTATCAAGGACTATCCCGCTGATCGTCGTCGTCCCGATATCAATACCGATCGTCTTCATCCCTTTATCTCCGGTATAAATTTTATCCGTTCATCAGCCCCCGCAGAAACGCGACCGATGCCGCGGCGTCGCTGTCCAGCTTTTCGTCAGGGCAGCCGCCGCTCAGGTCATGCCAGATCCGGATATCCTGTCCGATCTGTCCGCCCATCCGGACAAACGGCTCCATCACGACATAGCCGTCATATCCCACTTCTTTAAGCGCAGAAGCGATTTCCGCCCATGGAATGCGGCCGCCTTCAAAGGGCGGGCGCCGGTTCGCCTCGCCGACATGCAGATGCCCGAGGCGCTTTCCCGCAGTCAGGATCGCATCCCGGAACGAATCCTCCTCGATATTCATGTGGAAGGTATCGAGCATGACCCTGACATTGTCCTTTCCTACTTCATCGACAAAGCGGACACACTCTTCGGCCGTGTTGAGAAGGTATCCCTCAAAGCGGTTTAAGACCTCCATCCCGAGCATGATGCCGTAATCCGCCGCAATATCCCCGAGCTTTCGGATGTTCGCGACACTCCTCTCCCAGGCCGCTTCCTTGTCAAAGGGCACAGAGTAGTCGACCGGCCAGTAGGAGTAAAGGCCTCCTCCCAGTCTGTCTATACCGGCAAGCTCCATCTTACGGAACATATCCCTGTAGACATCAAACGCTGCCTCGACTACAGCCGGGTCCGCCGACGAGATATCGTGACGGGCATCCGGCCCGTACCCTCCCGTCAGGATAATGCCCTCGCTTTCCGCAATCTCGCAGAGCCTGGGAAAATAAGATTCCGGCTGATGCAGGAAATCATGGCATGCGACCTCCAGGATATCGAAGCCGAGCTTTTTCACCCTGCTGATATAAGGAATGAAGTCGCCTCCCCACTGCTTTTCCCAATAAGCGTAATAGATACCGAATTTCATGAAGTCCTCCTTTCGTGCTGCCGTCCGCCGCTTCGTCACATCAGCGGAAGCTCAAGATATGCGTCGTCCCCGCCGCCGTAGTAAATCGTCTGCTTTGCCCTGCGGGTATGTTCTATCTGCGACCAGACACCGGCGTAATTGCTGTGCAGGGCAAATTCCGGGAAATTCGAAGATGAAACGTCAACCCTTATTCTAGAGCCCTTCCCCAGCTTCCACGCGATATGCCAGGAATCGATCACGATCCGTACCTTCTCCCCGGGCGTGTAGGAGATTCTCTCCGGCGACTGGTTGCGGTATCCCAGAGTCGTGATACCGTTGCGGATATGCCAGGCCGTTCCGTCTTCCATAACCTCGCTGACCTTAAAGGTAAAGGCCGTATCGTCGGCATCGGAGGAGACGGTAAGGCAGAGCCTGATGCGTCCCAGAATCGTCTCTTCATCCATCGGCTCCGAGACAAATGAGATCACGTCACCTCTGTAATCCGGCGCGGGCTGCCGGAGGCTCCCCTGACCTCCTGCCGTCATCAGAAGGGATTCCGCACCATGGGTAAACAGGGGCTCTTCGGGATCATAAATATAGCTGCAGCTCCCGGCACCGCCCCCGGCGCCCCTGCAGAGCGTGTGAACTCCGTCAGGTCCTTTGTCTCCCAGATAGAGCCGGAGCTTTTTGTCGTGTTCCATCCGGAAACCGGAATCCGAGTACCAGGAATCCGCACCGATGACGTAGCTCCGGATCTCCCCTTCGGGCTCCTTTTTCTCCTTCAGAATGGAATGGAACCAGTTGAAGGCGCGCACCTGGTCCAGGTTGTCAGCGTTGGCGATTTTGTCCTTATGGCCGAAAATCACGGGATGGAAGCCGTGGTTCCATGCGCCGATCTGGAAAACACTTTTCTTCTTTATTTCATCATCCAGCGCTTCATAGGTCTCGATGGCGGAACCCAGATGGTGGTCATACCAGCCCTCGGCGATATAAACGGGGACCTTTACCCTGCCGGGGATCTCCTGCAGCAGCTTCCACACGCCGCTGTTCCAGTACTCTGCGCTGCGGTCCGTGTTGGTGATCCAGCTCCGGTACCAGTCAAGCCGGATCCCCCAGAGATCTTCGTCAACCCGCTCCTGCGGCATGTACCGCGCGCTCGTCAAATAGTCCGCGTCCACCTTTTTGCCGGCGTTGCCCATGGCCCAGGAGGTCAGGACGTCCTGACGGAACAGCCCGTCCTTATAGGCGGAGGTGTGCCGGAAGGTGCCGTAATGTGTCAGGTACACTGTCTTAACCTTTTCCGGAAGGATGTCCGCAACAATCCAGCCGGTAAAGGCCAGATATGAGCAGCCGAAAACCCCGATATTTTCCACCCAGTCCCTGCCGCAGAGGCTGCTCAGCATATCCAGGCCGTCGCTCCTGTCGTTGACATTCGGCTCCCAGACACCCTCCGATCCGCCGGTTCCCCTGCAGTACTGATAAACACACGCGATCCCGCGGGATGCGAATTCCTGCCCCATGCTGCGGTACTGCTCATCGTTTCCCGGATAGCACGTCCGGATCGAAACGACCGGCACCGGATCGTCTGTCACCGGCCGGATAATAACCGTCCTAAGCCGCACGCCGTCGCCCGCGGGCATCATCTCTTCCGATACGGCCGCCTCATAAACCGGCTCCGCGCAGTAGCTATCTGCCTTCTCCAGTCTGAATTTCTCCGCCATTTTCCACAGTTCCTCCTTGATCGCCTTCCGCGTCCTGCTCCTGCCTTATATCCTGCCTTCTGTCCTGTCTTATGATCAGCTCCGCCGGCCCGGAGAAGAACCACACATCTTCATCCGCATTGACAAGCGCCCAGTCATCCGACTCTTCCAGATACCGCCAGTGCAGGTCCTGCTGCGTATCTTCGGTCCTGATGGTATATTCGTGCCCCAGGAGCTCTGCACCGTCCTCCGCATACAGATAAAAGCACGGCCCCGACGCGCCATTGTCATACGATATCCGGTAGCCTGTTTCTGTCCCCTCTATCAGGATATCCTCCGCGCGGTAAAGGTTTCTTTCACGCTTAATGCCGTCGCCGTCCGGAGATCTCCCATCCAGCGTATCGGCGTTCATCTCCAGGATTGCCCGTATCTTCAGCCCGTCCCGCAGGATCCACCCCCGCCGCTCATAGTCCGCGACCCAGGCGGCGCCGTTTACACTCTCATCCTTATGCCAGAAATAATAGTCCGTCAGATAAATTCCGTCCCTGTTTACCCGTTCCCGGATAAAGGGAAGGTCATATTTCCGGATATCGGCCTCGTCCGAAACCCGCCCGCGAAGGCGCACGCTCAAAAGATCCCTCTCCTCCGGGTGCTCGATATAGGCGAGGACCCCGTCGTCCTCCCCCGCCCGGAGCAGCATCGCGATTTCGGCGGGGAGCCTTGGGGCGGTAAACGTCCTGTCTTTCAGGGAATACTGTTTTGACGCCCCTTCATATGCGTAGGGGAGCTCGAGCAGGACAGAGTACGCCTCTGTCTCTTCGAATTCCAGCTCCATGCGGGAGAAAATATAGTCCCGCGCGATTTCGGCAAACCTGTCCGTGTCCGCATCCAGATAGACCTGCCCTGTTTTGATGCTGACCGTGTATTCCAGCTCTTCTCCCTCCCGGTCAATCAGCCCACTGACATACCCGGTAAGATAATGATTTCCCCCTCCGGGGTAGGAGAATTCATCCGCCGAGCAGGAGGCGATCTCCGAGCCGGGAAGGTTCTCATCAATCCAGGCCGTAAGGATTTCCCTGCCCTCGCTGATAAGAGTCTGTGCCTCCTCCGGCTCGTACCTGCCGCTGCACGCTGTCAGATGAAGAGCTGCGGCAAAAAGCAATATGAAAATAATTCTGCGGTACGTCACTGCCCTACTTTTCCTCCCACGGCCGCTCGGGTGCGCCCTCCCCGGCAGGATCCTTATAGGCATATCTCTGCGGATCCTTCCCGATACTCCTGAAGTATTCCTTTATCTCCTTTTCGTGGCCGATATCGTTCGGCTCATAGAAACGTGTGCCTTTGATCTGGTCAGGAAGGTACTGCTGCTCCACCCAGTGGTTCGGGTAGTTGTGTGCGTATTTGTATCCGACGCCCCTGCCCAGCTTCTCCGCGCCCTTGTAGGAGGAGTCCTGAAGGTAGGGCGGGATCGGGAGATTTCCCGTCTCGCGCACGGTTTTCAGCACCTTCTCGATGCCGAGGTACGCCGCGTTTGACTTCGGTGCGGAGGCGATGTAGGAGGCCGCCTGCGCGAGGATAATCCTGCCCTCCGGCATTCCGACACGCTCGACGGCGACCGCAGCGGAGGCCGCGACACAGATCGCCATGGGATCCGCGTTTCCGACCTCCTCCGAGGCCGCAACCAGCATTCGCCTTGCGATGTATTTGACATCCTCTCCCGCAGCCAGCATCCTTCCGAGGTAATAGAGGGCCGCGTCCGGGTCCGATCCGCACATCGACTCTATAAATGCGGCGATCGTATCGTAGTGATTGTCCCCTGTCTTGTCGTAGCGGATCGCCTTTCTCTGGATGCATTCCTCGGCGACCTTCAGGTCGATATGAATGACGCCGTCCGCGCTCCTGCCGGTTGTCAGGACAGCCAGCTCGATCGCGTTCAGTGCAGCTCTTGCGTCTCCGTCCGCGATGTCGGCGAGGAACTCCGCCGCCTCGTCCGTGATGTCCGCGCCAAAGGACTTCACGCCCCTTTCGGAGGTGAAGGACCTTCGGATCAGTGTCAGGATGTTTTCCTTCGATAGCGGCTTCAACTCAAAAATCCTGGAGCGGGACAGGAGAGCTCCGTTGACCTCAAAATACGGATTCTCCGTCGTTGCCCCGATCAGTATGATGGTCCCGTCCTCCACGTAAGGAAGAAGATAGTCCTGCTGGGCCTTGTTGAAGCGGTGAATCTCATCGATGAACAGGATCGTCTTCCGGCCGTACCCTCCGAGATTCTCCTTTGCCTTTTCGACAACCTCCTCCATGTCCTTTTTGCCGGCAATTGTGGCGTTGACCTGGTGGAAATCCGCCGACGTCGTGTTGGCGATCACCTTCGCGAGCGTTGTTTTGCCGACGCCGGGAGGTCCGTACAGGACAATGGAACTGATCCTGTCCGCCTTGATCGCCCTGTAGAGGAGCTTGTCCTTACCTACAATCTCCTCCTGCCCCACCACCTCATCGAGCGTCTGCGGCCTCATTCTAGCCGCAAGAGGTGCTTCCTTATCCTTCCTGTTTTCCGCCATATAACTGAACAAGTCCATAGTAAATTACCGCCTCACTTCATATATCCATTGTTGCATTGTTTTCCATCGACTACAATAGAACGAAGAACGAAAATTCCGTTTTTGCAGTTCGGGAGGCGTCACATGAACGGCACTGTATCAACGTTATCCATTGTTTTCATGGCTGCCGCGGGAGTACTCAGCGTCTGCTTTCCGGTAGCGCTTTTTGTATATTTCCGCAGAAAAAAAGGAGCAGATATCCTGCCCTTCTTTGTCGGATGTGCCGTTATGCTGCTGTTCGCCTTTGTGCTGGAGTCTCTCGCTCACAGCGTAGTGCTGGGATCGCCCGCGGGAGCCGCAATCCGGGGGAATGTGTGGCTTTACGCCCTGTACGGGGGTCTCATGGCCGGACTCTTTGAAGAGACCGGAAGGTATCTTGCCTTTAAGACGGTTCTGAAAAAGAGCCTTTCGAACAATGCCAACGCGCTCATGTACGGCGCAGGACACGGCGGGTTCGAGGCCATTGTGATCCTTGGAATTACCTCCATTAACAATATCGCCTGGTCTGTCATGATCAACAGCGGCAGCACAGGGGCCATCACAGGGGCTCTTAGCGGCGATGCTCTCGCACAGGCAGAAGCTGCCTTCAGCCAGCTGATCACGACATCCCCGGCCCTCTTCCTTCTGGGCGGCGTCGAACGCGTCCTCGCGATCATTCTCCATATCGCCCTGTCGGTTCTGGTGTGGTTTGCAGTAAAAAAGAGCAGGATACAGCTGTTCCTGCTCTCAATCTTCTGCCATTTCTTCATTGATGCCGTGACTGTCCTGCTCTCCGGCTTTGGCCTGAATGCTCTCATCATTGAATGCGCCATTGCCGTAATCACTGCTGTGATCGTTGTTATCAGCAGGAAGGCGGCTTCAGGTGCTGTCTCAGACGATGATTCTGCGCTGAGTGAATACTGCGATTAATCCGATCACCAGAATCACCGGCAGCAGCTTCCAGATGGCCCCGATCAGGATGAACGGAATCGCAAAAACAAGGAGCGACGCCGCCAGGCTGATAAGAAACCCTAAAATCTTAAAACCCGCCTTGAGAAGAAAACCCAGTACGCGGAAAAACAATACCATAATCAGTAACGCGATGATGAATTCCATTCTAATCCTCCTCTTATCTTTCGAATGATCTTTGAAGATCATCTTGAATCAACTTATGAGAAGAGTATAATCCGCAATTCTGATATGGCGCTTAAGCAAAAATTAAAACTGAATTAAATCCGCGCGGCATTCTTTTTTGCATTACGCCGCATCGGGTATCTCTTCTTCAGACTCTGCCTCTTCACTGACGAGCTCACGGAAGATCTTCAGCGCCGTCTCATAGTCCATGAACTGATCGGCGTTTTCCGCGCCTTCGAGGTGCTTTACAAGCGAGGCTTCCGGATGGAACTGGAGGCCGACCGCAAAGGTCTTGTCCCTGCGCTCTACTGCCTCAATGATTCTGATCCCTCCGGTCTCGGTAAAGGCAGTCACCTTCAGTCTTGTATTGTCCACGTTTTCCACTGCCTGATGATGCCAGGAAGGGCACCCCTCAAGCGTTCCGGCTCCATAAATATCATAAACATGGGAATTGCGGCGGATCGTCACGGCGTGAGGTGCGTAGTCGCGGTAGGAATCCGGCGTCGCCTTGTTATTCCTGTGCTCGTAATTGTAGGGAAGTCCCTTTTCCGCATAATATGCCGGGATGTCCTGAATGATCTCCCCTCCGGAGACGACGGAGAGCATCTGCATACCGCGGCAGAACCCCGCCACCTTCAGGTCATGGTCGAGACAGTAGCTCATTGTCAGATAGTCCGAGACGTCTCTTTCGGCATTATAATCGATCTCCGCTACGACCCCGTGCCACGGCACCTGGTCGAAAAACAGGGACGAGCTGATATCCTCTCCGCCGGTAAATATGACCGTATCGATGTCCCCGATCACTTCCGCGGCGTTCGAATCGTGCCAGGTATTGGTCCGGACAAGCTTGCCCGCGGCCTCTGTCAGCGCCCCCATCGCATCGACGCCTTCCGTAAGTTTCCCTTCCTCATCATAGGAAAGATCCGCCGAACACACCTGGTCCAGAAGAACCGGGACTCCGCCGGCCTCCTCAATTGCCGTGACAATATTCGTATAGAACTCGGAATCCGTATCCGCGCGCCAGGCAATACCGATGACCTTCCCGGAAGCCTCCCCCGGGAACGGAATCACCGATTCACTGCCTCCGTTGCCCTCCGCAGACACTGACATGGGCGTCAGGACCATCAGAAGCATACACAGACACAGCAGCAATGAGCCAAGTCTTCTTTTCATCTTTAACCTCCTCCCAAACTGACTGAATAAACTGAATAACCCGGGAGGCAGCACATATGTCCCCCCGGGTTAATAATATTATATTCCGACCGCAGCTATCAACCTGCAGAATTCAGGCACTTACAGTGCGCAGACATTCTCCGGCTTTCCGTCAAGATATGCATGAACGTTCGCGAACTCGATCGCGGCCCTGCGCTTCATGGCTTCCTTGGTAAGGAACGCGACGTGCGGTGTCAGAAGAACGTTCGGGGCGCCAAGCAGCGGATAGTCCGAAGGGATCGGCGGCTCCATATCGAAAACATCGATCGCGGCTCCTGCAATCTTCTTTTCCGCAAGCGCCTTTGCGAGCGCGGCGTTGTCGATGATCGGACCTCTCGCGCAGTTGATGAGGATTGCACTCTCCTTCATAAGAGCGATCTTGTCCGCACTCAGGAACCCGCGGGTATTCGCATTGAGCGGAAGGTGCACGGATACAATGTCGCTTGTGCTCAGCAGCGTGTCGAGATCCGCATATTCAATTCCCTCTGCAGCCCAGCTCTCCTGCAGGTGTCTGGAGTATGCAAGAACTTTTGCGCCGAACGCCTTGAAGAGCCTTGCAGCCTGCGTTCCGATTTTGCCGCAGCCGACGATGCCGACGGTCTTCCCGCCGATCTCCTGGCCCGTAAGGCCTGCGCTCGTTTTGCCGCCCCTTACAGCCGCCTCACACTCGGAGAGCTTCCTGTACAGGCCGATGGCCATGCCTACGGCGAGCTCGCTGACGGACGTGTTCGAATAGCCAGCGCAGTTGCAGATCATGATGCCCTTTTCCTTACAGACATCCGTCGCGACATGATCGATACCGGTAAAGGCTACCGCGATCATCTTCAGCGCGTCCGCCTTCTCCACGACCTCCGCCGGATACTTGTTGTTCGCGATCATTACGATATCCTGGCCCGCGGACCTTCTCGCAAGCTCCTCCGGATCCGTCGTCTTCGTATCGTAATAAGTAAATTTGTGTCCTTTTGCCTCCAGCTCCTTCGCGTAGGTCCTGACCTCTTCCTCGGTAATTCCAAGTGGTTCAAGTAAACTGATATTCATCGGGTTCCTCCTTATGCATATATACTGCCCGGCGCCCCTGCGGACGCCGCAAAACTTTTCATATTTATCCCTTCACGGCGCCTGCCGTAAGCCCGGAAATAAAATACCTGTTGAAAATAAGATAGACAACTATCATCGGTATCAGCGCAATTGAGGAGCCCGCCAGCATGATGTTCCAGGCAGAAGCGCCCTCTCCCAGGCCTCCTTGTAATTCTCAAGGACCCATACCCGCGGAATCAGGTGGTTGCCGTAGCCTCTCAGCTCCAGGTTGGTCTTGAATGACCCCAGAATTGTATAAAGCACCGGAAACAGCACGATGATAGATACAATTGTCAGGAACAGATATATGAGGGCCGCCCTTATTCTTCTTGTGCGTCTGGCACTGCGCAGTTTTTCTGTGTTTCTCATATTCTACTCCTTTCAGTTGATGCTGTGTGCAAGTTTATTGGTCGCCCTGTTGTAAATAAGGACTACCATCGCCAGGATCAGGTCGGACATCTTCAGCACGCTTTTTACGGCCCGGATGGCCAGAAACGCGGCATTACCGGCGGCCTGTCCCAGCATCATGCACAGCGAAACGGCGCGCACGCCGGACTCTGCGACATGGTCGGAATCGATGCGGCGTGCAGTATTTGCATAATTCTCCATTTATTTATGGAATTTCTTTCTGAAATCCTGTATTATTTCTATGCATATTTCAGAAACCCATAAGGAGTATTTCGCAATGCCTACTATACCTGCCACCACAGCTAATCAATCGACCGACAAGGCGCTGGCGATTATCGAGCTTCTGTCCTATTCCGGGCAGCCCCTGCGACTCAATGAAATCTCCTCGCGCCTCGGCTTTAACAACAGCACCGCCCTGAGGTTCCTGAATTCGCTGGAAAACAACGGCTATGTTTATAAGAATGCGGATACAGGCAGATACAGCATGACGTTCAAGCTGTGCAGCCTGGCCAGCTACATCTCCAGCAGTACAGATATGATCGGTATCGCCTCCTCTCCGATAAGAGAGCTGTCCTACGACCTTGGCGAGTGCGTCTGCCTGACAATCCCTCAAGACTATTCCGTAGTCTATGTGTTCGTTTCGGACGGGCCGAACCACATTCTCCAGTCCACCAAACGGATCGGCCGCGTGGCGCCCATGCACTGCACTGCTGCCGGAAAGGTCATGCTCACGGATTATACCGAAGCACAGATCGACGAGATGATCGCCAGAAAGGGACTGACAAAGTTCACCGAGTACACGATTACGACAAAAGAACAGCTCCTGGAGGAACTGGGCAGGATCCGTTCAAGGGGATATGCCTTCGATGAGGAGGAATGTGACATCGGCACCCGCTGCATCGCCTTCCCGGTCCGGGACTATACCGGACACATCATCGCCTCGATCAGCGTAACCGGTCACTCCGGACGGATGACCGACGAATACTTCGCCGCTCACATGGACCGCATCCGGCAGTGCGCGGAGAGCATCTCCACCAGATTCGGCTATCAGCCGTCACATTGATGCGTAATATTTTCTTAAGATTCTTTTCATATATTTCCCATTTCAAATGTGCTACTATTGACAGGACATCGTTGTTCCATTCAGCCGATGATGTGCCAGGGAGGTAAAAATGAAGAAAAGAATTGTAACATTATTAGTATCCGCACTGATCACATGCAGCACACTGGCCGGCTGCGCAGGCATGCCTGTCGCCACCCAGGCCCCCGCGCCCGCTGCACCTGCTGCAGAGGCTCAGGCCGAGACTCCGGAGGCAGACGCTGAGGAGACAGCTGCCGAAGATGCCGCACAGGAAGAAGCCGCAGCTGAAGAAACTGCTGCTGCAGAAACCGCTGAAGATGCGGCCGGAGAAACTGCTTCAGCGTATCCGGAATTCAATTTCACAAAAGACAAGCCTCATGAGCAGGCCATCTGGGAGTACTTTAAGGAAAATATCGGTCAGTATTACGAAAAGACCGATATTTCACTTCCGATATTTGACCTGCTGCGAGTCGACGATTCCGATCCCGAAGACACAAAGGTCTGGGGCGACTTCTGGCTCATGAACTATGATCTGAAGGGAACCACCCTTCTGACCAGAAGCGGCGGCAATTATCCCGGACTGTTCCATCTGGCTAAGACAGATGACGGCTTCAAGGTAACCGAAGCAAAGTTCGTTGAAGACGGAGAACGCAACGGCGAATCCGTAAAGGAAATCTTCGGAGTGGATGACGAGCTGCTCGCCGCCTACAATGCTGCCTCATACGACTTCAATGACTGCCTTCTGAACTCCGTTATGATTTATCGGGAGGCGAACGGCACCGAGATCAAGGCCTATGAGGATTACGGCTGGGATCCGGTCACCTTAGACTTTGATGAAGAACTGATTATTGATTATCCCGACCTGCAGGGAAGCTGGACGGCGGACGACATCACTGCCGAGATTGTAAATCCCAAGGAAGGCTGCGTCTACTACGTCGTCCTTACTGACAGCAGAGACGCCGAAAAGACCCTTACCTACGAGATCTACGGCCAGTACGAGCACAGCACCGATACCATCTACTACTGGAACGGCTGGGTCAAAGACGAAGCAGGCAACGATCTCGACACCAACGCGGAAGGTGAACTCGCCGTCGGCGAAGACGGCTCCCTTACCTGGACAAACGGCTCCGAGGAGCCCGTCGTCCTCACAAAGTGAATCACGGGGGCAGGTACACTGACTCATACATAACTGACTAGTACATTGAATAAAAATTAACTGGCCACATCGCCGTTGGCTTCATCCGCAGAGATTTCATCAAGCTTGTAGGTCCAGTGATAA
>CADBPC010000003.1 GCA_902796425.1 uncultured Lachnospiraceae bacterium
ATTCCGGTGCAGGATAACCGGAGCGGGGCTGCCCTGCAAGTTTTTCCCGGCGAGAGAAGGTACTGGTTTGAGGATAACCGGAAGACGCAGGAAAATTCCGCGCGGGAGAACGAGATCCCGGTCCGCTGTGTCAAGATCCTGGAAGAGGGCGGACGCGTGTTTTCACCGGAAAAGCGCGAACTGTCAGCGCAGGCGGCAGTTTTGCCCGAAGGCGCGGATGACAGGGAGGTCGTATTTTCCGCGGTCGATGACAAGGGAGTTCCTTCCCGCCTTGTTACGCTCACGCAGAGCGGAAACCGTGCGGTGATGAGCGCAAAGGGGGACGGGACATTCCGGCTTCGCTGCACATCAAAGAGCGGGACGGACGCGGTCCGTATTATTTCGGAGCTGGAATATACCGTGACGGGAATCGGAAAGGCCTACGCGGATCCTTACGACTTTGTTTACGGGAGTCTTTATTCAGAGTGCGTTGGGGATGTGACGCCGGGCAATGAGCGCGGCGTTGCCACGATGCGCGACGGAACGAGCATTGTGACCTACCGGGACCTTGATTTCGGACAGACCGGGTCAGACACGGTGACGATTCCGATTTTCACTCTGACAGATGAGGAGTACCCTCTGGAAATCTGGGAGGGCGTCCCGGAAACAGAAGGCGCGGAGCTCCTTGCGAGCGCCGTTTACTGCAAAAAGAGTATCTATAACGTCTATCAGGAGGAGACCTTCCGCCTGAAGAGGAGGCTTAAGGGCGTCACTGCCATAAGCTTCCGTGTACACCAGAAGATGCATATCAAAGGGTTTTCATTTGAGAGAATCGAGAGGTGCGCGCAGAGGCTGACGGCGGGTGAAGCCGACAGGATCTACGGGGATTCGTTCGAAAGGCAGGGGACAGACCTTATTTCGATCGGAAACAATGTCACGCTCGAATACGACGACATGCATCCGGACCGTCTTGCGGCAGGAAAAGGGTACGTTTACCTTACTGTGGAGGGCAGGACGAGGCTTGAAATCTGCACGATCCAGCTGCGGCTGACCGGGGACGGAAGGCAGGAGAGCACGGCTCTCTCCTTTAAAAAGTCGGAGGAATGGACAAGGCAGAGCTTTAAGATCAGTGTCTTTGACGGAATCGGCAGCACTGCGCTCCTGTTCCTTCCGGGGAGTGACTTTGACCTTCGCGCGGTCACATTTTCTGCGGAGGAAGCTTAGGCTTCGACATGCGCGGCGCGATGGCAGCGCCGGGCGGCGTTTTTGGGGAAGTTCCTCAGGGCGTAATCCCGAATTCCTCGGGCAGATAGCGCGGGCAGACGTTCTCCTTCGTCGCGATGACGGAGGAGGCAAGCCTTGTGCCGATAGAGCATGATTCGGCGAGCGTTTTGTGATAGGTAAGGCCCACTGCGACGCCGGCAAAAAAGGCGTCGCCCGCTCCCGTGGTATCTATGACGTCGATCTTTATCGGCGGGCACCACCCCTTCTCGCCGTCCAGAGATGCATAGACGCTGCCGTTTTCCCCCATTGTAATCACCATTCTCGGGATCTGTGCGAGCCTGATTTTCCTGGAGAGGACCTCTGATAGCCCCTGCGGGGCAAGATGTTCATAATCTTCGGAAAACAGCATGCCCGCCTCCTGTTGGTTGCAGACAACGCAGGCGGTCTTTTTCAGCAGGTCGCGGCGCTCCATCGCGATGGACATATTCGAGACCACTGCGTAGAGAGGCTTGTTATATTTTTCCGCAAGCCGGATCGTCTCCCCGACAATGTCAGGATTCATATCTACTTCCACAAGGACGCTGTCGGCGTCCTTTATGATTTCATCACCCTGCTCCCTTAAGGTATCCAGGATCGCTGAATCGTCGGGACGCTTGGAGATGGAGGCGACGACATCTCCGTTATGATCCAATACGGCAAGCCATGTCCCCAGGCCGTCCGGTGCTTTCCTGATGTAGCCGGTGTTGACCTTGTGGCGCCTCAGCTTGTCCAGGACTTCCATACTGAGTCCGCCTTCATCGACAACGCTCACGAACACCGGGCGCAGCTCCAGATTGGCGATATCCTCCGCGATATTGCGGCCGACGCCACCGTGCACCTGGCTGATCCTGCCGGCGTTGCGCCCCGCAGGTATGTACTGGGTCAGCGGATACCCCTTGATATCAACCATACACAGCCCGATTACGACAATACTCATGGAAGACTCCTTTGCTCATAACCTCTATAATAATGTACAGTATACATTATCGGACCGGTATTTGGCGACGGAGTAAACAGTGGCATACAGATCAGGCAGCAATAAAAATTACAGACGAAAGAAGCGATACAGCTATCGCAGAAGAAGGATGCTGCGCAGGATTGCCGGGGTGGTTTTCCTGTGCCTTCTCGCCATTGCGGCTGTATTTATCATAAAAAGAGAGCAGGCGCCGGACGGAGTATTTTACGGGCAACAGGGCGGCATTCTTTCGCAGCAGACGGAGCATACAGGGGCCGCGGACGGCCTTTTGAAAGTGTGGTTTATCGATGTCGGCGAGGGAGATGCCGCGCTTGTTGAGTGCGGCGGACACTACATGCTGATTGACGCGGGGACCGCAGACAGTGCGCCCGCGGTACAGGAGCTTTTGAAAAGCCGCGGTGCTTCGTCGCTGGATTATGTCGTTGCGACGCACCCACATGAGGATCACATCGGCGGAATTCCGGAGGTTCTGCGCTCGTATCCCGCACACCGGATTCTGACTCCGGTCCTGGAAAGTGATACTTACTCCTTCCGCATGATGAGTGCGGCGGCAGGCAGAGAGAAGCTTGTAAAGGTTTCGGCGGGAGACAGGTTTGTCCTTGGTACGAATGAAACCGGGGAGGCAGGAGCGCCTTCATATGCAGATATCACTGTGCTGGGACCGATATCTTCGGATCCCCTTCCCGAGAACATCAATAATATTTCTATTGTGCTGAAGGTGACCTTCGGCGATACGTCGTTCCTGTTTACAGGCGATGCGGAATATGACGAGCTGGAATCCATTGTCCTTAGAGAGAAGAATGCAGAAATGACGGGCAGCGGCAGTCCGGGCGCGGGAGAAACTGCACTTACCTGCGACTGCGATGTCCTGAAGGCCGCGCACCATGGCAGCAACGACGCCGGAAGCTTTGCCTTTCTTGAGAGCGCATCGCCGGCGTTTACTGTGATCTCCTGCGGAAAGGATAATGAGCACGGACATCCCCACGGCAGGCTTCTCGGCATGCTGGAGGATCTGGATACGACGCTTTTCCGGACCGACTTGAGCGGTACGATCCTGATTACAAGCGACGGTGCGGGCGTGAAGGCCTACCCTGAACGGGAGGCGGAATATAAGGAGCTCTGGGAGGCAGGCGCGTTCCCCGGGGAAGGGACTTCAGATGCCGCCGACGGCTGAATTATTCACGATGCAGCAGTTTTTTCTTCCTGAGTAACCACCTGCGGAGACGGAGGGAGCATTCTTCCAAAGGAGCGAGAGCAGAAAAGTAGGAGAGAAATGCAGAAAACGGCAAATGTAACCAATCGCTGAGGAAGAAAAGGCCTGCCATCGAAGGAGCGAGCTCAGAAAAAGTAGGAGAGAAATGTCGAAAACGGCAAATGTAACCATCTGCTGAGTCAGGAAAAGCCTGCCTCCAAGGGAATGAATGCAGAAAAAGTAGGAGAGAAAAGGCGAAAACCGCAAATGTACCCATCAGTGAGGCAGAAAAGGCCTGCCATTGTAGGAGCGAGCTCAGAAAAAGTAGGAGAGAAATGCCGAAAACGGCAAATGTAACCAACCGAAAGGAAATTGACGGAAACCATGGACGAACGTTTGAAGAAGCAGCTGGCGTTTTCTCTTGAAATCGACAAGGAAAAGAATATCTTCCGGCAGACGCATCTGTCCGGGCACGGGCGGAATGAGAATGATGCCGAGCATGCCTGGCATATGGCGGTTATGGCATATCTTCTAAAGGAATATGCCAATGAAGAGGTGGACATTAACAGGGTGATGCTGATGTGTCTGATCCACGACATCGTGGAGATCGACGCTGGGGATACGTATGCCTATGATGCAGAGGGGCAAAAGACGCAGAAGGCGAGGGAGGACGCCGCAAAGGAGCGGATCTATTCTCTTCTTCCGGACGACCAGAAGGCGGAGCTGATCGCTGTCTTTGATGAATTTGAGGACAATGCGACGCCGGAGGCAAGGTTCGCCCACGCAATGGATAATCTTCAGCCGCTGATCCTGAATAACAGCAATGGAGGCGGGGACTGGAAGGAGCACGGGGTCACCGCGAAGACGGTATACGGGCGGCAGACGAAAACAAGGCTCGGATCCGAGAAGCTGTTTGCCGTTACGGATGAAATCATTCAGGACAATATCCGCAGGGGGAACCTGCCGGAGTAGGTGCCCGCATCTGCCAACCCCATTTATGCGTGCACATCCTGATAAGGTATCAATATTTACGATTATCCAAAAAAGAGATACTCATTTCTTAAAATACCAAAATTCTGACACTTTTATGCGAAACCTGTGAGGTTCCGTTACTTTTCTCCTGCGGTTAAACTTGAAAATGTAATAAATAACCGAATAACTCCATATTTGGATAAGGAGGAAAGAACTAAATGAAAAAGCGTATCGTATCTACAATGATAGCTGTTTCCATGGCAGCGGCAGCGCTTGCAGCCTGCGCGGCACCGGCAGCCGCTCCGGCAGCTGCACCTGCAGAAGCTGCTCCCGCAGAGGAAGCTGCACCGGCAGAAGAAGCTGCACCTGCAGAGGAGGCCGCTCCCGCAGAGGCTTCTTCCGAAGAGCCCGTAACACTCCGCTTTATGTGGTGGGGCGGTGATGCAAGAGCTGAGGCAACCATCGAAGTCATCAACAAGTTCCATGAGCTTCATCCGAACATCACAATCGAGCCCGAGTACGGCTCCAGCGACGGCTATCAGGAGAAGCTGACCGCTCAGCTTTCTTCCGGAACCGCGGCAGATATCATTCAGATGGGCGTAGGCTGGATGCCCGGCTATGTTGCTTCCGGCGCAGATTACTTTGTTGATTTCAACGACTATGCGGATCTCATCGACCTGAGCACCTTTGAGAAGTCCTTCCTTGAGACCAACGGCAATTTCGACGGCCATCAGTACGGCCTGCCCACCGGACTTGCAGGAACAGCCCTGATCTATGACGCCAACATCACGGATGCAGCAGGACTTGACCTGACACAGCGCATCAGCTGGGATGATCTCATCACACTCGGAAAACAGCTCCATGAAGCAGATGAGTCCAAGTATCTCCTTTCCATCGATTCGACGATGCTGACAACAGCAGTGCTTCGTCCTTATCTTCTTCAGCTGACCGGCAATACCTTCTTTATTGACGATACGGTTGAGCTGGGCTTTACAAGAGACGAGCTGGTTCAGACTCTGGAATATGTAAAGGCACTCTATGACAACAACGTTGTTCCGCCTGCGGCTTCCACAGAGCCTTACAGCGAGAACCTTCAGACAGATCCCAAGTGGATCAGCGGTGATTATGCAGGAATGTTCTGCTACACATCGACTGCAGAGCCGGCAGTTGCGGCTGTTCCGGAAGGAAACTTCAAGGCTGCATATCTGCCCGTCATGGAAGGCGCAAAGGACGACGGCTTCTACTGCAACTGCCCTCAGTACATGGTTGTAAGCAAGAACTCCGCTCACGTTAAGGAAGCGATCATGTTCCTCGACTACTTCTACAACAGTGAAGAAGCAGCTGCCATCCTCGGAACAGTCCGTTCCGTACCTCCGACCTCTGTCGGCCAGAGTGTATGCGCAGAGCAGGGACTTCTTGAAGGCATCTCCAAGGAAACCGTTGATATCTGCCAGCAGTATGGCGGCACATATGAAATGGGTCTGTCCACTGAGGAAGAGCCTATGGCTATCATGAAAGACATGCTGATGCAGGTCGCTTATGGCCAGGCAACGCCGGAAGAGGCAGCAGATGATGCAATCACGCTGTTCGAGAACTATCTGAGCACCAAGCGCTGATCGGATCAGAATGACAACTGTCGGGGCTCTCGCATGAGAGCCCCTTTTTATTAGAAGTTGAGAAAGTGAGTCAGGCTATGGCAACCGCGAAAAGCAAATCTATCCGGAAAAGGGAATATCAGGGGTATCTTTATATTCTTCCCTGGCTGCTCGGATTCACAATCCTGCAGCTGTATCCGTTCATTCAGTCCTTTTATTATTCGCTGACAAACTACAGCATCATGGCATCCCCGAAATGGGTCGGCATACAGAACTATGTAACACTCCTTACCAATGACCGCGAATTCTGGAATTCCTTTACAGTCACCTGGATTTATACACTGTATACGGTCCCGGGCAAGATCATCATGGCCTTGATCATAGCGCTGCTCATGAACCGGAACATGAAGGGCATCAACACGCTCCGCACGATCTATTACATTCCCTCTCTGTTCGGCGGGAGCGTCGCGATCTGTATCCTCTGGCGCCTGATGTTCATGGATGACGGCATTATCAATGCCCTGCTTTCTGTTTTCGGGCTTCCGCATGTCCAGTGGCTGGGCAACACCAAAACCGCCCTGCCGACCATCTGCATGCTGGAGATCTGGCAGTTCGGCTCCTCCATGGTCATGCTCCTTGCCGCACTCAAAAACGTTCCCCAGGATCTCTATGAGGCTGCGGAGCTGGACGGCGCCGGAGCAGTCGCAAAGCTCGTCCATGTAACGCTCCCCCAGATTTCCCCGATCATCTTTTTCAATGTGATCATGCAGACAATCAATGCCCTGCAGGCCTTCACCAATGCCTTCGTCATCACAAAGGGCGGACCGCTCAAGTCCACTTATCTGCTGGGCATGAAGCTCTATCAGGAGGCATTTTCCTACTATAAGATGGGCTATGCGAGCGCGATTTCCTGGATTATCTTCGGCGCCATCATGGTCGTAACTCTGCTGCTGTTCCGCTTTTCCTCCGGCGTAGTGTACTACTCGGATGCGGGTGAGTTCTGATTCGAAGGAGGGAAGTTTGAAAGTCCTGCCGATGCAGCCCTTTCAAACAGCGCCATCGGTGCTGACGCACCGGGCGCCGCATTCGGCAAAACCGCATTCGCGGATTTTGCCTCAGCGAGGTATAAAAAATGAGTGAGAGTAAAAAAAGAAGAGTCCGCATTTCAAGGTCCGTCATCAATGTCCTGATAACAGTGTACGGACTGATTATGCTCTATCCGATCGTCTGGATGTTCTTTGCGACCTTTAAGAAAAACGAGGAGATTTTCGGCTCTGTGCGGCTCCTTCCCCAGACCTTTGACATAAGCGGCTATATCAGCGGCTGGAAGGGAACCGGCGGCATCAGCTACCTGACCTATTTCCTGAACACCTTCAGGATTGTCGTGCCGGTCACGCTCCTTACGGTTATGACCTGCGCGCTGGTCGCCTACGGTTTTGCGAGATTCCGCTTCCCGGGCAAGAAAATCCTGTTTATGATCCTGATTTCGACTCTGATGCTGCCGAATGCGGTCATTATGATTCCGCGCTATTCGCTGTTCAACAAGTTCGGCTGGATCAATACCTATATGCCATTCTACGCACCGGCGCTGCTCGCAACCTATCCGTTCTTTATTTTCATGCTGGTGCAGTTCATGCGCGGACTTCCGAAGGAACTCGATGAATCGGCGTATATGGACGGGTGCGGCACCTTCCGAGTTTTCACACAGATCCTGCTCCCCCTGATGAAGCCGGCTCTGTTTTCCGCGGGCCTGTTCCAGTTTATCTGGACCTACAATGATTATCTGAACCCGCTGCTTTATATCAACTCCGCGACGAAGTATACCATCTCTCTCGCGCTCAAGCTCTCCATTGACGCGGAGTCGGTTGTCCAGTGGAACAAGGTCATGGCGATGGCATTTCTTGCCAACCTTCCGCTGATCATCCTGTTCTTCTCGGCGCAGAAGTACTTTGTCGAGGGCATCGCAACCTCGGGAATCAAGGGGTAAGAATAACAGGTAAACAGACGGCCCTGACCGGGATCACCTGCTGCCGGCGGGAATCCGGAACACAATGGCGCAGCCCCAGCCCTGCTTGCTCATGATTTTCAGCGCTGCGGAATCGCCGTAGGTCAGGACCAGTCTGCGGTTGACATTGGCAAGGCCGACATGCCTGCCGGACGGGGCTGACAGATTCTCCTTCAGTTCCCGGAGCTTTTCCGGTTCAATGCCGACGCCGTTGTCGGTAACCGAAAACCGCAGGACATCTCCCCGCCTGAACACTCTGATTTTAATAAAACCTCCGGCCTGCATCTGTGAGACACCGTGTGCGATACTGTTTTCAATCAGCGGCTGCAGGATCAGTCTCGGGACCGGCGTCGAAAGGACATCGTCGTCGATCTCGAGATAAAAGGTTATCCTGTCACCGAAGCGCACCTTCTGAATCTCGATGTATTTCTTCAGTGTATTGATTTCATCCTCCAGCATAACCATCTCTCTCGGTGAGCCGAGTGAATAGCGGAGAATATCGGACAGATCCTTGATGATCCGGTTGATGATGGTCGGCTTCCCAAGCTGGCGCCGCACCTCGAAATCCAGGGTCTGCAGTGTGTTGGAGGTAAAATGCGGACTGATCTGCAGCTGAAGCGCTTGGAGCTCCGCCGCCTCCTGCTGGTATTTATGGAGTTCAAGCTGCTGGTCAAGGAAGCTGGTCCGGAGGAACATGCGGATTACATTCATCAGGATAAGATCATATTCGTCGGAGGCCTGTCTCGGTTCATCCTTCGGGTAGATTCCTTTTTCCGCGTCGGAGAAAAGGGAAATAACCTGCTCGATGTGGTCGAAGGAATCTTTTGTTACCTTACGGGCGATAGTATAGACGACCGCGAAGGAAAGGAGAGTCAGCAGCGCGAAAACAAGAAGGGTCGACCGCATTTCCTGCAGCAGCAGCGAGCCGGGCAGGACGGAGGCATAAATAAAGTCGGATGTCTTATCGGGAAGTGAACTGACCCAGTAATATCTGCCGTCCAGCTTAAGGAAAGAGGCAGAAAGAGGCCCGGCGTTTCCGGTGACCGCTCCTGACAATTCTTCAAGGAACCGGGGATTTTCGCAGCTCCGGCCGGGCTCTTCCGGCGCGGCAATCAAAAGTTCCCCTCTTGTGTCAAAGACAAAAAACTCCTCCTCATCCTGCGACCGCAGGGCGCTGAGCTTGTCGAGAAAGTTTTTATAGTACAGATTGACTACAATGGTGCCCTTCAGGGTCGTCATTCTCTGATAGATGGAGAGAACTTCCACCGGGCTTGCATAAGAGTATTCCGCGATCATGCGCCTTCTTCCGATCAGTTTCTCCAGATCGGATTCTTTTGCGTCATCGAGCCAGGAGCGGTCATAGTAGGTTTCAATATTGCTGACACCGTCGCGGGAGCTGAAAAAGCGCCCGTACCCGTCCAGCTGCAGGTAGGTGCTCATGATGTAGGGATGGGCGTTTGTAACGCTCCGGATCAGTCCTGTAATACTGTTGGTCAGGACATAGTAATTGTAGTCTGTTTCCTCGGTTCCAAGGAGCTTTCGAAGAGAAAGGGCAAGCTGCGGATTATTGGTCATCAGGTCATGCTGGTAGACCGTATCCGAGATTATTGTATCGACACTCTCTTCGATCCGGATCATGGAATCCGCGGATTCCTGCCGGATGGACCGGATAACGGACGAGGGGTAGAGAATCAGGATGCCGGCCAGCAGGATCAGGATCGGAATCATCAGCAGCAGCGTATACTGGCGCAGACGCTTGAGGAAGTATGTGTGGAGCATGACCTTTTATTTCTCGCTTTCTTTGCCGCCTGTCATCTGCTGACGGTAGGCCTGCGGCGTCATCTGGTAATAGGCTTTAAAGGCGCGGGTGAAGTTTTTGGGGTTGTCGTAGCCCACCAGCGCCGCGATCTGGTACTGCCGGATTTCGGGATCGCGCAGCAGCTCGCAGGCCCTGGCCATGCGCACCTGCTGCAGATAGTCGCTGAAGGTTATTCCCTGCTTTTTGTGGAACAAAGAGGACAGATAAGAGGGCGTCAGGAAAACCATACTGGCAGCCTCCTCCAGCGTACAGTCCTGATAGTTTGATTCAATATATGAGACGACAGCGGGAATGACACTGTCCGGCGCCGATACGGAAGACAGCGAAGGTGCGCCGGAATTGCCGCGCTCTGCGTCGAGATCCTTTTTCAGCCGCTCAAAGCAGGAGACGAGGTCTTCGTATTTGATGGGCTTTATCAGATAATCATATACATGATTGCGGATCGCGGACTGCGCGTAGTCAAAATTCTGGAAGCTGCTGAAGCAGATCACTTTTGTGTGATGCTCCATAAGACGCGCGCTCAGACCGATCCCGTCCATCACCGGCATCTGGATGTCTGTAAGGATCACATCCACGTCGTCGTGATCCTTAAGATAATTCAGGACTTCCTGGCCGTTGGAAAAATCGGCCGCGATTTCAAAACCGAGGGATGACCAGGGAAACAGGTTGATCAAACCTTCCCTGATTCTGGGTTCATCATCGGCAATTATAATTTTATAGTAGTCTGACATATTGGTTTTCTCCGGCCATGCCCGGAAAGACATATAAGTTTGCAACAGAAATATTTTACCACGACAGGAGGACGATATGGTTATTTCCGTGGGCGTAAAGCAGTTTAAACTGTCAGTCTGTTATAACAGGGAGAATGTATGGATCCCGTTCCCGGAGCCGCAGGAGGCGGAAAAAAAGGACTCCCGGGACCTGGAATACATAGATGACGGGATCCGCTGCCGTCTTATGCTTACCCCCGAAAAGGAGGGGGTCACCGGCTACCGGCTTGTACTGGACGCGGATTTTCCCTCCGCGGTGCGCCTTATGTTTTCCCCTGAAGAGCGCGCGGAAGGTTCAGAAGCGTTTCATGTCATTCCCTGCAATATTTTCGGCGATAACAATGCCGCAGAGGTTACGCCCGGAGAGATGCCGCTTCTGACAAGGCTCCATCCGGAGGTTTCCTACTGCTCCCCGTTCTGGGAGTTTCGTGCGGACCGAGCGGCCATGCCGCTTTCCGCGATTCTTTCGGACGGCTTTGCCGCTGCGGTTTCCGTGGAGCCCTATTCCGATGCGGAAGGGGGATATATTCATAACGGACTTTTTGCCGGCCTTCCGGATACCTTCGGCGTCTCGCTCGGCTACACAAATGACCCGTGCACTATGGAGCTGAAGCGGATGCCCGCCCCGTCGACCTTTGAAAGAGCAAAGGCTGCCGGGGTGTCGGGAAAAATATACTGCCTTGCCTGCAGCAAAAGGACAGGCCTGCATCAAATCATCCGCGCGGAGTACGGCCTTCGCCATGAGAGGGCCGTATACGGGAAAACCTTTAAAGAAGCTGCCGAGGGCCTCCTGAAATCATTTGTTGAAATCAACTGGAACGCAAAGGACGGGGAATATACCAACGTCAAATGCTGCCCTCCGGGAGATACGGTCATGAAACCCTGGCGCAATGTCATGGAGATCGGCTGGACCGGCGGAGGCGTGCTCTCCTATCCTCTGATCCTTGTCCGCGACGTACTGGGAAGCCGCGCGGATGACCTCCTGTCAAAAGCCATGTCCGGGGAGGAGATGAACGACAGGATTACCTCCTGCTACAATGAGCCGTCCGGAATGTACCTTGATCTTATGAGCGAGCTGGACGGGAGCCGTGTCAATGGCTGGTGGACAGGGTTCGGCCTTGTGAAGGACTGCCACTGCGCCTATACCAACGGAAGCGCGCTCCACTATATTCTGAAGAGCATCCACTATCTGCGCGGCGCCGGAAAACCGTATCCGGAGAAATGGCTTACAACTGCGCTGAAGGTTATGGATACGGTCATAGAACTTCAGCGCGCAGACGGCGCTTTCGGTTATACTTATGCTGTGAACAGAAAAGAAGTGCTGGACTGGGAGGGATTTGCCGGCTGCTGGTTTGCCGCCGCTGCCGCCTATGCCTATGAGCTGACAGGGGAACAGAAATACCTCGCGGCCGCGGACCGCGCAGTTCGCTATTATCACTCCTTTGTTGAGGATCTTAGCTGCAGCGGGACGCCGATGGACACCTGGAAATCCGTCGATGAGGAAGGAAACCTTGCCTTCATAAGGGCCTGCAGGATCCTCCACGAGACAACGAAAGAGGACCTGTATCTGGACTATCTGAAGGACGGGGCGGATTACGAATTCCTCTGGCGCTACGGCTACCGCGCAAGGCCGATGTTTGTTCCCATTAAAGCGGACTTCAGCGGGTGGAACTCCTGCGGAGGATCTGTAACCAGTGTTTCCAACCCGCATATCCATCCCATGGGCAGCATCGTCAACGGCGACCTGCTGTATCTGGGGAAAGCATCGGGGGATGAGTATTACACCTCCCGGGCGCTGGACGGCATTGCCTGGATCATGCAGACACTGGAGCTGTATCCGGAGAAGACCGGGTACGGCGCCTACGGCGTCCTCTCGGAGCGCTGGTGCCCGAGCGACGGCCTGACCATCGAGCGCTTCAGCGACGGAAAGCCCTACAGCTCCTGGTTCAGCTATAACCTGTGGGCCGCGGCAGACGCGCTGGAGGATGTCTGCGAGAGATATCTTGGTATTTAAAGCAGCCGGGCGCCCCGTCAGGGACGCCCTTATACGAAGCAGTGAGGTTACAGTATGAGCACACAGACGATCTGGTTTGATAAGCCCGCGGGGCGCAGAGTTTTCACACAGACGCTCCCCTTTGGAAACGGGCGGCTGGGAGCAGTGGCCTACGGGGATCCGTTTGAAGAGCGGCTCCAGCTGAATGAAGAGAGCCTGTGGTACGGCGGGCCGATGGACCGCGTCAATCCGGATTCTCTGAAAATCCTTCCGAAGGTTCGCGAACTGATCCTTGAAGGCAGCATCCGGGAGGCGGAGCGGCTCATGCGCTACCACATGGCAGGTATTCCGCAGAGCATGCGGCCTTACCAGCCTCTCGGAGACCTGACCGTGCAGCTTCAAGTCGGGGACGAAGTGACCTGTGAGGACTACCGCAGAGAACTTCTTCCGGACAGCGCGCTGGTAAGGACCTCCTTTACTGCGGGCGGCGTACACTGCGAGCGGGAATATTTTGCCTCCGCGCCGGACGACTGCATTGTGATGCATTTTAAGGCAGGCGGGAAGGGGCAGGGCGCGCTCTCCCTTGACGCGCTGCTTACGAGAGAGCGCTTTTATACCGGCGTAAAAAAGATCTCCGACGATACCATCCTTCTATATGGCAGGAGCGGCCCGGACGGAGTCAGCTTTGGCCTGGCGCTGCGCGCGGCCGCGTCCGGGGAAAGGGCAAAAGTCCGTGTGGCCGGCGAAAACCTGGTAGTTGAGGATGCCGACGAGGCAGTCCTTTACGTCGTAGGAGGGACGACCTTTCGCTATGTGAAAGATGATCTGCTGCAAAAGCCTGCCTGTGAGGCCATGCCGGCGCATCAGGATCCGGAGGCGGTCCGGCGGGAAGCACTTTTGCTGGAACAGGACCTGTGCCGGCAGCTTGATGCGGCGCAGTCTTATACCTGTGAGGAACTAAGAAGCCGTCATATCGCAGATTACCGGGCGCTGTACGGAAAGTGCGCCCTGAAGCTCGCAGACGACCGTTTTGCAGACATTCCGACCGATGAGCGCCTGGAAGCTGTCCGGAAGGGCGGCAGGGACCTCGGTCTTATAGAGCTCTATTGGAACTATGCCAGGTATATGCTGATTTCCTCGAGCAGGAAGGGCGGCCTTCCCGCCAATCTCCAGGGCATCTGGAACAACGCGTTCCTTCCGCCCTGGGACTCCAAATATACGATCAATATCAATACACAGATGAATTACTGGCCGGCGGAGATGCTGGGGCTTTCGGAATGCCACCTGCCGCTCTTTACACTTCTTGAGATGATCACGGTCAGCGGTCAGAAAACCGCCCGGGAAATGTACGGCTGCCGCGGGGCAGTGGTCCACCACAACACGGATCTGTGGGCCGATACGGCGCCGCAGGATCTGTGGATTCCGGCGACCTGGTGGGTCATGGCCGGGGCCTGGCTGTGCACGCATGTATGGCAGCACTATGAATATACACAGGATGCCGGATGGCTTGACGGCATGTTTGACGTCCTGGAGCAGCACGCGCTCTTCTATACGGATTATGTTGCGACTGAGGGCGGCAAGGCGCAGATCTGTCCCTCCGTATCCCCGGAGAACACCTATATCATGGAAAACGGGACGCAGGGCAGGGTCTGCTCGAATTCGACGATGGATGTGACGATCCTGAAAGAGTTTCTCGAGGATTATCTTGCTGCGGCAGAGCTTCTCGGAAGGGGTGAGCCCGAGGTTATCGGAAAGGCGCGCCGTATCCTTGAGCTTCTGCCGCCGCTGAAAATCGGGCGCTATGGTCAGATCATGGAATGGGAGTGCGATTATGAGGAGGCAGAGCCCGGCCACCGTCATATTTCCCAGCTCTACGGCCTTTTCCCCGGCAGGGAAATATCAAAGAGGGGAACGCCCGAGCTGGCGAAGGCCGCGCTCTCGACCATCGAAAGGAGACTCTCCTTCGGCGGAGGGCATACCGGCTGGAGCTGCGCCTGGCTGATCGGCCTGTATGCAAAGCTGGGAGAAGCAAAGCTTTCGGAGGACATGCTCTACAAGCTGCTCCGCGAGTCGACGGCGCCCAACCTTATGGATACACATCCAAGGGACGGCGGCGTTGTTTTCCAGATTGACGGCAATTTCGGCGCCGGCACGGCCATCACGCTGATGCTGGTCCAGGAAGAGCAGGATCAGGTGATTCTTCTGCCCGCCTGCCCCCCGGACTGGAAGGAAGGGAGTCTTTGCGGCGTCTGCCTTAAGGGAAATGCCACACTCAGCTTTGACTGGAAGGACGGACGTGTCACGAGAATGCGGGTTTCGTCCGCAGGGCCTTACAGCAGGACTTTCCTTGTAAATGAAACCGCCGTCCGGATTGACCTAAACGGCGGTGAAAAAATCATCGATCTGCAGTAAAGCAGTACTATTTAGAAATGGTGCCGTCCTCGTCCCACAGGGCGTGCCAGTCGGATGCGCCGGGCCAGAGAAAGACCTGCCCCTTGATCAGGCGGCAGTTCCTGTCATCCGCAGCAATCGCGGCCATCTCTTCTTCTGTCAGCGGATCCTCGGTGACCGCCCGCAGGTTCGACTCGTATTGAGAGGGCTTTACGGAAAACGGGATCGGAATCTGGCCCCGCTGCACGGCCCACTTCAGGCAGATGAGAGCCGGATGGACGCCGTGGGCTTTTGCGGCGGCGGCAATTGACGGCAGCTCCATATCCGCCACATCGTCTGCAGTCTTATCGCGCTCCGGACGGGAGGGCGAGCCCATCGGGCAGAAGCCGACCGGCTGGATGCCGCGGGATATGGCATAATCGTACAGCTCCTTTTGCTGGAAGGACGGGTGCAGCTCCATTTCCAGAGCCGCCGGCATGATCCGGCACAGCGGCAGCACCGCTTCCAGCTTCGGGATGGTCATGTTGCTCATTCCGATATAGCGGGCAAGTCCCAGATCGACCATCCTCTCACACTGTCTCCAGGTATCCATAAACTCATCCACGGAAAATGGCTTTGAATCCGCGGATCGAGAATCGCCGTCGCATCCCGGCGCATGATAATTCGGGAAGGGCCAGTGCACGAAGAAAAGATCCGCATAAGTGATCTGCAGATCGGAAAGACTCTGCCGGAGAGACTTTTCAACCTCGCGGTGCCGGTCGTTACAGACCTTTGTTGTTATAAAAAGGTCTTCCCTGCCGACCGTCTTTTCTTCAAACAGACGCCCCAGCACGGCGCCGATGGACGCCTCATTTTCATAGACTGCCGCGCAGTCGATCAGTCTGTATCCGCAGCGGACTGCGCCGTAAACTGCTTCAGAAACCTCTTTTTCCCCGTACTTGTCCGAGCCGAAGGTTCCAAGACCGATTGCAGGAACCTTTTCGCCGCTCTGAAGACTTACACGCGGAATTCTGTTTTGCTCAATCATTCTGTCTTCCTCCGCTGAGAAAATTGTTTTCCCTAATTATACATCGTCTGTGCCCGGCGCGGCGAGATGAAGTCCGCGCGGAAACGGAATAATCTGTCTTCCGGCATAAAAAACTGCCCCCTCCTGTGACAGCGCGGCTGCGTCACGGGAAGGGGCAGTGATTAAGATTCTGTATCTGTATAATCCGGTTATCCCAAAGGATCAGTCATCCTCGAACAGGCGGTTCCTGAACGGGAGCAGTATGCTGATCAGGATCTGTCCGAAGATCAGGCAGCAGATCACCTCGCCGATTCCGACGGTCAGCATCTGGAAAGGAATGCCTCCCGGTATGCCGTAGGCAAAGGTCAGCACCGGCGGGATAATCAGCGCATTCGCGATAATCGGGGGTATGCTGCAAAGATAGCGGTTCCTGCGGAGCATGCGCGATCCGACTGCGCCGATCAGTGTTGCCAGAGTTCCGAAGATAATATCGAAAATATTACCGGAAAAGAGGATATTTGAAAGAAGGCATCCGATGGCAAGGCCGGGGACAGCTGCCGGGGTGAAGAAGGGAAGAACGGTAAGCGCCTCGGAGAAGCGGACCTGGATGGCCCCGTTCGCAAGATCAAATCCTGCCGCAAGTCCTGTCAGGACTACATAAATTGCGGCAATAACCGCTGCCCTGGCGATGTAGAGTGTGTTGTTTTTCTGCATTATAAAAAGTCTCCTTTAGTTTTTTTCCGAAACCCGCAAAGACCCGGAAGAGGTGCTGCAGGGTTCCTGACGAGTGGGAAGGTTTAACACTCGCCGCGTGCCGCGCGAAGGGAAGAATAGCACCGGCATACGGAAAAGTCAAACGGCATTTTGAAAAGGCTGCGTGACAAAATTAGAAAAAGCGGCGGGACCTGAATTTTTACAACTTTACTGTTTCATTTGTAACAAAGATGTAGTATTATTGTAATACTGCAGGTGAGAATCTGCGGTAATTACGGATGAACGGGATATTATTTATATAATGAATATGTTAAAGAAAAGACTGCTGATATTGCTGCTGACGTCGACACTCGCAGCGGGCGGGACAGTTCTTCCGGTCTTTGCGGCTGACGGTACACAGGTTGTGACAGACGTCGAGGGAGACAGCAAGGCCAGGGCGCTTCTGGCCGTCGTGCGGGATGACCGGTCTGAGGCCGCGGGGCAGCAGGCGTCGGTTTCCGATGCGAAATACTATTATGATATGATCCTTCTCGATGAGAAGCTTGGCAGCGCGGCCCAGATCAATGCCGCGATTACAGCGCACCGGGATCATTTTTTCTCCCTGCCGGAGAATATGCCGGCCGGCGGCACCGGCTCGAGCTATGTGCGGTTAAGAGATCTGTACATGGATGACCGGCTCCTGAGTGTGAACCTTGTCCATTACAGGGGCGGAGGCGACAAACAGGAGTACTACGGATACTGCGGATACACCTTTGACCTCGTGACCGGCGCACAGGCGTCCCTGGCCCAGGTATTGAATGTACCGGAGGAGAGTCTTCCGGACATGATCTGGAACCGGCTCCAGGAGTGCAGGCAGACGAACGACATTTTACTGCCGGCCGACAGGGCTGCATTTGACGCGGATCCCGACTGGCACCAGTACCATTACAGCATCCGCGAGGACGGCAGGGTCTACGTCATGTATGACAAGTACCAGGTCGCCCCGGGTGAAGCGGGGAGCGTGGAGATCTATCTTACGGATGTGCCGGCAGCGGGTGAGCAGCACTACATCCGTCAGCCCGAGGATGAGGAGATCGAAGCTTCCAAGTATTTCCTGACAAGAGACCAGATCAACGAGATCCACAGCATGCTCGGAGGCCTTCAGGCAGGCGCGTTCTATGAGAGAACTGGATGGGTCTACCTGTGGGAAGGAACCGGACTGTGGATGACGCCGGTCGAATTCTATGACAGCGAGACCGAAGATCTTGTGTCCGCGTGCGATTACAGCACCAGGACAGGCGACATGAAGAGCGTATACGTAACAGGTTGGTGATGAGGTGCCCGGAAATGGTGTATTTCCGGGCTCTTTATTTGTCCAAATCTATTGATTTTCTTCCGCGCAGGGAACATAATTAAAAGCAGGTTAGTGATTACAAACTGGCCGAAGCAACGAAAGGAGAGAATATAAATGCAGTTTGACGAAAAGGGAAACCTGTCCGGAAAGACCCTGATGCTGCTGCCGGGGACGGCCTGTGACTATCAGACGAACTTCGGCACTGTGCTGGAACGCCTGGGAGAGAAATATCACCTGATCTGCGTCAACTACGACGGTTTTGACGGCAGCGATACCATTTTCCCCGATATGATCACGGTCACGGAGAAGATCGAAAAGTACATAAAGGAAAAACACGGCGGCCGTCTGGACGGGGCCATCGGATCCTCTCTGGGCAGCACTTTTTTCCCTGGAGGATGAATCGGAGCTTGCCGGATGGAGTGATCGCTTCGCCTCCGTCACTTCCAAAAGCTACATGCGCGGATACCGGGATATTTACAACAGCGTCGGTACCTTCCACAAGCTGATGATCCGCTTCTGCGACGGACTGGTCAGGATGAAGATCGTAAAGATTGTCTTTCACAGAATTATCACAATTCGGGCATAATTCGAACACAAATTGGCTTTAAACTGATCAGCATAAAGAACGGGGGAGGCATTAAAAGCTGCAGCATGCGGCTGCCGGCAATTGTGTTCAGCTGCGTGCATCGTATCCCGCGAAATGGAAAGGAGTACCGCCATGGAAGAAAGAATGAATGATCACATCTACGGAGATTATGACTATGAAGGTCATGAGGAGTTTGGTTCTGATTTAAATAATAACGAAGGAAAAAGAAATGGAAAGAAGAAGGGGAAGAAGCTTCTGATCGGATCGATTGCTGCAGCAATGGCTGTAGCGGTCAGTGCGGGTGCCATCGGTTATGCGGCGCACGCATCGTCGAGATCCGGGAGCGAGGCAGCGCAGCTCTCCCTTGCAGGACAGGAAGAAGCGGCACCGGATTTCTACACCGCAGAAGAGGAATCCATTTCCAGGCTGCAGCTCGCAAATGAGCAGGAAACGGCAGGAAAAGTTGTTTACCGCGATTTTACCGAGGTTGTAAAGGACGCGATGCCTTCCATCGTTTCTGTCTATAATACCTATGTCGAGCAGTACAGAGACTGGTTCGGACAGGCCCACGAGCAGGAAGGAACCGCTACCGGTTCCGGTATCATCATCGCAAAGACAGATGACGAGATCCTGGTTGTCACCAACAATCACGTGGTCGACGGCGAAGAGAGCATGGAAGTCAAGTTCATCGATGACGTTTCCGTCCCGGCGCTGATCAAGGGAACCGACGAGGAGAATGACCTGGCGGTCATCGCCGTCAAGCTCGAGGATGTCGATGAGGACACACTGAGCAAGATTAAAGTCGCTACGATCGGCGATTCCGAAGAGCTCCAGATCGGTGAGCCTGTAATCGCAATCGGCAACGCGCTCGGATACGGCCAGTCCGTTACGGCAGGCATCGTCAGCGCGGTCGACAGAAAGATCGGAACGGATGAAGAGGACGCACTCACCTATGTGCAGACCGATGCGGCGATCAACCCCGGCAACTCAGGCGGCGCGCTTGTAAATGCAAACGGTGAGGTCATCGGCATCAATTCCAACAAGATCGGCGGAACGGCAATCGAGGGCATGTGCTACGCGATCCCTACATCAAGGGCCATCCCCATCATCTCTGACCTGATGAACCAGTCGACAAAGGAAAAGGTCGATGAGGCGGACCAGGGATATCTCGGGATCAAGGGCGTGAGCGTAACAGACGATGTTGCAAACGCATATGACCTGCCGAAGGGCGCCTATGTTGCGGAAATTATCGAGGGCGGCGGAGCTGCGGATTCCGAACTGAAAAAGGGCGATGTCATCACAGCAGTCAACAAGCAGTCTGTAAGCGGCATTGAGGCACTCCAGAGACAGCTCCAGTACTACAAGTCCGGCGACGAAGTCACACTTACCGTAAAGAGAAGCGCGGGCGACGGCGAATATAAGGAACTCGAAGTAAAGGTAAAGCTCGGCGACAAATCCACACTCGGCGAGGATGACGCGGACACCGAAGAAAAGACAGAAGAGAATTCCGAAGATAAGAATGAAGGAAACGACAGGGATGGCCGCGACAGCAGGAACGGCGAAGAATACGGCCCTCAGGAAGGGTTCGGGATCTTCCCCTGGAACTGGAACTTCGGATATTGACAATTAATTAACAAAGTGATAGTATACCTTCAACGGATAAAAGGGAGTAGCAGAACCGTAAAAGGTACTTGAAACCGTCAGCCGGAACCAATAGAAAGGTTCCCGTATCAGGTGAGACTGCAAGACTTTTATCGCGGCACACAAGCCGCGGTAAAAGTCTTTTCTTATTCCCCCATATCCCTGCTCCGCGGTAAGCATGCGCCCGTCGTGAGCACGCATCAGGAAACGGTTGTATAATGCCGCAAAGTGATAGAAAATGATTTACAGTGGTGTTACCGTTTCCGTAATTCAGGAAAGGAGTCATTTATGAGAAACATCGGCAACTGGAATCAGTGGAACCGGGCACGGGGAAATGCGTCCGGCAGTGAACAGACCGGACAGGGTCAGCAGCCGAACTTTACATTCCCGAAAGACCCCGGAAGTCAGGAAGGCACGGGCCGGGCAGGAAAGGGCGGCGGAATTCTCCGTATTACGGCGATTATTCTGGGTATCTTAATTGTCCTGTCGTTCCTTCGCGGGGCGTACTACTCGGTAGATGAGCAGGAGAATGCGGTTGTTACCATGTTCGGCAAGGTGGTGAGAACCGATACCGCAGGCCTTCACTTCAAGCTTCCGTGGCTGCAGAAGGTAACCATTGTGGACATGACGACCCACGGCTTCGGCATCGGCTATGACGTTGATAATAACGGGCAGAATATCACGGTAGAGGACGAAGGAATCATGATCACCTCGGATTTCAACTTTGTCGATATCGATTTCTACCTGGAGTACAAGGTCAGCGATCCGATCAAGTATATTTACAATTCAAAGGAACCGGAGGCAATCCTGAAAAATGCCGCCCTGGCAGCGATCCGCTCGACTGTCAGTGACTATACGGTGGACGACGTCATCACGACCGGAAAGAGCCAGATCCAGGCAGAGATCAGGGACCGTCTGAGTGCGTCCCTTAACCATAAGGATATAGGACTGCAGGTTGTCAACATCCAGATTCAGGACGCGGAGCCCCCGACCCAGGAAATCGTGCAGGCCTTCAAGGCGGTAGAGACGGCAAAGCAGGGCAAGGAAACAGCGATCAACAACGCTAACCGCTACCGCAACGAGAGCCTGCCCACAGCAGAGGCTGAGGCGGACAAGATTGTCCAGACCGCCCAGGCGGCCAAGGAAGCAAGAATCGCGGAGGCACAGGGCCAGGTGGCACGTTTTGAGAAGATGTACGACGAGTATGTGAAATACCCGAACATCACCAGACAGCGCCTGTACTACGAAGCAATGGAAAAGGTGCTTCCGGGACAGAAGATCATAATTACGGACGGCAACACACAACAGCTCCTGCCCATAGGCTCCTTTACAGGAAACGCGGGCAGCGGATCTGCAGGAGGTGCGGATTATGAAAAATAAAAAGGGACTGATTGTAATTATTGCGCTTGTTGTTATTCTCTTCTTCCGGGGATGCATGTTTTCCGTCGGACAGAAGGAATATGTGGCGGTCAGGCAGTTCGGCCGGATCGTGAGGATTGAAAGCGAGCCCGGACTTCATTTCAAGCTGCCGCTGTTCCAGGATACGCAGAGGATCAGCGCGGCGACGATCCTGTATGACATTCCCACCTCTGACGTCATCACGAAGGACAAAAAGTCCATGATCGCCGACAACTATGTACTGTGGAGAGTAACCGACCCGCAGAAATACATCCAGACGCTGAACGCGATTAAGGTCAGGGCGGACGAACGAATCGAAGCGGCGGTATATAACGCGACGAAGAACGTAATATCCTCCATGACTCAGGACGAGATCATCGACGCAAGAGGCGAGCAGCTGACGGAGCGGATCACCAAAGAGGCGAACTCGGACATCGGTGCGTACGGCATCGAGATTATCCAGTCCGAGATCAAGGCGCTGGACCTGCCCAACGACAACAAGGAAGCCGTCTATGAGAGAATGATTTCCGAGAGACAGAACATCGCTGCCAGCTATAAGGCAGAGGGCGATGCCGAGGCGCAGAAGATCCGCAACGATACGGACAGACAGGTGGCCATCATGACAGCCGACGCCAAAAGGGACGCACAGGTCCTTGAGGCGGAGGGCGAAGCGGAGTACATGAAGATACTGCAGGCGGCGTACAATTCAAAGGACAAGGCGGAGTTTTACAACTACATCCGCAGCCTTGACGCACTGACGCAGTCGCTCTCCTCCGGAAACGGAACGGTCATCCTGGACCGCGACAGCGAGATCGCGAAAATCCTGTATGGAGAGTGAATTCCTCCGCTCGTGCAGGCACGGCGTCGGAATTTGTTCTTGAGGCTGGTTAATCAAAATAATATATGCAAGAGATAAAAGTTATGGTATCCTGTCAATCAAAAATAAAGAGATTTATAAGGAAATTTTTGAATGAAGGCTGCCATTACCAAAACAAACCGCTCATCATCAGGGAAGCTGATTGACTACGTACTCACGCTGGAGGACGGGAGTGAAATCCAGATCACCAGCAATGACATCAAGGAGAAGATCCGGTGCGGTGAACTGGAAGTGGCCGGAATGAAGCTGGATGCGACAGGAAGGCTGGTCAAGGCCGGAAAGGATGCCGGCAGGGAAGCGCCTGCCCGGACAAAGAAGACCGGGGCCGGGGCGGAAAGCGCCGGTACAGACCGCGGCGAAGAGAGTGAAAAGGCAAAGGAAAAACCGGGCGCCTTCAGCACCGCGGCAGCGGATAAAGCGCCGGCAGTAAGACCGAAGGCCTTTGTTAAGGTTAAAATTATTTAGTGCATAAAAAGGCGGCTCTGCGTAACAGCAGAGCCGCCTTTTGACTGCATACACAATTTGGAATGAAGAAACTGCTTATCCGATGACCTTCATGGTCTTCCATGTTCCTTTGGTGAAGCGGACCCACTGGATGGCTGCCCGGATGCACCAGTCAAGAACCATGGCGATCGCGATTCCGATGACGCCCATTCCCAGCCATTTGCCGAACAGGAATGAGAAGAACACGCGGCAGACAACGGTCGAGAAGATAGCCGCGAACATCGTAAAGCGGACGTCGCCCGCGGCGCGAAGGCCTCCCGAGAGGGGCCCCGAGAAGGAAGAAACAAGGCCACAGAAGATGTTGTGAATGATTACGATAACAATGATGTAGTACTTTGTCTGGCTGCTGATATCGTAGAGCGGGAGCATGAGCGGAAGCAGCAGTCCGATAAATATGTTCCAGACGCAGGACAAAAGGACGGAAAGGCGAAGGAGCTTGCGGGTGTAGTATTCCGCGGCTTCCGGATCGTTCGCGCCCATGCACTGTCCCACGACCGTGATAAAGACGGGGGACATGGCGACCATGATCGTAGCCGCCAGGGACCAGATTGTCTGGCCGATGCCGTTGGCAGCGATCTGGCTGGTTCCGAAGGTGGCGACAAGGCTTCCCAGGATTACCTTGGAGAGCTGGAACAGGCCGTTCTCGATGGAGTTGGGAACGGCTATTTTCAATATCCGCATCGACATGGCGGGATCGGGCTTTACCGCTTCCTTCCAGTCGATATAGACCTCTTCATCCCGCTTTGAGCACAGGAAGGCCATGCAGGCGGCGGCAAAATACCAGGAGATGGTGGTCGGCCAGGCAACGCCCGCCGCGCCGGCATGCAGGACGAAGACGCCGATGGCATTGCCGACGATGTTGATCAGGTTCATCGCCAGAGAAACCTTCATCGTGACAGCGGTCCTGCCGGTGGAGCGGTAGAGCGCTGCGCCGACATTGTAGAGAGCGTTTGCCGGGAAGGACCAGGTCACGATCCTGAGATAGACGCGGCACGCGTCCATAACGGCGGGCTCGACATTCGGATAAAGGAGCCGCAGCAGACTGTTCCCGAAGGGCAGCATCAGCGCAAGGCACAGGAACGAAATAATAAGGGAAATCTGTACCATGATGCTCGAGGCGCCGACAGCCATTTTCCTGTCTTTGCTGCCGATATACTGGGATACCACAACCGCGCCGCCGGTCGCCAGGGCGGTGAAGATGTATAAGAAGATCGTGTACACCATGGTATCCAGCGAAACGCCGGATACGGTTGCCTCACCCGCATGGGATACCATCATCGTATCCGCAAGGCCGACAACCATGACGAGAAGCTGTTCAATGAACAGGGGCACGATCATATCCCGCAGAAACCGGTTCGAAAGAATCTTACGGCTGTCGTCAATCTGCATTTTCGGTTCGATGATTTTGGAAAGCCATTCTGCTGCAGAATTCATTCGTCACCTCTCTTGATGGACCTGGCTCTGGTATTCTGTAGGGCTCACGCCTGCCACCTTTTTAAATGTTGAGGAAAAATAGGTGATATCGCGGTAGCCGACCTTTTCGCACACCTCATAGACCTTGTAATTATTCGTTTTGAGAAGCTCCTGCGCCGCATGGATCCGCTGCCGGGTAAGATATCCCAGGATCGTCTGCCCGGTTTCACGCTTGAACAGGTGGCTCAGGTGCCCCTCGCTGATATCCAGTGCCCCGGCGATCGAGCTGACGCTGATATCAGGCTCTGAATAATGCTGTGTGATGTAATCGATGGCAAGCTTTGTGTTGCGGCTCTGGCCTGCCTGCGCGGCGGTCATGGGCTCCGGCTCCGGCTCGGGGGTCCTGGCCTTTTTGGCAAGGTCATCCCTGAATCTTCGGATCACGTCCTCCAGCTCACCGTCGTGGAAGGGCTTTAAAACAAAATCAAATACCCCGAGGCGGAGGGCGCTTCTGGCATATTCAAAGCTTGAATAAGAGGTCAGTATGATCACACAGGCAGTGCTTTCATTATCCCTCAGCTCCTTCAGCATCTCAAGACCGTCCATTTTCGGCATACGGATATCCGCGATGATGATATCCGGCTTTTTCTCCAGGGCGATTTTCAGCCCCTCCTCGCCGTTTGACGCCTCCGCGATTACGACACAGTCCAGTGAAGCCCAGTCTGTGGTCAGGACAATCCCCCTGCGGATCAGTTCTTCATCTTCTACAACCAGTACTTTCAGCATATTGAATCCTCCTGATTATTCACCCTGCGGCTCCGGCGACCTGCTGAAGGAAAGCGGCAGCTTTGCCGTGATGACCGCCCCCAGGACCTGTCCGTCCGCGTCCGTCTCATTGGCAAGGAATAATCCGTATTGATTGCCGTAGTGTTTTTTCAGGATCGTATCGACATTGTATAGCCCGAGATGATGATTGCCGGAGTTTTCGGGCTTTCGGTAAGCGCCCGTCATTCCGGAGGGAAAACCGACCCCGTTATCCCGGACTGCGATTACAAGCTCCGCGGGAGAATGCTCTGTCTGTGCAAGGCCGGATATTTCCAGAGCAATTGTCCCGTTATCATTGCCGTCAATCCCGTGCAGGATGGAGTTTTCCACAAGAGGCTGCAGGATCATCTTCGGAATGATACAGCTGCGAAGACCGTCCTGCACCTGCAGGGCAAAGCTGAATTTGTCGGACAGACGGATCTTCTGGATCTCGATATAGCGCTCCAGGACGCGCAGTTCATCCTCCAGGGTGACAAATTCCGCGGGCGAAATGCCAAACCGCAGGATATCCGCCAGGTCGATGGCCATGGTTGCCAGCTGCGGAACCTGGTTGATCTTGCTGATCCATTTCATTGTATCCAGAGTGTTGCTGAGGAAATGCGGATTCAGCTGGGCCTGCAGCATGCGGATCTGTGCTTCATTGAGTTCCTTCTGGTTTTTCAGGAGCTCTTCCCGGTTATATTTGAGAGCCGAGGTCATCCGGTTAAACCTCTCCGTGAGCTCTCCGAGCTCGTCCTTTTGCACCGGCTCAACATAGATATCCAGATTGTCCATGGATACCTGCTGCATGGCGTTATGCAGACGGTCGATCGGCTCGTAGATCTGGCCCGAGAGCCGGATCGCAAGGAGTGCGGAAACAAGGAGGCTGAGCAGCACCACCAGCAGAGTGATGGTCTGCAAAAGACGCAGCATTCCGGTGGTAAATACCGCGGGAGTGCGAAGGACGACATACAGGCCGCAGGAAGGCCCCGGACTGACCGCATAGCGGTAATCATTTTCTATTTCGGCGGGATTAGTCCCTGCAAGGATCCCCGACCGCAGGGGCGAAGCCAGCGATACGGCAAGGAGCGGCTGCACGCAGTAGACCGGACGATAGTACGAACTAAGGAGCATCAGAGTACTGCGCGTCCCGTATTTTCCCTCGAGGTACCGGCGGAAACCGGAATGGTAGATGTTGGCGACAAAATAGCCCGCAGTCATGCCGTCTTCATCTGTGATCCGGTATGCCGCCCGGTAAAGCGGTGAGGCGGTGTCCGTCGGATCCTCCGTGGCGCTGTAGACAAGGTCATCCGCGCCGGCAGCTTCGTTCAGAATCCCCCACGAGGGGCTGAGATTCTCCAGGCTTTCGGTGTTCTGCGTTGAAAACAGGATGTTTCCGTTCCTGTCGTAAAGATCGAACCCGGCTTCCATGGGCATTCCCCGGACAGCGTCAAAGAGGATATTGTTGATCAGCGTCTGGTCGGCAGCAGGGCCGGCAGCGGGGCTGTCAGCGCCATCCACGGAGCTGCGCTTCAGCGCAGCAGTCACCCGCCCGGAGCCGGCCAGCTTCCGGGAGCAGTCACGAAGGGCATCCTCCTCCTTTTGCAGAAGATCGGCCAGAACAGAAATGTGATCCTGATTCTGCTGAGAGAGCTCCCGCTCCAGCCGGATCCTGATGACCTGGGACAGCAGGAAGGAGCAGATCAGAAGGGGGATGGCGGAGGCCAGGAAAAATGCCGCAAACAGCCTTAACCTGAAGGAGCGTTGGAAAATATGTCTGATCACTGCGCCTCCTCCCCTCCGAAGAAGAAGGCAAAGCCGGTCATGATACCGGACCTTCGCCGGTCAATGTCTGTCAGGTCATACTCCAGCATGGGAATATCATGAAGAGCCGGCAGTGAGGAGTCTTCCGGAATGTTTTTGCAGACGCTCCTTCTGAAGAACCTGGTGACGAGAAGGTTCTGGACATCCTCACTCACCGTGTAATCCAGAAAGCGCTCGGCGTTTTCGGGGTGTGGGGCATTTTTCAGCACAGCGCTGCCGTCCGGTACGGCGCTGGTTCCGTCTTCGGGATAGACTATGGCAAGACTGTCCCCGGCGGCGATCCTTTTGAGAGCCGTTTCCTCCAGACAGATTCCGACAAGGCAGGTCCCGGAAGCGACCTGGGTCAGGACATCCCCGGAGGAAGCTAAGAGGTGTCTGTCCAGGTTGAGCGCAAAGGCTTTCAGAATTTCATCCTGCTCAGATTCACCCCCGCAGGCACTGATCAGTGTAGCCAGCCCTGTAAAGCTTGAAGCTGAGACAGTCGGATCGGCAAAGGCAATTCTTCCCTTATAGCGCTCATCGAGAAGATCCCGAAAGGAGGTGAGCTCCCCCTCACGGACAAGTTTCGGATTATAGATCAATACGATCGGAAGAGCGGAAAACGGGGTCCATAAGTCCTCAGAGGACAGATAACGGCTGTCAATATTTTCGGATCCCGCCGGACGGTAGGGACGAAACAGATCTCTGTAATAGTAAAGACTCTCTTCGCCGCCTCCGAACATCACATCGCAGGCGGGTTCCTGCGTGCCGGCTTCAAGGCGTTCCAGCAGCTCGTTTGAACCGCCCTCAATGACCTCGACATAAATCCCCGTGCGCTCTTCAAATTCCTTGATGACGGGCCACCAGACCTCTTCCTTATGAGAGGTACAGATGACAAGCCGGTTTTCATCCGGGATCGGGGAGGGTACGGGAGCGGATGGAGTCTGCGTCAGATACGGGGCAGAAAACAGCGCGGCAATGACGGCAATGATTGCCGCTGTCAGAAACAGGATCAGTACCGTCATTCGTATTCGATAAGTGAGTTTTGCCATGGCTGCCTCCGATAACATCCTTGTTAATTGTAGCATATGCATCAAGAGAGGCTGAATTTCCCGGATAAAGACAGCAGGATTTCTAAAAATTAAACAGTTTTGTCCAGTGTTATCGGAAGAACGGGCAGACTATGATATTAATACAGGCCCGGTATGGCAGTACCCGGCCGGATGAAAATTGTTTTATAAGGAGGTTACAATGAAAAAACTATTGGCAATGCTTCTTACAGGCGTTCTCACATTATCACTTGCCGCATGCGCAGCTCCGGCAGCGGCTCCTGCTGCAGCACCCGCAGCTGCTCCCGCTGCAGAGGCAGGAGAGGCGGCTGCTCCCGAACAGGAGGCAGCACCTGCACAGGAGAACCTGACAAAGACACAGGAGATCATTAAGGAAGCAGAGGGCATGACCCTTGAAGAGCTCGCAAAGAAGGCCATTGAGGAGTCCAACGGCAAGATGTTCTACGGCGTCGGCAACTCCAGCCGCGGCAAGAGCGCTCTGCCGCTGTTCATTGACTATCTGAAGACCATCGATCCTTCCTATAACATGGAATTCGAGTGGCAGCAGCCCAAGAACAACAAGATCTTTGATCAGCTGACGGCAGACTCCTTAAAGGAGACGGGAACCTTCGCAATGACCCTGATCCAGGACGGCAACCAGATCGAATCCAAGATGGTCCAGACCGGCATCCTTGATACCTTCATCCCGAAGGAGTGGGCAGAGGCGAACGGAACAACACCGGAAGAGTATAACGGATATCTTCCGCTCCAGACCCTGAACAAGGTTTTCGAGTACAACAACACCGGCTCCAAGGTCTATGACAACGTCTGGGATTTCGTCGCTGAAGGCGAGCACGGCCTCTACATGGATATCGATTCCGAGATCGTCGGCAAGAACTTCCTGTATATGCTGACCCGCGACGATTACGCTGCATGGATGAAGGAAGCTTATGAGAAGCTTTCGGATGATGAGAAGGCTTACTTTGAGCCTGTCATCAAGGAGATGGAGGGTGACGCACAGGATCTGATGCTCGGACCGGATGCCGCTTATTCACTGGCATGGATCAAGCTCTGGGTTGAGAGCTACAACGCACAGACCGATGACGGCCCGATCTGCTCCACTCTGGTTGATGCTTCCGCAACCGATCAGTTCGGCCTTCTGGTTTACTCCAAGCTGCGCTCTGTTGAAGAATCCGACAGCGTCTCCAAGAACAACATCACTGTTGCCGCTTACCAGGATGG
>CADBPC010000004.1 GCA_902796425.1 uncultured Lachnospiraceae bacterium
AAAGGAGAAAGATACTGGAAAAAGCGTCCTTCAAAGGCATCCTTCTCCGGATAAGAGAAAGCAAACTTCAGGCCGGTATCCTCAAAGCCGCCGTGCACATAGAGGTAGGGGAGAACCCTTCCGTCCGGGAGTTTTCGTTCCCGCTTTTCCCTGAGGTCTACGAAGGGCTTCTGATATCTGGGGTCAGACTTTGCGTGATAGATGACTTTTTCCATTTTGCGGCTCCTTTCCGGGTCATATTAAAAGTAAACTGATTTTAATTATATTAATCCGGACATCCTGGACAACGCATGCAGTCGCCACGAGGGGTAAAAATTGGAGAAAAAAAGACGCGGAGTTTCTCCGCGTCCTGACTTTTGTGTGATTAAAGTCCGCGATCAGCGGACGAGTTCCGCCAGAAGCTCTGCGCTGCGTTCATCGCCAAGAACACTGGTGAATGCAATTGCAAAGAAGCAACGGTTCTCATTCAGATAATTGCGAAGTGCTCCCATAAGGCTTTTCTGACTGTGGTTTGCATGTTTACTGCTCATATACTTGTAAGTCCTTTCTGTACCATCAGGTACGAGATGGCATTGTAACACTTTCACAAAAATAGTCAAGCATTTTTGTGCAGTGTGCTGAAGCGGATTTTTGCCAGGGACCTGCCACGCGTGCAGGACCTGCAGGAATTGCGGATTACAGGGCAGATTGCTTATAATTATTGTAGCTTTCGCGGAAAGGGGGATCCGTATGAAGATGGAACATGATGAGCTTCGTCCGGTGGAGGTACGGCTGCTTAACCTTATGGGGATCGTTTACAGCGGACATCGGATCTGTACCTGGTGCTTTTCCGGTACGACACGTCATTTGTATTATTCTTCTGCCATACATGAATCACAGCTGGAAAAGCTCTTCTGTCTGGGCGGCTGTCAGGATTATGCCTTTGGCGAGGCACGGGAGCTGAGTGTTCCCTTCCTTATGAGCGACCGGCTCGGATTGATCTGGCTTGGTGAGAACATAGTTCTGAGCAATGGCTCCCCGATGCTGGTGCTGATGGGACCGATGTTCTATGCCAGCACCTCGCAGGAGTATCTCAGAACCAGACTGAGCAGTATGGCTTCTGACAGGGAGATCCCGTTTACAGAGGTGACAGCCTATCGCTCAGTGCTGTCGGATGTCCCGATTGTTTCGGCGCAGACGGCTCTTGCCTATGCCAGGATGCTGCATTATACCGTTACTTTCAAGACGCTGGCTCCCGGAGATGTTCATTACCAGACTCAGGAACTGCTCCGGAACAGCGCTCCGGTAAAGCCCGGAGACAGGAGCTGGGCAGATTACTCTCTTGTACACAGTCAGGAGGAGATGTTCCTGCAATGCGTCCGGGAGGGCAACCTGAACTATATGGACGTGCTCAACAGTCTCAACTACTCTGTGCTGGACCTGCCTCTGTCCGGCAATCCCGTTCGCAGTGAGCTGTATAAGGTGGTGGCGAATGCGGCGCTTTGCACCCGCGCGGCCATAGAAGGAGGACTCAGTCCCAAAATTGCCATTGATCTGGAGACCAGATATCTTCGCGAAGCGGACAAGCTGACCAGGGTCACGGAGCTGCGCGAACTGAATGTCCGGCTTCTGGACGACTTTATACGGCATGTGCATCAGGCCAGAAACCAGGGAGACATCTCCAGACATATCCAGGAATGTTGCGAATATATCGCGACTCACCTTACCGACGATCTGAGCATACAGCGCATTGCAGGGCAGATCGGCTATGCAGAGTACTATCTGACGCGAAAGTTCCAGAAGGAGATGGGCGTAAAGCTGACGGATTATATCAAGGATGCCCGGCTGGATTATGCCAAGGTATGTCTCCTCTCCACGGAACTGAGCGTAGAGGATATCAGCGAGCTGCTGCAGTTTTCTTCGAGAAACTACTTCACACGGGTCTTCCGGGAAAAGACCGGAAAGACACCGACGGAATTCCGCACGCAGCACAATTTAGCCGAAGGTTGACCAATTTTTATCCCCGGTAGCCAATCCGTGACTGTTCCATTTTTTCAGTTTTTTTATAATCAAATCAGAAAGTTGCTTTCGGGTATAAGCAGATGAAACTGATAATTATGGAGGTATCGGAATGAGCAAGGAAAAACGTATCAAGAATCCGGATAACAGGCTTGGCTTTGGGAAACTCCTTCTGTGGTCAACCAGCTCCGTATCCGTTGCGCTTAGCGCACTGGTGCTGGGATTTGTTACCGTTTACTGCACAGACACTCTGGGCCTTGAGCCTGTCATCGTCGGCACGGTCTTTCTTGTCAGTAAGCTGGTCGACGGCGTAACGGACCTGATCGCGGGCGTTATCATCGACAAGACCAATACCAGGTGGGGAAAAGGACGGCCTTACGAGATATTCATGCTTTTCCTGTGGCTGAGCACCTGGGGGCTCTTCTCCGTTCCGGAAGGGTTCTCCAATGTCGCAAAATACATCTGGATCTTCTTCATGTATGTGTTCATGAACGCCGTCTGCACGACCTTCCTCAACGGCAATAACGTAGTCTATCTGGTACGCGCCTTCAAGACGAAGGAACAGCAGACCAAGCTCACTGCTTATTCCGGGTTCTTTACGATGGGCGCCGGCTTTGCCTTCAACATCCTGTTCCCCATGGGCGTTGCGAAGATCGCTACCTCCGCCGCCGGCTGGAGCCGCCTGATCGGCATGATGGCGCTTCCCCTGACGATCCTCGGCCTGGTGCGTATGCTCACGATCAAGGAGCAGTACAACTCGGAGGCTGACGTCCAGTCCGAGCAGTTAAAGCTTGCAGATGTTGTGACACTCTTTAAGACCAACCGCCCCGCGCTGATGATCGGTATCGTCCGTTTCCTTTATTCAACCGTAACGAGCATGGGAGTCTCCGTCTACTATTTCACCCACGTCATCGGCAACGTCGGACTTATGGGTGTGACCGCTGCCTTCTCGGTGATTGGTCTTCCCCTCGCGTTCCTGATGCCGGTGATGCGCCGGAAGATGGGACAGGACAAAATGGTCACGATGGGTTTCATTTCCTGCATCATAGGTTCTCTTCTCATGCTGCTTGCCGGCAAAAACTTCCTTCTGGTCGTTGTGGCAGGCCTCTTCAACGCCATCGGCGCCGTTCCCTTCAACATGATGTTCAACATGTACATCATCGACTGTGCCGACTATAACGAAATGATGGGTAATCAGCGTCTGGAAGGTACCATGGGTGCGCTCTTCGGCCTGACTGCAAAAATCGGAGGAGCCTTCGGCGGCTTCGTTCTCGGAGCACTGCTCAGCCTTGTCCACTATGACGGGACACTGGCCGTCCAGCCCGCATCCAGCATCATGGCCATTCGTCTTCTTGCAAGCGTAGTGCAGCTGATCTTCTACATTGTAATTGTAATCATCATGCGCTCCGTCAGGCTCGACGAGAAGGTTAAAGATTTTAAACATGAAAATATGGCGGAAGCGGTAAAAGCTGAGGCATAATAGAACAGTCAGGCGCAGGATGGGAGGCTTTTGCCGCCCGTCCTGCCGTTTTTAATATTACGAGGAGAGCTCAAGTCATGAAAAATTATATGGATACTGCATTAACGCCCCATGAGCGGGCAGAATTGCTGCTTAAGGAAATGACCCTGGATGAGAAGCTCGCGCAGCTTGTCGGGGTGTTCTCTGTAAAAGGCCGGGAAAAGGAGATGGCGGCCTTTTTTAAGAACGGAATCGGCCAGATCAGCACGCTTGGATTCCGAACCTGTGACAGCATGGAAGAAGCGGCCGCCTGGCAGCGGAAGCTTCAGAGCTCGGTGATGGAATCGAGCCGTCTGCATATCCCCGCCGTGTTTCACATGGAGGGTGTCTGCGGCGCCTTTATCCAGGACACCACTGCCTTCCCGTCCGGCGTCAACCGGGGAGCGGCCTTCGATCCGGAGCTTGAGGAGAAGATCGGCGAAATCGTATCCCGCCAGGAGGCCGCTTTCGGCTTTACGCAGGTCCTTGCGCCGGTACTGGACATCTCCCGCGACTCCCGCATGGGCCGTCAGTCCGAGTCCTACGGTGAGGACCCGACTCTGGCTGCAGCACTTGGCACCGCTTTTACCCGCGGAATTCAGGAAAACGAGACCGCGGGGCGTCATGCGGAATCCGCCGCAAAGCATTTTACGGGATTCCACCGCGGCGCTGCCGGCATTCACGGGACGGATGTCGAAATCGGCGAAAGACTTTTAAGAGAGGTCTATGCAAAGCCCTTCCAGGCCGCAATTACCGGAGCGCAGCTGCGGGGTATTATGCCCTGCTACTGCTCTGTCAACGGACTGCCCATGCACGCCAGCAGGCAGTACCTGACAGGACTTCTTCGCGGGGAGATGGGGTTTGACGGTGTTACTGTTTCTGACTACGGCGGAGCGGAGAATACCTTCCTCTATCAGAAAACCGGAGAAACAAAAGGTGAGGCGGGCTACCGCTGCCTTAAGGCAGGACTGGATGTGGAGCTTCCCATGCCTGCGGCGTTCCGCGAGATGAAGGTGCTCTTTGAGAATGGCGAGGCCGATGAATCCTATGTGGACGCCGCGGTACTGCGTGTGCTGGAGGCGAAATTCCGGATGGGTCTTTTTGAAAATCCCTTCTCCCTGCAGGGAACGGAACTGGAAGAGACGGTTCATCACGGCGGGGACGATGAGGTCTCCCGCAGGGCGGCGCAGGAGAGTATTGTCCTCCTTAAGAACAACGGCGTGCTGCCTCTTTCCGGCAAGGAGAAGACCATCGCGGTGATCGGCCCGCAGGCCGCAAACGCAAGGTACTATTTCGGCGGATATACACACCTGAGCATGGTGGAGGCGATGCATGCGGCCATGAATTCCATGGCAGGCGTCGGCGCAGGAGGCGACAGCAGGAAAGCGGAGATGGAGAGAGTTCCCGGCACCAATGTCCAGGCGGATGAGACGGAGGAATTCAACCAGGTTCTCAGAAAGCTTGAGCCGCAGTGCAGGAGTCTTCTGCAGGTTCTTCGCGATGAGCTGCCCGGTGTGAAGATCCTTTATGCCGCCGGCTATCACAAGGCCGGGGCGGATGAGTCGCTTTTCCCTGAGGCTCTGGAAATTGTCGGGCAGGCTGATGCGGTGATCCTGACTCTCGGCGGCAAGAACGGTTCCGGTTCCATTGCAACTATGGGCGAAGGCGTCGACGGTACGTACATCAATCTCCCCGCCTGCCAGGATGCCTTTATCCGCGAGGCGGCAAAGCTCGGCAGGCCCATGATCGGCGTGCACTTTGACGGGCGTCCGATCTCCTCCGATACGGCGGACGGGATGCTGGATGCCATTGTGGAAGCATTTACACCTGCGAAATTCGGCGCGGAGGCGGTGGCTGCAGTACTTTTGGGAAAATACAATCCTTCGGGAAAAATGCCGGTTTCGGCTGCATATAATGCCGGCCAGATCCCGGTATATTACAATCATCCGAACGGCTCCGCCTGGCACCAGAGTCCCAGCATCGGCTTTACGGACTATGTGGACTGCCCGCACCGCCCGAGGTATTGTTTCGGCCATGGCCTGAGCTATACGACCTTTGAATATTCCGACCTGTACATTGACCGCAGGGAAGCCGCGCCGTTTGAGAAGCTGACGGCATCATTCAAGGTGAAAAATACAGGCAGCATGGCCGGCACCGAGGTGGTGCAGCTGTATCTTAAGGATGTGCAGGCCTCCATGACAAGACCCAACAAGGAGCTTCAGGGATTTGCACGCGTATGGCTTGAGGCCGGAGAAGAAAAGGAAGTCCGTTTCACGATCTCTCCCAGCCAGATGGCCTTCCTGGACGAGGACATGAAGTGGAAGATTGAGAAGGGCGAAATTGAAGTACAGGTGGGAGCATCTTCTGAAGATATCCGTCTTACAGACTCCTATACGGTCACAAAAAACGCCTGGCTCGAAGGGCGTGAGCGTTCCTTCTGCGCAGGCGTTGAAATCCGATGAATCAGTGAAATGGTGAAATCAGTAGAAAGAGGCAGGTACCGGTGTATTACCGGGAAACAGGATCTCTTGATACATCCTGCATACTGCCGTCAGCCCAGCGGATGCGGATCTGTAACGGCCCGGGATCTTTACTTCGAAGATCCAGAGGACAGTCGTGTCCGGGAATGATAATATCGGCAAGGCTCAGAATTCTGGAAAAGGATTCTGAGCTTTTTTCATAGTCCACGGACATGGGCTTTACGCCGTCCCAGAGTTCAAAGCGGTTTTTGACTGCGTCGGAGCACAGAACGACGGTGCCGTCTTCGGTATCACATTTGAGTCCGATCAGCCCCAGAGTGTGTCCGGGAAGAGAGAGGACAGAGATACCGGAGGTTACTCTGTCCCCTTCACCCAGGAAGGAAAAATGTCCGGCACTGCGGATATATTCTCTGGTGGCAATGCAGTGATATTCGTCCGGGCCCTCGCCCGAAACCTCCCACTCTGTTTCACTCATCAGGATCCTTGCTCTCTTAAAGAGCGGAAGGTTCCCCACATGGTCAAAATGCAGGTGGCTGACAACAACGTCCGTGATATCCTCCGGGCATACGCCCGCCTGCTGCAGCGCTTCCTTAAGCTGGATGCTGCAGCTCCTGTTCCCGCAGTCGAAGAGAATCTTTTTATCCTCATCCTCGACAAGGACAACACTGCTGTAGCCTACGATTCCGTAGGTCGTCTGAAAAGGACGTCCATAGAGCAGGGGACGGACGGTTGCCATATCGCTATCCTCCGAAAGTATGAGAGTGCAGAGCTGCTGCACGCTGTCTGTTTATCTGCCGAGCTCGATCCCTGCGAGGTACTCGTAATACTGGGCAATTGCGCTGTGATCCTTCTGGCCGCCGTCATGGCTGTGCATCCACTGGAAGAGCTCCTGGACGGAGGCAGTCATGGGAACGGGAGCGCCGATCGCGTGCGCACACTCAACGGCATTGTTCAGGTCCTTGATGTGGAGATCGATCTTAAAGCCGGGCTTGTCATTTCCCTCGAGCATCATGGGAGCCTTGGCGTTCATAACGGTTGAGCCGGCAAGACCGCCGCGGATTGCTTCAAAGACAAGCTGGGGATCCACGCCTGCCTTCTGGGCGAGCGTCAGCGCCTCTGCAAGAGCCTGAATGTTGCAGGCGACAATGATCTGGTTTGCAAGCTTTGTCGTGTTGCCTGCGCCGATTTCGCCGCAGCGCACGACGGAGGAGCCCATGGCAGCAAGGACGTCCCTGCACTTGTCAAAAATTTCCTGTTTTCCGCCGACCATGAAGCTGAGCGTGCCGTCGATGGCCTTCGGCTCACCGCCGGATACCGGAGCGTCGAGCATTTCGATGCCGAGTTTTTCCATTTCCGCGGCGATTGCACGTGAGTCTACGGGATTGATGGAGCTTGTGTCGATGAAGATGCTGCCGGGCTTCATGTGGGAGGCTGCGCCTTCATCCAGCATTACGGACTTTACCTGCGGTCCGTTGGGAAGCATGGTGATCAGAATGTCGCCGAAGGCTGCCGCCTCCGCATAGGATCCCGCACAGGCGCCTGCCTCTACAAGCGGCTTACATTTATCCATGCTGCGGTTCGAAACCATTACTTCGTGGCCTGCCTTTAACAGGTTCATAGCCATGGGCCTTCCCATAATTCCCATTCCGATAAAACCGATTTTCATATAATACCTCCTTGATTTATTATTAGTATTATAATAATTTCCTGAGGGGCAATATATCCCCGAATTTGCTTTTTTGTCTCTGTACTAGCTTATGAGGAAACGGCCATGTCACTGTTATCACTTCCGGTTGATGAACGTCTGGAGTATCTGCAGGATATTCTTTCCTGCAGCGGCACGATGTATACGTGGACCTATGACACAAAAGGGAAGCTTTTGAAGACCAACTGCGAAGACCTGCTTCTGGATAAAATATTCAGTTCGGCGGGCTTTAAAGAGAAGATGCTCCGGCATGTGGAAGAGCACACGGAGCCCCTGGTACAAAGTCACACCGCCGGTCTTCTGTGGGGGGCCGTCAGCGAGAGGAAAGACGGCGTGCCGGTGAGGATCCATGTGTACGGACCGGTAACTCCGATCGACCTTTCCGAGGACAGAATCAATAAAACCGTCCGGAATGCACAGATTCCGCCGAGGTGGAGACCGAAGCTGATCCGGAAACTACAGCAGATCCCGCTGTATTCCCTGAGCGATTTTTTCCGCCAGATCCTGATTCTTCACTATTGCGTCACCGGTGAAAAGCTGATGACGGCGGACATCGCCTTCCGGTCGGAGGAGCTTGACAATGCACTGACCGGTGACAGCGCAAAACAGGACCTGCCCGGCGGGAGAGACCGGACAAAGACCTGGAAGATCGAACAGGCCCTTATGAACATGGTGAGCCAGGGTGACCTGAATTATAAGGAGATTCTCAGTAAGGCGGGACTTGTCAGCAAGGGCGTGGATATGGGAACCACAGGGACCCTGGAGCAGGTCAGAGTGACCCAGATCGTCTTTATTTCTCTGTGCACGCGGGCCGCGATCAAGGGCGGCGTTCTTCCGGAGGAAGCCTATACCCGCGGGGACGCCTACATCCGCGACGCCATGTCCTGCAGGACAATTGCGGACCTGGCGAACATCGGACACGGCATGTATGAAGATTTCATCCGCATGGTCCGCAAGAGAAAGTACAGCCAGACCTACTCAAAGCAGATCCAGGACTGCTGCGACTACATTCAGCTCCATTCTGACGGGAAAGTTTCCATATCCGACGTTGCAAACTTTGCCGGATACACCGACTACTACTTTTCCAGGAAATTCAAGGAAGAAACAGGCAAAAGCGTCCAGCAGTACATAAAGGAAGTCAAAGTGGAGAGAGCCAAGACACTCCTCCTGTCCACAGACCTCTCCATCCAGGAAATCAGCGACCGCCTCAGCTTCGGCTCACGCAGCCACTTCGCCGAATCCTTCCGCGAAATCGCAGGAATTCCCCCCGCCGCCTACCGCGCAAGCGAAACACGGGAGGATACACACTGATTCCTCCGACAGCAGACTCGGGTGAGCAGGCAACCACTGCGCCCGGAACACCGGCACAAAAAAGAGCCACGGGTCAACCCCGTGGCTCATCTGCTTACTTGCCTGCTTTCTTCGCTTTCCTGGCTGCCTTTGCGGCATCCTTCTTCGCTTTCTTCTCAAGGTATTTCCGGTTCTCCGCATCGAAGTCAAGACCCTTCTTTGCGCAGTATTCCTTCAGCTCCTTGATGCGGTTTTCCTCCGCCTCCTTCTGCTGGAGTGCGATTTCCTCTCTCTGTTTTTCTTCAAAGGAGACGTAAGGGATTCCCTTTGCTTCGCATTCCGCTTTCTTTCTCGCTGTCAGCTCTGCTGTTACTGTAGGCATTCTCTTGTCGATGTCGAAGAAGAACAGGAACAGGATCAGGAACAGGAGCGCTGTCAGTGCGATGGCACCCTGGTAGGAGAAGTTGATCCAGGTCGTTGCCGATGCGGGCTGGTCTGCGAACAGTTCGATGGTCTTGCCCTTCTTCTCTACGGTTCCGATCGCGACGGGTGTGACATAGCGTGTTGCAAGGAGTCCAAGGTTAAACAGTCCCTGGCCAAGGCCGTTTGCGAGGGAGTGCATAAATCCGACAAGCGCGGCTGTGATACCCTCGACACGGACCTTCTGTGTATATTCAACATGGTCGATCGCATCACCGGTAAAGCTCATCATAGTGTAGACGTAGAACATTGCGCCGACACCGCCGAGGCCCGTTCCGCCGTAAACTGCTGCGGTATTTCCCGCGCCGAAGAATGCTGCGGCAGCACCGATGAAGGCCATGATGGAGCCGATGATGATCATCTTTGTTCTGCCGTATTTCTTGATCAGCGGAACGACGATGAAGAGCATGGGGCCCATGGGCGCCATTGAAATCATGGTAAAGCTTCTCTGGATGGCTGCATATTCGCCGTAGGCATTGCCCTGTACAACCCAGCCTGCGTAATAGACCTGGGAGACACTCTTAAGTGCGTTGAGTACCTGATAGATGAAGATCAGGATGATGAACATGATCCAGTATTTATCTTTCAGGCATGCCTTGATCTGTGTGCCGAAGCTTGCTTCCTGAACCTTGCTGGACTCCTCGTCGGTCTCTGTGCTGCGGCGCTCTTCCGTGATACGCTCACGGGTGTAGAAATACTGGATAAAGGTCAGCGGGACCGCGACGACGCACATGAAGGAAAGAGTCAGCAGATATCCCTGCTTCATATCGCCGTGTGTAAAGCCCTTTGCGATTGCGCCAAGGAGTGTCGGGAAAATAATGGAAATCATTCCCGTACCGATATTTTTGGTGATCTGGCCCGCGATGGAGTTGCCGGAGCGCTGTTTGACGTTGCGGGTCGAGAGCGCTGCGGAGAACTCATAGGCCATATACCACATGGTATAGCCGACAGAATAGAACAGGTTGTAGGAGATTACCACCCAGACTGCCTGTGCCTTCGCCCCCATATCCGGGATGGCGAACATCATGATGATACTGAGGACAGTGATGGGGAGCGAGAGAATAAACCACGGACGAAGTTTACCCTGACGGCACGCTGTCTGGTCGATCAGCTTTGCCATGATTACGTTCGTGATCGCGTCAAGCAGCTTTGACAGGACCGGGAACACGACCATGAAGCTCGCGATCCACATGCCGCGCGTTACGGTAAAGCCGAGTGTATCGGTCAGATACTGGTTGAAATAGCTGTTGACGATGGACTGCAGCAGCATGACGCCGAACGGGCCGGCGACATAACCGAGCCATTTTTCCTTGCTGTGAACGTTTGCCGACTTAATCTTCGTATCCCAGAATGAAGAATTAAACCAGCCGCTCAACAGACCCTTTTTCTGTTTTGCTTCCTGCATGATAGCCTCCTCCTCATAATGTCTATATCTCAGCCGGATTAGTCCGCGGCACGGGCTTCCGGCAAGGTTACGGATTAACGGTGAAAACAACGCAGCCCGCGGTCAGTCTTCCGGGCGGATAATGATACAGGCGTGGAAACCGAGTTTCGGAACGGTGAGCTTCAGCACGCCGTTTTCCAGCCTCCAACTGACATTTCCGGGCTCGTCCAGGTTTTCGACCTGAGCACCTTCGTGCGCCCAGGGAATTTCGACCGTCTGGTCGGAGAGCACGGGCGGCTCAAAATAGCTGTTGCCGAAGTGCCCGCTGCCGTTGACAAAGTGAACGACCTCGAACCCGTCGCCGCACCCGTGGGTAACCTCTGTCATGGGGCTGATGTCCGTCCCGGCGCTCTTCACGCCGCAGAGGTTTTCCAGGATGTCACGCACAAGAAGGCGGAATCCCTCGTGGCCGTCGGTGTAGTAGGCGGTGCCGGGGTGCCAGGGAAGGCAGATTCCGCAGCCTTCGCCGCAGGCAAACCTTGTCGCGCAGGGCAGGTCTGTCGGTTCTTTCTGTGCATAGCACAGCTCCGGGGGACCGAAGCGCTCGGGCTCGCACCAGGCACCGAATTTTTCCGTGCCGTCCTCGAATTCGGCTGTGAAATAATCTTCGCCGGCGATTAAAAATGTCCGGTCTGCAAAGGAAGGGAAAATATCCGCGCCCGCGCCGTCAAGGCGGAACATCGCGCCGGTTGTATCCCCGGCCGGCTTTCCTGCGGATACGATGCCGCAGCAGGCGAGCGAGGGGAGACGTCCTGCGGCGATCACAATGCCGCCGCCCTTTACATAGGCCTCCAGCTTTTCTGCGGCAGGTCCCGCGACCCGGAACTTGTCGGGAAGAATGACGGCCCTGTAGCGCTCAAGCTCAGCCTTTGCAAGTCCGCCCGTCAGCGTCTCATCGAAGAAAATGTGGAGCTCTGTCAGCATCCGTACCCAGCCTCGCTCTTCCTTATTGGGCATGACGTAGGAGTCGCGCACCAGAAGGATATCGCCGCAGGGCTTGATGCCGTACATGTATTTTTCATTTTCGGCGGCATAGGAGAAGATTCTCTTTACCGCGGGGAAGGTGCTCTTGTCGGCTTTGTCGTAGAGCCTTCCCATCACGTAATAGTCAATCCCGGCAAAATTGGAGAGCGTCTGCCACAGACGAAGCTCCTGGAGTGCACGGTCACAGGAAGTGTGCCGGTAGGGGAAGCCCATAAAGTCCACATTGGCGACGGTGGCTTCAACGCCCATTCCGCGCATCGCGCGGGCAGCGGAGGATGCCTGGTACTGCCAGTGGGGAAGCTCTGTATTAAAATCGGTGTGTGCTTCCTGGCGGGAATAATCTACCGAGCAGTACGCGAGATCCGGGCGGATCGTTCTTAAGAGCTCCGTGATTCTCTTCTTTTGGCGGGAAGCAATTTCCTGCTGGAAGCCGAAGTACATCATGCTCGTCTTATCGCCGGGACGAAGCTGCTCCGGAATGTCCATCCCGAAGCGGGAGCGGAACGCTGCCCTGCAGTTCTCGCACTGGCAGGGACCGTGCCGCTTCATGCTGTAGTCGACGATGTATCCTGTCGCGGAGCCCATGTTGCAGTAGATGCCGTCGAGCGGGATCATGGTAAACATTTCCTTAAGGATTTCATCCATGTAGCCGCCCTGGTAGCCGCCCATAAGACAGGTCTGCACATAGCCGTTGTAATCCAGCTCGCTTCCGTCCGGATGACGGTAAGCCCAGTCGGGATGTCTTTCGAAAACCTCGCGGGGGATCTTGGAAAAGTCTGTCCTTGCGATTACACGGATGCCTTTTTCATGGCAGCGCTCCACAAGGTGCTTCAGGTCGAACCCGTCCAGATATCTGCTGCGGATATGTTCGGACAGCTCTGTCGGGTAGCTTGCGATCAGTCCTGCCGCATTGAGCATGACTGCGTTGCAGGAGAAAGATTCCAGTTCGGCGATAAAACGGTCCTCGTCGAAATTCTGCGTATCAATCTCACGGAAATTAGGCTGAATTACTCGCCAGGGATAGTTGTTCCACCAGTTCATCATAAAGCTCTCTTTTCTTTGAAAATCAGACAACACAGCACTAAAAGATCTGATTACAATTTTTACATTATCGATTTTATGACAGCGGATTCGTCCGGCATATCTTCAGATTTGCTTTTGTGTCTCTGATTTCGCCTCATTGGGACAAATTTTTTCTGACATAAGAGGAAAGCAAAAATCAGGACATGTCAGCGAATCTGCGGATGTTTTGCCGCCCGGTTCTGTGCAATAATCAAAACTAAATATTCTGACAGAAAGGGCTCTGAAAGGCAGCCCGGAAGCCGGCGGTCCGGCAGCTAAGAGAAGGCAGTATGAAGGCAGTTATGAAAGGACAGGTTGTATGGGGAAAATAAAGAAGGTAGTAACAACGGTCTGGTATAACAAAAAGAACATGTATGATCTCAGGAGAGTCTTCCCGGATGCGAAATTTGTCTATGTCGATTTTTATGATAAGGAAAGACTTGCCGAGGCGGTAAAGGACGCGGATGTCGCAGTCGTGATGGGCGATGTCGATCCCTGCCTTCTGGGTGAAAATACTCTCAAGTGGATCCAGTGCGACCACGCGGGTCTTAACGGTTCGGCAAGGCCCGAGGTGTTTGAAAGAGGGATCCCCGTGACAGGCGCTGCGGGACGGAGCGCCCCGGTACTGGCAGAGCATGCGGTCTACTTTATGCTTCAGGGCTGCTATCACACAAGAGAGCTTCTGAAGGCGCAGGACGAGTGCCGCTGGGGCGTCGAAGGGTCCGAGAGCTGGAGAGGTCTGTTCGGCCGCACGGCCGGAATTATCGGAATGGGGCACACCGGAAAGCTCCTTGCCGAGCGCCTGAACGCCTTTGGGATGCGTCTTATTACCTTCAACCGCTCGCCCGTTGAAGGAATGGATTATATTGATCAGAAGCTTGCAGGGAAAAACGGGGACACGATCGATCCCCTTCTTGAGCAGTCGGATTTTATCATCCTGACGGTAGCCCTCACAGACGAGACCTTCCACATGATCAATAAGGAAAGCCTCAAAAGGGCAAAGCCCGGTGCGTTTCTTGTAAATATGGCAAGGGGAGGCCTAGTCTGCACGGAGGACCTTATTGAGGCCCTTAACAGCGGCACACTCTCCGGCGCGGGACTTGATGTCTTTGAGGAGCAGCCCCTGTCTCCCGAGTCCCCTCTGTGGCATATGCCGAATGTGTACATCACGCCGCATTCAACGCCCCAGGTTCCGGATAGACAGGCCGCCACGATTGAGATCATCCGCGAGAACGCAAGGCGTTTCGAGGCGGGCGAGCCCCTCATGAATCTCATGAAGCCCTCGGACGCTGTGAGCGGTGGAAAGGCGGAAGGCGGCTGGGCCAGGATGATGAATTCCGGGCTCAGCAAGGAACAGATCGCAAAGATGCCCCTCGAAAAGTATCTTGGAAAGAGAGGCTGGAGCGATCCGTCCGAGTGGATGTAATAACGACATGCAGGAAGGCCTGCGGCTAAGGAAATTCTCCTTTGCCGGAGGCCTTCTTTCTTCACAGTGACGCGGTCATACCCGCCCTGACATGATCATGCCCGGAGCGCCGCAAGGGCAAGGAGAATTTCCACGTTCTTTTCCATCGACTGGATCGGGACATATTCAAATCTTCCGTGGGCATTTTCATAGCCCGCACTTAAATTGGGGCAGGGGAGTCCCCTGTGGGAGAGGGCGGAGCCGTCCGTTCCTCCCCGGAAGGGCTCGCACACGGGCGTAAGGCCTGCGTCTGTGATTGCCTGCCGCAGATCCTGTATCATATCGGGCACGGTATCAATCACTTCCTTCATGTTGCGATAGGTCGGCAGTATCTGCAGGCTCACCGTACCGGTGCCGTACTGCCTGTTCAATTCCTCGCAGCAGCTCCCAATAAAAGCCTCTCTTTTTGCGAACAGACCGTTGTCGTGATCGCGGATGATCAGCCGGATCCTTGCATGTTCACAGACAGATTCGCAGGACACAACATGATAGAAGCCCTCTCTGCCCTCTGTCGTCTGGGGACGTTCATTTTCCGGCAGCATGGAAATAAGCTTTGCCGCGATGTCGGCGGCGTTGACCATGATTCCCTTTGCCGTGCCCGTATGTACACTGCGGCCGACAATATTTATGACAGCCTCCGACGCGTTGAAGGTTTCATCCTGATACCAGCCGAGATGGTCGCCGTCCAGCGTGTATGCGACCGGAACCCCGAGGCGCGCCAGGTCCAGATCCCTTGCAAGGCCGCCGACCTCCTCGTCCGGCGTGAAGGCAAGGCTGATCAGAGGATGCGGAAGCTCCGGATGCTGCAGAAGATATTCTGCGAAGGTCATGATCGCAGCGATCGACGCCTTATCGTCTCCCCCGAGGAGCGTCGTCCCGTCCGTGAGGATCAGGTCCTGTCCGATGTATGCGCGAAGATTATGGAATTCATCTGCGCGCATAATGATATTTTCACCCTCATTCAGCGTTATATCGCCGCCGTCATAGTTTTCCAGGACCCACGGCTTTACGCCTTGGCCGGGGGCGTCCGGCGCCGTATCCATGTGGGCGATCAGTCCGAAGGGCTTTCCGGCTTTTGCGGAATCCGTTTCTTCAGGCCGGGAGGAGGGGATTCTGGCGTATACGACACAGCACTTCTCATCAAGAAAGACCTCAGAGGCGCCGATGCTCTCAAGCTCATCCCGCAGCATGCGCGCAAGATCAAACTGCTGCATCGTCGTAGGCACCGCCTGCGAGCCGGCCTGCGACTGCGTGTCGATCTTTGCGTAGCGGATCAGACGCTCCTTCACTTTTTCATAGAACCAGGTGTGCATAGAAGACCTCCGGAGATTTTACATACGGCATGCACATAATGCATGCCGTAATAGTATACATCAGACTAGTATTTCTTGATATGACGCAAGCGGAGAGTGCAGCAGGAGTATTTAGGAAACGTCCTTCCCGCCCATGATATACTGACTTTGTATGCAGGATTGTATGCAAGAACGCCTCTCGCGTTTCTGCCGCTGAGCGTGGCTGCAATTCAACTGAGGTGGCGATCGTTAATATATGAAGGGGGTATACAGACTATGGGGTATGAGATTATTCAGATGAACGCGAATACCTGGCAGATTCTGGACGGAGGTGTCCGGTTCTTTCTGCTGACAGGAACAGAAAAAGCACTGCTGATCGATTCCGGCATGATGGTAACGAACGCGCGGGATATTGCGGCAGGTCTGACGGACCTTCCGGTTTCTTTGCTGAACACACACGCGGACATCGATCACATCGGAAGCAACGGACAATTTGAGTCATTCTACATGCACCCTCTGGAGGAGCCGGTTTACCGCAGATCCAGAAAGCCGGGAACGATCATTCCCGTGCAGGAGGGCGACATCATAGATCTCGGTGACAGAAAGCTGGAGATCATTGACCTTCCCGGCCACACGCCCGGCAGCATAGCGATCCTTGATAAGGAGAACCGCGTACTGATCAGCGGCGATCCCATCCAGAGGCACGGGAGAGTTTTCATGTTCGGTTCGCACCGGAACATGGATGCCTACATCAAGAGCCTTGAAAGCCTGGATAAAAGGAAGGACGAGTTCGACGAGATCTGGCCGTCGCATGCTGATATCCCGGTTTCGACAGATACCATCCGCATGCTTCATGACGGGGCGCTCGATATCCTTGCAGGAAAGGTAAAGGGAAGCCCGGAGGAAATGCACGGCCAGAGCATCATGGCATATGACCTTGGCTTCTGCACACTCCTGTGCGACAGATGACCTATCTCTGCTGAGCCCTATTTGTCGCTGCAGGCTCCACAAATCCTGATTCTATCTTCGGGGCCAGCCGAAACCGCTTCTTCTTAAGCAGGTTCGGCTGGCCCCTTCTTTAGTTATTTTGATTTCTTCGGTTGCTTCGACTCCTTTGGTTTATTTGGCTTGCATTAATAGCTTTGGTTTGTGGGTGCGAGGGATCAGTACGTTCCCGGAAGCGTTGCCGGATGGTTACAAATGCCGAAAACAGGCAATTCCTCCCACAAATATAGTCCGCGCAGCGGTCCGGTACGCTCCAAGAAGCGGAGGCGGATGGTTACAAATGCCGGAATCAGGCAATTCCTCCTACAGATTTAGTCCGCGCAGCAGGTCGGAACGCTACCGGAAGCGGAGGAGGATGGTTACAAATGCCGAAAATCATCATTTCGTCCCACAAATCAACCGAGCGCAGCGTGT
>CADBPC010000005.1 GCA_902796425.1 uncultured Lachnospiraceae bacterium
AAAGGGAGGTCAATGCTCTTTTTATTTGAATCTCCCGTAAATACAAGGTTTATGAACTATAAACAGGTAGTGAACTTGACACTACCTAAGTGCAAAAGGGAGGAATATTATGAAGAAACAATTTCATTTCCGCTGCTTTGTCCTGACTCTTCTCATTGCGGTCACTGCCGTTATGAGCGCGGGATGCGGATCATCGTCCGCTAAATCCGCATCCTACGACGGATACAGCGGTGCTGCGGCACCGGCAGCAGCTGCTGCCCCGGCTGAATATAAGGCGGATAACGGTATTTACACCAGCTACGCCATGGAGGATGCCTTCGAGGAGGAAGCCGTCGAGGCTCCGGAAGAGGCCTATGCGGATACCGCGGCACAAGAAGGCGCATCCGGTGAAATCCGTCCGGAGAACTCATCCCGCAAGCTGATCAAAAATATGTCCTACAACGTAGAGACAGAGGATCTTGACGGGCTGGACAGTGCGATCAAGAAGAGAACAGCCGAGCTCGGCGGCTATATCGAGAGCTCGTATGTCGACGGCGTAAAGTACGACAAGGATTATTACGAGAACCTCTACAAGAATTCATCCAGAAGGGTTTATAATACGAGATCGGCGAACTATACCGTCCGCATCCCCGTCCAGAACCTCGAGCTCTTCTCGCAGACGATCGAAGAAGAAGCGAACGTAACCTCCAGCAACCTGAATGTCCAGGACATTACGCTGGAATATGTCGATGTCGAAAGCCATATCAGCAGCCTCAGGCAGCAGCAGAAGCGCCTGGATGAGATGATGGAAAAGGCGGAGACGGTGGAGGACATGATCGAGATCGAAAATGCTCTCTCGCAGGTCAGGTACGAGCTTCAGAACTATCAGTCGCAGATGAACGTATTTAACAACCAGGTCTCGTACAGCACGATTTCGATTTATGTCCAGGAAGTTACGAAGCTTTCCGAGGTGAGAGAGCTTACAGACCTCGAGCGCCTTGGCAAGGGATTTGTCGACAATCTCCTCGATCTTCTTGACGGGATCAAGGAATTCCTGATCTGGTTCGTGATCCACATCCCGAATATCATTCTCTGGATTGTCATCCTGTATGCGGCATACAGGCTCTGGAGATGGCTGAAGGCAAAGAAGGCCGCAAAAGGCACTGAGAAGCCGAAGCGCCGCGGCGGGAAGAAGCTTTTCGGATTCGGGAAAAAGAATACGGAAGCCGCAGGTCTTTCGCAGGGCAAAGAAATGGACGGCCGCGCGCAGGAAACCGGCAATGACACAAAACAGGAGTAATAACAGGTTAGCATGGCTAAAGCAGGCTTTGTTGCAATTATCGGAAGACCCAATGTCGGTAAATCGACATTGATGAATACACTGATCGGGCAGAAGATCGCGATCACTTCCTACAAACCACAGACAACCCGGAATAAGATCAAGACGGTCTATACCGAAGAGCGGGGACAGATTGTGTTTCTCGATACGCCGGGAATCCACAAGGACAAGGACGGGTTGAGCAGGTACATGTACAAGGCGGTCCAGAGTACCCTGAAGGAAGCTGACTGCGCACTGTGGCTCGTAGAGCCAAGGGCGAAGATGGACGATACCGACAGGGATGCGCTCCGGCTCCTTGCGGAATTTGACAAGCCCGTGATCATAGCAGTGACAAAGCTGGACACTGTGAAAAAGGAGATGGTCCTTCCTGTCATCGAGATGTACGCAGGCGCGTGGAAGGAGTGCTCGGATAAAGAGCCCTGCGGGATCATTCCCGTCAGCTCACGCACGAAGGCGGGGCTGGATGACTTAATGTCGTCGCTTTTTGCGGCTCTCCCGGAGGGCGAGGCCTTCTATGACGAAGAGACCGTAACGACAGAGACCGAGCGGTCGATCGCGGCGGAGATTATCCGCGAAAAAGCACTGAGACTCCTGCAGGAAGAGGTTCCCCACGGGATTGCCGTGCAGATCCTGACCATGAAGTTCAGGAAAGGAAGAGGCGGCGCCGCGGTCTGCGATATCGAAGCGGAGATCATCTGCGAGAGAGAAAGCCACAAGGGGATTATCATCGGCGCAGGCGGAGCCATGCTCAAGAAGATCGGCACGGCCGCGCGCGGCGATATTGAAAACATGCTGGAAACAAAGGTGAACCTTAAGCTCTGGGTCAAGGTCAGAAAGGACTGGAAGGATAACGAAGCCGTTCTTCGCGGCTTTGGATATGACGCAGCCGGGCTTTGAGGCAGGGTGCGGTTCCGGTGCGGATTTAAATTATGCCGGGTGAAGCGAATTATCTGGAAGTAACTGCAATGGTGATCGAGAGCCGCGCGATTGGGGAGAACGACCGTCGCGTGGTTCTTCTTACAAGACAGATGGGGAAGATTTCGGCTTTTGCGAGAAACAGCAGGAGGCCGAATTCTTCCCTTCTTGCCGCGACCGGGCTTTTCTGCTACGGGACCTTCCGTCTCTATGCCGGAAGGGACTCCTATACACTTACCGACGCAAAGATTGACCAGTATTTTCCTTATTTCAGGAATCATTTCGAGCAGGCCTGCATCGCCTCTTATTTTATGGAGGTCCTTTCCTATATCACAAGGGAAAACAACGACGAGGCCTCACTCCTTCTTCTTGCCTATGCCTCCTTAAAGGCGCTGGAGACGGAAAGGCTGCCGATGCGGCTCGTCCGTGCCGCATTCGAGATCAAGTCGGTCGCCATAGAGGGTGAATTCGCAGGACTCCCTCATCCAAAGGCCTATCTGCCTGCTACGATCAGGGCCGTGGAGCATATTGTGAGCGCGCCGATTGCGGGGCTCTATACATTTTCGCTGGATAAGGAACCGCTCGAAGAGCTGTGCGCACTCGGCACAAAGTATATCCGAAAGGCCTACGAGCACCAGTTTGCAAGCCTTGCGGTTCTGGAAGCCATGGGCTTGTAAACATTTTTGAAAATCAGTATAATAATACAGTTTATGGGCAGCAACATCAGGAAAAAGAGAAGAGTCAGCGTAAAGAGAAAGGCAGCAATGAAAAGACGGATCTTCCGGCTCTGCATTGCGGCTGTTTTGATCGTGCTCATAATTATTGCAGTGCGTGCATTCCGCGCGCGGGAGATCAGCGACTATATTGCGAGCACAGCTTCCTTTACCCGCAGGGGAGAGGTTGAGGTCACGACAATAGAAACCTTCGGGAAATCCTATTATGACCAGGATGAACTGCGCCAGGCAATCCGCGACGCGGTCGATCAGTATAATCAGGATAACGGCGGGGGAAAGGAGCTGATTGAATGGAAGGGCCTTACCGTCCGCGGCGGCGTCGCTACACTGATCCTGGACTATAAGTCGGTCGGAGACTACGTGTCCTTCAACTCGGCGCCGATGTTCTTCGGCACGGTGAAGGATGCGATCGAGCAGGGGTATGACCTTCGGGGAATCCTCTCCGCCGCGAGCCGGCGCAATACCAGCAAGATCCTGACACAGCGCGACTTTGAAGAGCTTTCGTCCAACAGGCTCATCTACGTGACAGAGAAGATGAATCTTGTGGTGCCCCGCAGAATTCTCTATGCTTCGGGGAATCTCAAGGTTTCTGCCGACAGGCAGGCGATAGTCAACGGCACAATATCCGAATCGTCGCCGGCTATCCTGATTCTTGAGTAATAATTGAAGGAGAATGAGATATATGGAAAAAACAATGGATAAGATTGTTAATCTCTGCAACGCCAGGGGCTTTATTTATCCCGGTTCGCAGATCTACGGCGGACTTTCGAACACATGGGATTACGGTAATCTCGGTGTAGAGCTCAAGAACAATGTCAAGAAGGCATGGTGGCGTAAATTCGTACAGGAAGCGCCGCAGAATGTCGGTGTTGACTGCGCGATCCTGATGAACCCGAAGACATGGGTTGCCTCCGGACATCTTGCCGGATTCTCGGATCCTCTTATGGACTGCAAGGGATGCGGCGAGCGTTTCCGCGCGGACCAGCTGATCGAAAGCTACGCTGAGGAAAAGGGAATGACCCTCGAGGGCAGCGTTGACGGCTGGACAGCGGACGAGATGATGAGCTTCATCAACAAGTTCCAGGTTCCCTGCCCTTCCTGCGGCAAATTCCACTGGACGGATATCCGCCAGTTCAACCTGATGTTCAAGACCTTCCAGGGCGTTACCGAGGATACGGCGGCGACAATTTATCTGCGCCCGGAAACCGCCCAGGGTATCTTTGTCAACTTCAAGAATGTGCAGCGCACATCCAGAAAGAAGATTCCGTTCGGCATCTGCCAGATCGGCAAGAGCTTCCGCAACGAGATCACGCCCGGCAACTTCACGTTCAGGACCAGAGAGTTCGAGCAGATGGAGATGGAATTCTTCTGTGAGCCGGATACGGATCTGGAATGGTTCTCCTATTGGAAGGATTACTCCTGGAACTGGCTCCTGTCACTGGGAATCAAGGAAGATCACCTTCGCTTCAGGGATCACGCAAAAGAGGAGCTTGCGTTCTATTCCAAGGCAACCTCGGATATCGAGTTCACGTTCCCCTTCGGCTGGGGCGAGCTCTGGGGCATCGCCGACAGAACGGATTACGACCTGACACAGCACCAGAATACATCCGGCGAGGATATGTCCTATTTTGACGACACCAAGAATGTCCGCTACATTCCGTACGTCATCGAGCCTTCACTCGGGTGCGACCGCGTGACGCTTGCGTTTATCTGCGACGCATACGATGAGGAAGAGCTGGAGGGCGGCGACGTCAGGACAGTCATGCGCTTCCATCCCGCACTTGCGCCTGTAAAGATCGCGGTGCTTCCTCTTTCCAAGAAGCTGAACGAGGGTGCGGAGAAGATTTATACGCAGCTCTGCAAAAAGTACAACTGCGAATTTGACGACCGCGGAGCGATCGGAAAGAGATATCGCAGAGAGGATGAGATCGGAACTCCGTTCTGTGTCACATACGCTTTTGATTCGGAGACAGACGGCGCGGTCACGATCCGCTTCCGTGATTCCATGGAGCAGGTCCGTGTCCCGATCGCTGAGCTCGATGCATGGTTCTCGGATAAATTTGAGTTCTGATAAGTATTTTTTCCCAAAAGGAGTTTATGATTATGCGGCAATTCACATCTGAGGAACTCAGAAAGACCTGGATCAATTTCTACAAGGAGAGAGGGCATGTCGATGTCGGCGCCGTCTCGCTTGTTTCCGACGGCTCAACCGGCGTTATGTTCAATGTGGCCGGCATGCAGCCGCTGATGCCTTATCTTCTCGGTGAAAAGCATCCGCTCGGGACAAGGCTCTGCAACGTCCAGGGGTGCGTCCGGACGAACGATATCGAGTCGGTAGGCGACAGGAGCCATGTCACCTTCTTTGAAATGATGGGCAGCTGGAGCCTCGGAGATTACTTTAAAAAGGAACGCTGCCAGTGGAGCTTTGAGCTTCTGACACAGGTCTTCGGTTTTGATGCAGATCATCTGGCGGCTACGGTTTTTGCGGGTGACGAGAATGCGCCGCGCGATGAAGAGGGAGCTCAGTACAGGATCGAATCCGGTTTCCGAAAGGACAGGATTTTCTACCTTCCCGCAGAGGATAACTGATGGGGACTTGAGTACGGCCCCTGCGGACCGGACAGTGAGATGTTCTATGTCGCCGACGTGCCAGACTGCGGACCTGACTGCGGACCCGGCTGCCACTGCGGCAAATACACCGA
>CADBPC010000006.1 GCA_902796425.1 uncultured Lachnospiraceae bacterium
CTCCCTGCTGATCATGACTGCTCCTTCCACTTGCCGCTCCGGTAATACAGTGCGCCCGGCACAATTCCGAGCACCCAGCCGATCGGCGCGGCGAGCCAGATCCCGATATAGCCCATCAGGGAAGAAAGAAGGATCGAAAAGCCGATCTTCGCTCCCAGCTCGATGATGCTGGAGACGATCGTCGGGCGGATCTTTCCCATGCCGCGGAGGGCCGAATTGACCAGCCAGATCGTGCACAGCGCGGGAAGAAAGATCCCTTCAATCCGGATCATTTTCAGTCCCGCCTCAAGGATGACCGTCTCGTCCGCGTTGATAAACAGGAGCGCCAGGTACCTGCCGAAGGTCAGCATGACGAACATGGCAATGCCGACAAGGACGGCAAGAAGCTTTGCCGCATCCTTCAGGCCGTTCGAAATCCTGTCATAGAGCCTTGCTCCGTAGTTCTGCCCGGAGTAAACCGAGAAGGAAAATGCGACCTGTGAAAAGATAACCGTCACGATCTGCTCGACGCGGCTCCCCAGCGTATACGCGGCCACAACGTCCGATCCGAAGGAGTTGATAACGCGCGTAATGACCATCATGCCGACGGTCAGCATGGAATTCTGGAAACACATCGGGGCGGCAATCCGCCCGAAGGGCTGCAGCACCTCTATATCCGGCATCATGTCCGGCAGCTCGAAATGAAGGGACGGGTACTTTTTCCACATATAGCCAAAGCATACGACGGCAGAGATAAACTGTGCCAGCACGGTCGCCCAGGCGACGCCCGCAACGCCGTGCTCCATCTGAACCGCGAACAGAAGGTCCAGGACGATGTTAAGGAGCGAGCACACGATCAAAAAGTACAGGGGCGTTCTGCTGTCGCCGATCGCGCGCAGGATCCCCGCGCAGGTGTTGTACAGCATCTGTGCGATAAACAGTCCGCAGGTGATCCGGATGTAGGTCACCGAACCGTCGAAAATGTCCGCCGGCGTGCCCAGAAGCCGCATCAGCGGGGCGCAGGCTCCCGCCATGATAAGACCGATCACGCACCCAAAAAACAGCGCCAGCATCATCGACTGCCCGACGATGTGCTTTACCTTTTTCATCTCCTTGGCTCCGAAGGCCTGTGAAATCTGGATGGTAAACGCGCCGACCAGCGCATTGCAGATCATCATCACAAATCCCGTCGTGGAGGTCGTAGCTCCTACGGAGGCAAAGGCCCTTGCGCTGATAAACTTGCCGAGCACGATGGAATCCACCATGCTGTACAGGAGCTGGAAGACCGATCCCACCAGCATCGGTATGGAAAATAAGATGAGGAGCCGCATCGGCTCCCCCTGTGTCAGATCAATATTTGCCGTCTGTTTCTTCATGTTTTCCGAATCTCTCTCTTCTTAATTGCACTGCAAGACTCATTTTACCGGGCGTACCCGTACAGAAGCGAAAACAGCGTCACTACCGCCGGCATGGTGATCACTGCGAAAATGGTGCTCTGGCACACCTCCTGCGTTGCCGACTTGTAGTCCTGTCCGTACATCTTTGCAAAGATCGAGACGTTCGAGCCGATCGGGGCTGCCGCCGCAATCAGGGCAACAAGCTTAATAAGGGGCGTGCCCGGCAGGGGCCACAGGATCAGTCCCGTTATGACAGGAATGATGATAAGGCGCATCACCGAGATGTGATAATAACGCTTTGTTGTGAAGATCTCCTTAATATCCACCTGTGCAAAAAAGACACCGAGGATCACCATCGCCAGCGGACCGTTGACCGCCGCAAGCGACGCGACCGCGCTCCTTACCACCTGCGGAACGGGGAACCTGGTCACAAACAGAAGGATGCCCAGGACCATTGCGATCAGGACCGGGATCGTCAGGAGCTTTTTGGGTTTCACCGCCTTCATGTCTCCGGACATAAGCACGACGCCGAAGGTCTGCTGAAGGACATTGAGGAGTGCCACAAAAGAGGCGACATAAAAGACCGCCTCCGCGCCGATCGCAGCCGTGATGATAGGGATTCCCATAAATCCGACATTCGAAAAGGCCACGCCGAACTGCTCTGCCGGCTGCTTCTTATAGACGAAAAGACTGATGCAGATCGAAACGACAAGCGCGACGACCGCAAGAAGGAACGAATGCCAAAGACCCGTCATTTTCTCCGCGGTGCGCTCCGTCAGGAACGAATTGACAATGGCACACGGGAGAATCGCAAAGAGCAGGAGGTTGCTGAGCGCGGAATTCGTCTCCGCAGTGACCTTTTTCCCCTTGTAAAGAAAATAGCCCACCACCATAAAGAGCATCATCACAATCAGCTGCCTGAACAATACAAGGAACAGTTCCATCCGTCTCTCCTCTCCTAAATCCGCAAAACAGGGTGAGTCGTGAGTCACGGGGTCTGACCCGCGACTCACGACCCCGCGGCGTCAAGCCTGTCGTTTTCTCAGTTAACCATGGTCACCTTCACGCCGTCCTTGAGTGCGCAGAGGGCAAGCCATTCGGCGTATCCCTGGGCATCCAGGTGTTTGCTCAGATCGTACCCTGCGGGAAGTGTCAGGATAAAGTTGTGTCCCTGGAAGGGGAAGCTGGCGTTCACCGTGACATCCGGTCTCATCTTCATGGCAAGGGCGACATTGGCATCAAACGCCATGGGCTGGACAGCCGGGCAGTCAACCTTTCCGCCCTTCGGAGCCGTCAGTATCGCGTTGGTCACTGTAAAGCACATCTCGGGGCTTCGGCTGGTATTGCCGACGACCGGATTGGTCGTCACGTTCTTCTGCCCCGCCACTGCCGTCGAGACGTTGACTGCTGTGGTTGCTGTCTTTCCGCCGTCCCTTGACGTACATGTGATGACGGTGCTGCCGGGCGCAACGCCTGTAATCTTGCCGGTCTCGGTGACCGTGCAGATTCCCGGGTTTGCCGATGTCCAGACGACCGAGGTATCCGCGGCATCAGCCGGATAAACACTCGGCGTGATATACATGTACTGGTTAATGGCAAGGGTTACCGTTGTAGGGTTGACCCAGACCTTTTCAACATGTGCATTGCTGCCGCTGTTGTAGACAGTTACGTTGATATATGCCTGGTAGCCGTTTTCCTTCGTCCTGACCGTAATGGTTGCCTGTCCGGCATTATGGCCGTAGATCTCGCCGCTCTGATCCACACTCGCGACGTAGGAGTTGTTCGAACTCCAGGAGACGCCCTTATTATTCGCGTTATTCGGCTGCACATCCGCATACACATGCCAGGAAGCGCCTGCCGGCAGATTCAGCGAGGTATCACTTACGGAAATGCCGTTTACAGAGATGTACTGCGGCGCGGGCTGCTTTACGGTGACCGAAAAGCTGTCGGTATCGACCTTTACGCCCTCCATATACAGATCCGTCGTGATGGTTGCGCTGCCTGCCTTGCGGCCATGAACATATGCGTAATTGCCGTCACCGGAAACAGAAGCGACGCTGTTATTGGAACTGGACCACCTCACCTCAAGGCTTGCGGATGAAGCATTGGTCGAGATATATGCCTGCGCTGCCGTGGACGACCCGACATTAATGGTACCGTTGGCGCAGCTCGCCGTTACGTACGCGTAGTAGTCCTCGTATCCGTACTCGTCAAAGTAGTGATCGTGACCACCATGATCATCGTCGTCGCCGCCCAGCAATATGCCGAGGATAGCAAGCGCCGCGAGATCCTCTTCACTCAGCTCGTCCCAGTTGATATCGTCCAGGTTAATCTCATCCGCCTCGGCGGCAGATACGGTCTGCGGCACCGCCAGTCCGAATGCCATGACCAGTGCAAGAAATATTGCAAAAAATCTGTACTTCATCCCAATCCTCCTGCATAAATGCAAAAAAGAAGCTGTTGAAATTCCTTCCAGACAATTATACAGCAGGACGGTCTATCATAGAATTCTTATTGCAAATATGGCCGCAGATTATTGAACACGATCTCATATCCATTGGCATACATGTGAACTCCGTCCATTGCAAATTCGGCTTTCTGCTCACCGTTTTCATCACAGAGTCCGTCATTAACGTCAATGTAATGCATATTGAACTTCTCTGCAAGCGCCTGCACCCTGCGGTTGCACTGCGCGATGTTCTCAGGCGTTCTGTCAACCATCCAGGAAATGCTCTCCGGTGTCTGCCAGGGCAGATGAAGGTTTGCGGGATAATAAGCCATCAGGTAGAATTCCGCTTCCGGAATTTTCTCCGATGCAATCCGTAATATTTCCTCATAATTCTTTATCAGCCGGTCCATCCAGTTTTCACCGTATCTGGCGCTGTTCATATCAGCTGCCTTTTCATGAACGCCTGGGTCTGTTCACCCATTTTCCTGCGCATTTCTTCTACGCTGATCATTTCCTCGTGATTACTCATTTGAGCCCTCCGTCCCGCACGCCGGAATTATTTCTTATAGATGTTTTCAGGATTGTAGCAGAACATTTTCATCTGCCCGTATTCAAGTGTGCAATAGTCTAAAGGCATGCCGTGGAAATCCATATGCTGTTTTTCCCCGGTCATAGTTCCGTTCAGGATCCCGTCTGCAATGGCCAGGTTGTCCGCAACATACTGCCCTGTCAGCTGAACCGGCGACTGGTTCCTGTGTCCCGGATATATTTTCAGGTCCGGCAAGTCCTTTGTCTCTTCAAGTACACGGAGAACGCTCTCACGATACTCTTCGATACTGATGCAGCACGAGATCTGCATGAAGATGATTCCGGAGCCCAGAGAATCGCCGGAAAACAGGAGCTGATTCTTTCTGTCAAGAAAAACAACGCAGCCCTGCGTATGGCCGGGGCAAAGAATGCATTCCAGTTTATAGGTTCCTATATCAAAGATTTCTCCGCCCTCGAGCGGGGTAAAAAACTCCCTGCGCGTTGTGGGAACGGAGGCTGCCAGCATCTCATAGTCCTTCATGTTCATATAGATTTTGCTGCCGTCATCATAAAACTTCGGCAGGGATGCTCCTGCATGGTCCAGATGGCCGTGCGTAATAATCACATCGACAGGAAGGTTTGTAACCGCCCGCACTGCCTCGAACAGATCCGTTACCTTCTGCAGCGCATCCACAAGAAGTGCTTTCCCGTCACCGATAATCAGATAGGCATCCACATACGGCCGCACCTCTCCGCTGCCATCAAAGTCGGCAGACTCCGTAAATTCATAGATTGTATCCGTAATTTTGGTTGTAATTATATCCTGC
>CADBPC010000007.1 GCA_902796425.1 uncultured Lachnospiraceae bacterium
CCAGCATGGGGAGCATGCTCTGCAGGACATTGCTGAGGATCCTGCCGTTCCTGAAATCGACCTGTTTCATAATCGGATAAACCTTTGCCGCCTGATGGACCGGAAAGTGATACTATGAAAGGATTGTAATTGCGGGACTTGGAAAAATCAATAGAATCAGGCGATAGAAAGGCTCCCCCGGTCACCCGGAGGAGCCTTCAGCGAAAGTAATAAAAGGAGACAACATTGTTACCGCTTTTAAAGAAGCCCCGCTTCCGTCATTGTCCTGCGGAAAGCGTCCATTGCAGGGCCTTCCGGCGTGGGCAGACAAGGCAGGAAATTCAGCCCGGCTTCCAGGCCGCGCAGATTGCCCATATCCTTGGCTGCGTTCGGGAACGGAACGAGGTCCATAGCAAGACGGACCGGATTGAGCTTGAACTGAGCTTCGAGCGAGCCTTTCATATCGCCCTCGATGAACTTGTGATAGATGTCCTCGATCAGCTCAGGCATGAAATTGCCCGCAGTGCATACGCCGCCTACTGCGCCGACGCACATGCTCACGTAGAGCAGTGTATCTTTCCCGCCGAAGACTTTGAAATCCACGTCGCGGTTCCTGCGCACACACTCCTCGGTCAGGGTAATGTCACCGGAGGTGTCTTTCATGCCGACGATGTTGTCGACGTTGTGCGCGAGCTTCGTGATGAAGTCTGCAGTGAGACCGTAGCCGACACGGCCGGGATTGTTGTAGATGAGGACCGGCGTCTCGGGGATCGCTTCGGCGATCGTCTTGAAGTGCAGATACAGCTCATCCTGTGACGGTTTTAAGAACATGGGCTGCAGAACGGATACGCAGGAAGCGCCATTCGCGACAGCCATTTTGGCCAGACGGACGCACTTTCTCGTGCCGATCGCGCCGATGCCAAAATAGACCGGAACCCTGCCTGCCGCCTGGTCCACCATGATCTTGAGACCGCGTTCCATCTCGTCCTCTTCAAGCTGGTAGAACTCGCCGTTGGAGCCGAAAGCCAGGATCCCCTGCAATCCGCCCTGAATGACATATTCCACCTGCCGTCTCATTCCCGCTTCATCGATCTTCTCGTCCTTGTCGATCACAGTGATGATCGGAACGACTACGCCCTTGATAAAATCTGTATTCATGTGTTCTCTCCTTGGAAAAGTGCGCTGCTTATCCCGGGAAATGCTTTCGGCAAACCCGAGATAAGCGGCGGTTTCTTAGCATTGATCATTCAATAAAAGGGGTACTGGAACACAGATCACTGCTCGACGATGGAAGTTCCGGTCATACGCTCGTAGTAGCGGACGATGTCGTCGTGGTCGCAAGCGCCTTCGTCGTGGTTCTTGAGTTCCTGCATGACCTCCATGAGGTTCGCGGTGAGCGGAACAGGCATGTTGATCGCATGGGACGCGTTGAGGGCGTTCGTGAGATCCTTGATGTGCAGGTCGATGCGGAAACCGGGCTTGTAGTTGCCGGCGAGCATCATCGGGACCTTGGCATCCATAACGGTGGAGCCTGCGAGGCCGCCGCGGATCGCGTCATAGACGAGACGGGGATCCGTGCCCATCTTCTTCGCGAAAGTAAACGCCTCTGCGCATGCGCCGATGTTGATGGCGACGATCATCTGGTTGGCAAGCTTTGCGACGTTGCCGGAGCCGATGGGGCCGACATAGACAACGGAAGCGCCCATGCAGTCCAGGAGGGGCTTATACTTGTCCCAGATCTCCTTCTTGCCGCCGCACATGATGGAAAGGGTGCCGTCGATCGCCTTGGGCTCGCCGCCGGAGACGGGGCAGTCAAGCATCTCGATACCCTTTGCCGCCAGATCCGCGCCGATCTTCTGGGACTCAACGGGGTCAATGGAGGACATGTCGATGACAACAGTGTCCTTTGTCGCGCCTTCCGCAACGCCGCCTGCACCGAGGACCGCTGCGCGCACATGAGGGGAGTTGGGGACCATTGTGATGACGACTTCTACCTGGGGAGCGATCTCCGCGCCGTTCTTAGCCTGCTTGGCGCCGACCGCGACGAGTTCGTCGACAGCTGCCTGGTTGAAATCGCAGACGACCAGCTCGTGGCCTGCCTTAACAAGGTTCTTTGCCATAGGTCTTCCCATGATTCCGAGTCCGATAAATCCTACCTTCATTTTGTTCCTTCCTTTCCGCAGATCTGCGCTTTAGCGGCGCAGAGCTGCTCTTAAAATAAACGTTTCAACAACTGTTTCATGATAGATCTTTTGGCCAGTTTCCACTCATAATGCCTGCAATTTCCGCAGGATTACGGCTTAGACACATTCTTCTCTGTCTTTCTGCGTCGAAGGCTGCGATCCTTTTCACCCTATCAAGCACATCCGGAAGTCGGGACGCCGGAAACTTGACCGCTCCGTTCTGATCCATGTGGATCACTTCCAATGGCGCGACATCCATGGAACAGAGAGAGACTGGTACATTTACGGCTTCGATCGGAAGAAGGCCATGGCCGGCGGTGAGACCTGTGAGCAAGCATTGGACGCCAAGAGGGCGCATTTCTTCAATATCCCGCGCGGGCCCGTCTCCCACTACACCGACAACACCGAGCTGTTTAAAGGCAGTCATCATATTGCCGCCGATCAGCGCGTTTTTGCGCCGGAATTTCTCCGGGGCGTGCAGTTTCATCGCGAGGATCACCGGTCCCCGTACCTCATCGATTGCCTCAAGAATATCGGCAAACGTAAGGCGTGAGAACCCTGTGCCGGGGATCCCGTAGACACAGGTCACGGCAAAGCCGCAGCGCGGTCCGATCAAGGGATACAGGCAGCGGATCCGTTCATCGGTAAACCAGTTAATCCCGTGCGGTTCATAGAGGCCGAGGCAGTTTTGCATGTTGCCCGGATAAGTTGCCACCGCGTTGGTGACAGTGGGGGTATCATATAGCTCCAACTCGTGCATAATAGAAAGATCATCAGGGTTATAGTAATCGTTCATTATCTTTTGCGCTCCATGGCCTGCCTGATCTTAGCTGCAATGTTTTCCGCATTCAGTCCGTAATGATCCATCAGTTCCTGCGGCGCACCTGACTGCCCGAAGGTGTCGTTTACAGCGACCATCTCCATCGGGGTCGGGAACAGGGTGGCAAGGCATTCTGCCACAGCGCTGCCAAGCCCGCCCGCGAGCTGGTGTTCTTCAGCCGTAACGATCGCGCCGGTCTCCCTGGCGGCTCTAACTACGGCTTCTGTATCAAGAGGCTTGACGGTATGCATGTCGAGCACGCGGACGGAGATGTTCTCTCCGGCAAGTTTTTCCGCAGCCATTACCGCCTCATAGACCATTGCCCCGTTTGCGATCACTGTGACGTCCGAGCCGTCCCGCACCTCTCTGGCTTTTCCAATCTCAAATTCCGTGTTCTCGTCTGTTACGACAGGAACGGCTTCCCGACCAAATCGGACATAGCAGGGGCCGGGTCTCTTTGCCATTGCCAGAGTTGCTTTTCTTGTCTCCTCTGCATCGCAGGGAACGATCACGGTCATATGGGGAAGTACTCTTGTGAGCGCGACGTCTTCCAGCGCCTGATGTGTCGCTCCGTCCGGTCCGACAGAGATGCCGGCGTGCGCACCGCCAAGCTTAACGCCAAGATTGTTGTAACACACGGTCGTCCGGATCTGATCCCATGCTCTTCCGGCAAGGAATACGGCGTAGGTGGAGCAGAAAGGAATCATACCACCGAGCGCCAGGCCGGCAGCTGTACCGACCATATCCTGTTCCGAAATGCCCATGTCCATGAAATGCTCCGGATACTGATCCCTGATCCAGACGGTCCTGGTCGATTTCGCCACATCGGCATCCAGGACCATGATCTTGTTATCGGGCTGCGCGCAAAGCTCCAGAAGGGCTTTTCCATAACCATCTCTCATTGGTACTCTTTTCATTGTCATCTTCCTTTCTCTTAAGCGCCGATCTCCATAAGCGCACGTTCCAGCTGCTGATCGCTGGGAGCGGTGCCGTGCCAGTTGCAGTCATTCTCCATAAAGGAAACACCTTTTCCTTTTACCGTATTGGCGATCAGGACAGAAGGCTTGCCTTTAAAGGCTGCCGCCATCTCATAAGCCTTTACGATCTGCGCCATATCATGTCCATCCAGCTCGATCACATTCCAACCGAAGTCGTGCCATTTCTGAACGAGATCTCCCATATCCTTGATCTCCTCTGTCGTGCCGTCCAGCTGTACATGGTTGTAATCGACGATCGCGCATACGTTGTCCAGCTTGTGCTGCGCTGCAGTCATGACTGCTTCCCAGATCTGCCCTTCATCCAGCTCGCCGTCGCCGATCATACAATAGACGCGGACGTCCCTGTTCTGTTTTTTCATTGCGATCGCTATTCCATTGGTAATGGAAAGTCCCTGGCCGAGGGAACCGGAAGAACAGTCAAGCCCCGGCGTGCTCTGCTTGTGCGGGTGTCCCTGCAGGATGCTGCCGAATCTGCGCAGCGTCCACAGCTCCTCCACGGGAAAGAACCCTTTTCTTGCCAGGACGCTGTAGATCACCGGCGCAACATGTCCTTTCGAGAGTATGAAGCGGTCCCTGTCTTCCCAATCCGGATTTTTGGGGTCGACCTTCATGATCCCGCCAAAATACAGCCCTGCCAGAAGGTCCGCTGCGGAAAGGGAACCTCCGGGGTGTCCGGATCCTGCTATATTTATCATTTTAACGATGTCGCACCGAACGGTGCGGGCAATTGCTTTCAGTTCTTTGATCTCCATTTTTCACTCTTACCTCCGTATACTGCATTCATAATGCCGGCCTTGCCAAGACAATGTAATTAAAGATCTTTCACTATCTCCATCATTTTCGCTCCGTCGTCCACCCAGAGCTCCCTGAGTTTTTTGAACTCGTCTCCCAGAGAAAAGTCGCGGACACCGAGATCAATGTAGTACTGAAGATCAGCGGGCTTTAAGACTTCGCACCTGGGACGTACACCGTGGCGAAGCGCTGTCTCGATCATCTTGCGTTCTGCGGCTTTCCAGTCGCTGACGATGTCAGCGCTGTTGCGCCCAAGGCTCATGCTGTAGTCGGAAGGTCCGAACTGTACCATATCGACGCCATCGATCGAGCAGATCTCCTCGATCTGGTCCATAGAACTTTTTTTCTCGATCATAAAGGCAAGTACGACGTCATCAAGCCTTTTGGCGTGCGCAAGCTGCGGCAGATAGGTCTGTGTGCCGATGAAGCGCCTGCTGGGGCAGCCATAACGCCCTTTGCCCATGGGAGAGTCTGATTTCATCGCCTCGATGGTCTCACGGACTTCATCCGCTGTATGATGATCTGCAAAGAGGATCGCCTGGAAACCGGCGGCAACAGCTTTCTGCGCGATATATTTTCTGCCCTGGAAATCTACTTTCATCATGCTGCCCATATTGTGGAGTTCGGCTGCGCGGCAGATGTTCTCAAGGTCGAGCTGAGTGAAGGGGGCGTATTCCCCGACGAACTCGATATAGCTGAAGTTTCCTGTCGCGCCGATCGCTTCTGTGTAAAAGGGCCATGTGCTCCACACTCTGGTGGATGTGCTGACCTGGTTGTCCTTAAGCATTTGTCTGATCTTGTTATCTTTCATCGTGATTTCTTTCCTTTCTGATCGATCTTGACCGATCACGCTTCTTAAGTGAGAGGACGGTGTGAATAAAGCTTGATTATGTTCAAAACCGGTCAGGCAACAGGTTTTTTAACGGCTTTGAAAAGGGAATACCCGATCGTAATGACAGTGGCCAGGATACAGACTGCGGCGACCGGAGAGGAAATGATCGGCAGCCACTGGCCTCCGGTCTTCATGAGGGATCTCCTTAGATACAGTTCCAGCATCGGCGAGAGGATAAATCCGACGACCATGGGAGCGAGAGGGAAACCGTGTTCCTTAAGGGCGTATCCGACGATACCGAAGATGACCATGATCAGGATATCCAGCGTGTTGTTGTTCGCGCAGTAAGAGCCGACGAAGCAGCAAACAATGACGATGGGAAGAAGCAGCATTGAAGGGATGGAGAGCATCTTCGTAAAGATGGGCAGTCCAAAGTATTCCATAAGGAAGAACAGTACATTCGCGAGGACGAACCCTGCGAGGATCGCGTATACGAGCTCTCCCTGTGTCTTGAACAGGAGCGGTCCGGGAGCGATGTCGTTCATCTGGAAACCGGCGAGAATGATGGAAGTTGCGTTGTCGCCGGGAATACCGAGGGTCAGAAGAATGATCATAGCGCCTCCGACGGTCGCGTTATTGGCGGTCTCCGAAGCTATGATGCCGTCGACCTCACCTTTGCCGAAAGTCTCCGGATGACGGGAAGTCTTCTTTGCATAGGAGTAAGCCATCAGGTTGCTGATATTACCGCCCAGACCCGGCAAAACACCGATGACCAGGCCCATCAGGGAAACAGGAATGATCATCCTTATACGTTTGAAATATTCTGCAAAAGTGAACCTTTCGCCTTCATTCTGGTTCGTGCCACTGAAATCGAGGCTCTTCTGGGAAGCTTTGTCCCTCGCGGAAGCCATGATCTGGGAAACCGCGAAAAGACCGATCAGGACAGGGACCAGCGAAAAGCCGTTGACCAGCTTGGTGATCCCGAAAGTGTAGCGGTAGACAGAGCTGAGCCCGTCGGTCCCGACGCAGGAGAGACAAATGCCGAGAAGGCATGCGATCAGGCCTTTCACCATGCTTTTTCCCGCCAGGGAAGATACGGTCGTCAGGGCGAACAGGATGATGCCGAAATAGTCATAGGAGCTGAGTTTGAGCGCGACCTGCGCGATATAAGGTCCCACGAAGGAGAGCACGACCGCACCGAAGATTCCGCCTACGAACGAAGAGATGATCGCTGCGCTCAGCGCTGTTTTGGATTTGCCCTGCTGTGCCATCGGCAAGCCGTCAAAACAGGTCGCGATGGAAGAGGGGGTTCCCGGAATACCGAGGAGAACCGCGGAAATCAGACCGCCGGAGCTGCCGCCGACGTAGACCGAGATCAAAAAGCAGATGCCGCTGACCGGATTCATTCCGTAAGTAAAGGGAAGCATGATCGCCAGAGCGGTGAAAGCGGAAAGCCCGGGCAGGGCGCCGATGATCAGGCCGCCGAAAGTGCCTACGATCATAAGGAGAAGGGTTTCAATACTTGCAATGGTTGCAAATCCGCCTAGTAATTGCATCGGATCCTCCTTTCTTACATAAATAACCGGCCGACCGGCAGCTGAATATGGAACACCTTGTAAAATACAGTATTAAGAAACACGGGAACCGCGAAGCAGATGAAGGCTACGATGAGAAGCATCTTTCTGTTCTTCTTGATGTCGTCAGGCATGAGCACCCAGCATTCAAACAGGAGATAGAGGATAGATGTAATCGTAAAGCCTATGTTTATGACTAAAAAGAAGTAAACAAACAGAGCGGCTGTTGTAAGGACTAAGGGTAGATTGATCTTTTTTTCGTCCTTCGAAGCTCTTTGGACCGCTGCCGCCGCTTCGGATTCCGGCGTCTTTTTCCTTAGCGCCTGCACGATCTGGATCACAGACAGGGCAAAGAGAAGAATGGACGCAAGCTGTGGAAAAAACCGTGAGCCGAGGATGTCTGATGTCGTCTGCTGGATAGTAAAAGAATAGAGGTAATAAACAACTGCGATCATTGCGATCACGGCACCGGATATGATATCATCGCGTTTTTCTTTCATAAATCATTCTCCTGTTTTTTTTATAAGCAGCTCTTCCGATGCCGGAAGAGCTGCTTGACGATAGTGTTTGAATTCCGGTACGGTCAAACGTTTTTTATCATGGCCTTTTTATCTGGATCACTGTGCCTGAAGGAATGCCTCCTTGTAAGGGAGCAGGGTCTCTTCGTACATTTTGTTGCAGTAGTTCCGGGCATCTTCACCGCCCATAAAGACAACGTTGAGGTAGTTGCTCTCGATGCTCTGAATAAATTCGGGATCCTGTGTCACCTTTTCGAGAACGTCAGTGAGCGCCTGGACTTTCTCATCAGGGACGTTGGGGCCTGTGCCGACCCAGAAGAATTTGGAAAAGTCAACATTCTTGAGGCCTAAATCGGAAGCGATCGGTACATCCTGCGGAAGCAGATCATTCTTTTCTGTTCCCAGAAGTACCAGCGGAATGAATTCGCCTGTGGAGAAATAGTCGTTTGCCAGTGAATAGGAGATGTTGATAACATCTGTCTGTTGTCCCAAAAGTGCCGTCATTTTGGCGGCATTGTTGCCGACATCGACAAAGCGCAGGGAAGCGTTCCACTCCTTATTCATCGCGATCCCGCAGATCTGGTTGGAAGCGCCGATCTTTCCGCCGTATTCGATGGTGTCGGGGGCGGCTTGTGCGGCTTTCAGGAGATCCTCAAGGGTGTTCCAGCCGGATTCTTTGTTGACTGCAAGAACGGTGGTGTTATCGATGAGGGGAATGCCGATCGTCTTGAAAGAATCAACGTTGATCTGGGAAGTTCCCTGGAGGTACGGCACGAACATATCGGTTCCGTTGATGATCAGGGTGTTGCCGTCCTGCGGTGCGTCGATCGCTTCCTGCATGCCCATGACGGTCGCGCCGCCATCCACATTTTTGACGACCACATTGACACCGGTGATCTTCTGCATGGCAGTGGCAAGCGCTCTTGTGTTGCGGTCCGTATCGCCGCCTGCCTTAACGGGGCAGATGATCGTGATGTCCTCTGTGAAACTGTAATCGCTCTGCGCAGCAGTGTCTGCGGAGTCTTCAGTCTTGTTCTCTTCAGCAGCGGTTTCCTGTGCGGGTGCTGCTGTTTCTTTTTTGTCCGCTGCAGAGGAGCTTGCGCCGGAGCCTCCGCATCCTGTTAATGCTGCTGCTGTGATGATCGTGCACATCAGTGCGCTGAAAAGTCTTTTTTTCATAAGTATCCTCCTGTGAATCATTTGCTTTGGTTTCTTTTCCCTGCTTCTCGCCAGCCGGATGCCCCTGCGCGGGACGCGCAGATTGCATTTTGAGACGGCGGATTTTATAATACAGAAGGAGGATTTTCACAGCCGGCATTGAAAATATCGAATTCTGTATTGTGGTTTTCCGGAAGCAGTTGTTGCAGTTCTTTAACTATATTTTGGCAGTGTAAAAACGATTTGACCAACACCTAAAACTGTTCGTGCCATCGAGGAATTCGATGGCTGAAAAGGCAGTTTGATTTTTTTCGGGGCTAGTTGATATGGATGTAAAACATTTGAACTACATCATAGCGATTGCTGAGGAAGGTAATATTACGAAGGCGGCAGATAAACTGTTTATATCCCAGTCCTCTTTGAGCTATTATCTGACTACGCTGGAAAAGCAACTCGGGACACCGCTGTTTCTCAGGCAGCGCCATGGGGTCACGATCACTCCCGCCGGTGAAAAATATGTGGATGCCTGCCGGCAGGTAATCGCAATCCGGGACAAGCTTTATAGCGAGATCGCAGCCCTTAAGGTTGCGGAACGTATCACGATTGGATGCTCTTCTGTGTGGGGAAGCCTTTTTTTGGCAGAGTACCTTCCCGTATTTGAAAAACGATTTCCCGGCGTACAGTTCGAGGTCTCACAGGTGGAATGGATTTACCTGATGCCGGAAATCCAGGCAGGCAGGGTCGCATTTGCCCTGCTTTCGATCAGCCCGTATGAGAAGATCGATAAATCCGTGGAGCTTTTGAGAAAAGAGCCGTTCCGGTTCGCGGTCAATGCATCGTGCAGATTTGCGAAAGAACATCCGGAAGATACGATCTCCTTGCAGGATATATTTGACAACTTTGCGGACGCCAATATTCTGATCTCCCGAAAGCAGAGCAGTAATTACATTACGGTCATGCATGTTTTCGAGGAATACGGATTTGTTCCGGCGAGCCTGACAGAAGTGAATGGACTGTATCTGACGGTGGACATGGTAGCAAACGGGACCGGTGTTACGTTTATGCCTGTATCAGGGACGTCCGATAATCCCAAACTCAGGTTTTATGAAATCACACCGGTCATTTATCGCTATAATATGCTCTACAGCAAACCTGCGGTAAACCAGAGTGATACTGAAGCCGCGTTCCATAAATTTATCATCAGCTGTTTCAGGACGAAAAAATGAGAGGAGCCTCCGGCATAAGTATTGTCTCTATTTTGTTGTTATAAACGGGATTTAGAAAAGAATATGAAACCTTTTTGAAACCTCGGTTTCACTATCTGAAAGCTTATCAGATAGTGAAAAACCGAGGTTTTTATATTGGTGGTTTCGCAAATAGTACAAACAATAGTTCAATGATATCCTTTGTAATCATAAACAGACCAGTCATCCTGGTCAGGAAAGGGGGAACGATATGTTCATTAAAAAGTACGGGGACATCATTGTCGGGATCGTCTTTGCGGTGATCGGGTTAGCGCTGATCATTGGGCCCGCATGCTTCCCAAGTCGGCGGTCATGGAGATCGGCCCGGACCTCATGCCAACTGTGGTCGGGACGCTGATCCTGGTCCTGTCCGTGATCCTTCTGGTCCAGTCTGTACGGGAACTTAAGGACACCTCTGATGATGTCATTGCATGGTATGAGTGGATCGTCCAGGAGATGGAGAAACAGGATGCATGCCTCGAGGTGATAAAGAATGTCGAGATGATGCCCTACTATCTGAGCGCGGCAGATTCCGAAGCGAACGACAAGGCATATCTTGAGGTCTTCCAGGGCATTGCTGATTCTCTTGCAAAATAAGACAAAATAAGGGGATAAGAGTTGAGATACGATTCGCGGCAGGCAGCGTCAAGACTGAAAAAAGAATTGGACAGGATACGATATACGGCTTACCTCATGATCGCTCTGGTGGTCGTGGTGATCCTGGTATCGGTCCTCAGAAAATTCTGGCTGACGACCTTCTTCATTGCGGCAACTGTATTTTTACAATTGTTCGTTTTTCGCAGGATGCAGAAGAACTATGTGGAACATGCGGTCCTGGAGAATATAAAAGCCACTGCCGGAAGACTTCTCAACACAGAGAACGTTGTAATAAAGGGCAATCAGATGCTGCCGGAAGAAGTGATCCGGAAAGCGGCACTCGTTCCCGGGACATGAAGGAGGCATACTGCTGCCGGAGAGGTTCTACAGGCAGCTGGAAAAACTTGAAAGCTACACCACGGGAAGCCTGTCAATGAAAGTCGGCTCGGATACTGCGGATGTGTTCCTCAGGGACCGTTTTCTTGCGGAAAAATTCCGGTCGCGGGCTATGACAGTATGCTGATGACGCTTTCCGGTGCCCACGCTCCCGTATTTACGAGAAATCTGGTCATTCTGGAAGACTCGGCGGGACACACGGGCGTCGGCGAGATCCATGGCGGCGATTGTACCTGTGACTGCTTGAACGCTATGAGACCCATCGTCGAGGGGCAGCAGGTTTCTCAATACAGGAAGGTGCTCCAGAGGATCCATAAGCTTGCGAACCCTGCGGCAGAAGATGACGGGGAAGGGATCCAGACACTGGATATCTCCAAACACAAGTTCGCTGTCAAGAGCGAGCGGGCGATCGAGTGCGCCATGATGGACCTGATGGGGCAGTTCTTGGGGGTCCCCATGTGCGACCTGATGGGAGAAGGACAGCAGAGGAAGGAAGTCGAGATGCTCGGCTATTTCTTCTATGTCTCTGACAGGCACAAAGTGCCCGCCGGTGACATGCAGTATCTGGATGAATCGGACAGCAGCGATCCGTATGTCCCAGCTCCTGGATTCCTGGGGCCTTACGTGGGGCGTGCATTCCAACAACCATTTCGGCATTACGCTGGCGGCTTTCGCGCAGGTAGGCGCAGCGGCTGTCGGGGAACCCGCGCCATTGGATACGCACTGGATCTGGCAGGACGGCCAGAACCTGCTGGAAGACGCGCCGCAGATCATCGGCGGGAAGCTTCAGGTCCCGGACGCGCCGGGACTGGGCGTGCATCTGGACATGAAACGGGTAGAGGAGGCCAACAGGCTGTACAACAGCCTGCCGAACCACTGTTTTTGAAGAAATTCACGACCCGCGGGTCAGAATGAAAAGTCTTTCTCAATGCCGTACTTTTTGATATGCCGCCACAGCGTTGTCTTGCTGATCCCCAGTTCCGCAGCCACTTTTTCGCGGCTTCCGCCATGCTTGCGGAGCAGCTCCGCGATGCGCACGGCTTCTTTGTCCTTGTAGAGGACGATCTTTTCGGTGCCGGGCAGAAGATCCGGCAGGATCTGCTCGACCTGCTTTTTGATGAAGACTTCGTCGATGCTCCTCTGTTCCGTGAGAAGGACGATCTTCTCACAGACGCTGGACATCTGTTCCAGATTGCCGGGCCACTCGAAGAGATCCGGCAGGAACTGCCGGATCTCTGATCACCTGGAATATTTACTTCATCCGCATTCCCGCGCGGACCATGCGGAAGAGGCGGACGGCGCCTTTGTAGTAGAGGTCCTCGGCGCGGTCCAGCGCTTCCGAGAGCTCCATCGGTCCGTCGACGGTCGTCATGATCGAGTCGATGCCGTGCTCGTAGATGCCGTCGTAGCCTTTTCCGAGGCCGCCGCAC
>CADBPC010000008.1 GCA_902796425.1 uncultured Lachnospiraceae bacterium
AAACAATGTCAAACCCTTAAAAAGCTGAAATTAGTCTTCAGTATGGAATTTACTTTTACAAGCGGAATTAAAGTCTACATTCAACGGCGGATGCATATGCATCAACAGGAATCGCCCCCGGCTCACACCCAGGCAAGGTCTCCGGAGTGTGCTCCGATTCCAAACTCGTAAGCGGTATCCTCAAGGACCCATTCCTTACGGTCTTCATCGTAGTATTTGAGCTCTTCGCCGGACACCGGGATGGTGACGTGTACGGTCTTTCCTGCCTCCACGGACACCTTGTCAAAGCCGCAGAGCTTTTTGACATGGCGCTCGACGGCGGAGTGAGGAACACGGACATAGACCTGCACGACCTCGCGGCCGTCCATGCTGCCGGTATTTGTGACATCGCAGCTGACGGTATAGCCGCCGGCTGTTTTTTCTACCGCCGGATTTGTGAATTCATAGGTCGTGTAGCTGAGGCCGAAGCCGAAGGGATATGCAGGCTTGTTGCCGTCATGATCCAGCTTGCGGTATCCGTGATAGAAGTCATAGGTGATTTCGTTAGCCTGGAAATCAACCTTCGGGAGGTGGGACTCGTCGGTCGGGATTGCAAACGGGAGCCTGCCGGAGGGGTTGACTCTGCCAAAGAGAATTTCTGCAAGCGCGGTTCCGCCCTCGACGCCGCAGTACCAGCTGTAGAGAATGGCCGGCACCTGGTCATCCCATTCCTTTGTCATCAGCATGCTGCCGCAGACCAGCGAGACAACGGTATTCGGATTCTCCGGGGCTGCCGCCTTGATCAGTGCGATTTCAGAGGGCTTTAAGGAGAGTGACCTGCGGTCTCCGCCGACAGCGCCCTCATCACCGGAGGTGTAGGAGGCCATCGCCTTATCGCTTTTGGATGCGGCCTTCATCATTCCGTTTCCGATGATCTTATGATTGTTGTTGATAAAGCCGTGCGCCATGCATTCGATGGCATTCAGATCGCTGTCCGGATCGGGCATGACGCATTCACCTTCGTCATTGTAGTCGTTTCCGGCCACAATGATGACCGCGTCAGCCTCCCTTGCCAGCTTCTTTGCCGCTTCGAGATCTTCTCCGGAATTATAGATGACCTCGGCGGTATCACCCAGATATGCCTTAATTCCGCTGAAAGCAGTGATGACCCTCTCGGAAAAGACGCGGCTGCTGCCATGGTCGCCGGTATTCTCGGTATCGGCGAGCTTACCGAGCAGAAGAACCTTTTTGACTTCTTTGGAGAAGGGCAGGACGCCTTCATTCTTGATCAGGACCATTGACTGCTCCGCAGCCTCGCAGGCAAGTGCATAGTGCTCTTTGCTGGCGATGAGCTCCTTACCGTAGGCCGGCAGCGGATCCTTTGCATTGTCGAAAACAATCTGAGTGCGGATTCTGCGCAGCAGTGCCCTGTCGATATCGGCCTCGGTGATCCTGCCGTCCTTTAAGGCGGCCAGCAGTTCATTGCCGAAGTGGACCGGGATCGGCATTTCAATATCCATGCCCGCCTTCAGCGCCTTTGCGCCGTCGCGAAGGGCAAAGATGAAGTCGGTGATCGTAAATCCCTCGAATCCCCAGTCGTCCCGCAGGATGTCCGTCAGAAGATGCCTGTTTTCAGAGGCCTGCTCGCCCCGGAACTTGTTGTAGGCGCCCATAAGGGAAGCGGCGCCGGCATCGACAGCTTTTTTGAAATGCGGAAGGTAGACCTCTCTCAGGGTCCGCTCCGAGCAGTTGACATTGACGGAGAAGCGCTTGTTTTCCATGTTGTTGACGGCGTAGTGCTTTGCGCAGGCCATCACGTTGTGCTTCTGTACGCCCTTTACCAGAGACGCACCCATCTCTCCTACAAGGAAAGGATCCTCTCCATAGGACTCCTGCGCCCTTCCTCCTGCGGGGTGCATCAGAAGGTTGATGCAGACACCGCCGAAATAGTTGGCCTTGCCGGCACGTGCCTCTTTGCCGATCGCATCGCCGATCCGCTCCTCCAGAGAAGTGTCAAACGATGCCGCCCTTGCCATGGATACCGGAAAGGCGGTGGACTTGCCCATGACTACGCCGCGGGGCCCGTCCGTAAAGCCGATCGGTTTAAGACCGATTTTTTTGCTGCCGTAGGTCTCAATCGGGACCGGATTATATGACCTCTTATACAAAATCGAGTCCCGGATCATCTGCCAGTTGCCGTGCAGAAGCCAAACCTTTTCCTTCAGACTGAGCTTTGCCAGCTTTTGTCTTGCCTGCTCATCAATCTGTGCATCGGTCAGACCGCATTCCTTGTGAAACATAAACCGCCTCCTGTATATGCCTGTAAATGCAACACCTGTTTTCCGTAACCTGTATTCAGTATATTTGCAAACAGCGCCGGTTACTTATATAATTTCAGATAAAATATATTAATTCCGAATGAATTGACATGAAAAAAGAACTGTACGACTTCATTTTTGACCTGCGGGCGAGCGGTTTCATGCATCACACCCGGGATGATTTCAGCATTCCGGGAAAGGCCCCTGACCCCAGTATGAGCCTTGATCCGGAGAACAATTTCAGAGTCGGAGCCGGAGAGCGCGGAATTCTCTCGGCCAACATCCTCCGGGATCTCAAATACTTCATTGTGGGATGCTGCTTCAGCGCGTCCAGCTATCTGGTGGAACATGGCGGGAACGCGGAATACGCGTACAGCGTCTCCGACTATTTCATCAACAGGGCAGACAAGGCAGCATCCGCAGAGGAATATCAGGAGATCTTCCGGGAGATGATCGACACATTCATGGAACTGGATGAGAACAGGCGCAGTGAATCGGAGCATGGGATTCGGAACCGGTCTGTCAGGAGGGCGATGCAATACATACAGCAGCACCTTTACAGTCGGATCAGCGCTGCGGAAGTTGCAGAATATACCGGCCTCGACCAGTCCTACCTCAGCACTCTGTTCGCAGGGGAAACAGGCGCAACGCTCAAGCGCTATATTCTGATGCAGAAAATAGAAGAGTCAAAGACAATGCTGGCGCAGACGGGCAGAGAGATCCGTCAGATCGGTGAAGCGCTGGGCTTTTCCAGCGCTCCGCATTTCACGAAGATATTCCGGCAGTTCACCGGTATGACGCCGTCGGAATACAGGAGAGAGTCAGTGTTTTCCGAAAATCACCACATGAAATCTGGACAGTCACGATAAAAGACAGACTCGAGGGAAGGTATTAGAGTAATATGAACGCTCCCGGATGGATCATCACGATCATAATCAGCTTAATCACATGTGTTGTGCTGGAACTGAATAAGAACACTCTGGCCGGCTGGCTTTTGTTTGCCGCCGCGCTTGCCGCGATGGCAGTGGCCGGCAGAAGGTACATGATTTCCTGGAGTCCATGGAAAAAGGGACTCGGAATTGCTGCCTTTCCGGCCGTATGTGTCTGCATCGTTCTTGTCACCTGGCCGCCGGTCAGAAGGGTCCCGGCAGCGGATACGGCGAATCCGGAAAGGACGCAGGTGTATTCAACTGCATATGGCGACGTCCGGGGCGTTGTGCTGGATAGCGGCGTAGAGCTGTTTGCCGGCATTCCTTATGCCGCGCCGCCGGTCGGTGAGCTTCGGTGGAAAAAGCCGCAGGATCCGCAGCCGTGGACGGATATCCTGGAATGTGATACCTTCGCGCCGATGTCCATGCAGGTACAGAACCAGCCGGTTTACAGCTCGCTGGCACAGATCATCGGGTACCACGACTATACGATTTCCCTGAAGGATAATTACCGCGCGGCTTATTCGGAGGACAGCCTCTATCTCAATATCTGGAAGCCGGCAGGGCATGTGGAGAAGGCGCCGGTAGCGGTCTATATCCACGGCGGCTCCCTGAAAACAGGCCAGCCCTGGTATCAGGACTACAGCGGCGAGGGGTATGCAAAGGACGGCGTCATCTGCGTCAATATGGGATACCGTCTCGGCGTTTTCGGGTTTCTTGCAGTAGAAGAGATGATGGAGGAAGAGGGGACGGCCGGAAACTTCGGGCTCCTCGACCAGATCAAGGCGCTGGAGTGGGTGCGGCAGAATATTGAAAATTTCGGCGGCGACCCGGACAATGTAACCCTGATCGGCGAATCGGCAGGCGCTGTATGCGTGGATGCGCTCTGCGTCTCGCCTCTTTCAGCCGGCCTGTTCCGGCGGGCGATCATGGAGAGTTCCACGATCTCATCCATAGAGCCCCCGCATTCCTACCGGCTGTTTGACGAAGCCTTATCCTCAGGCGCCGATCTGATGGCAAGGTATAACTGCGCCTCGCTGGAAGAACTGAGGCAGATCCCCGCTGAGAAGCTTGTCGGGGAGCAGGAGACGCAGCACCATGTGACGATTGACGGCTATGTCCTTCCGGATACGCCGTATAACCTCAGAAAGCAGGGAGTCCACAACGAAGAAGCGCTGGTCCACGGATACAATGCCGAGGAAAGCGGTCCGTTTATCCTGTTTTCCCATGCAGACCTGAAGGACTATGAACAGAGAGTCCGGGGATGGGCAGGAGAGTATGCGGACGAGATCCTTGCGCTCTATGACCCGAAAACGGATGAAGAAGCGGACCGCTGTTGGGCAAAGATCTACGGTGCGATTTTCTTTAACTATCCGCATTACTGCCTGAACCGCCTGGAGCAGGAAAACGGCGTTCCGTCATGGGAATACCTGTTTACCAAAGACAACGGGCGGCTCGGCAGCTGGCACAGCGGTGAGATGGTTTATACCTTCGGCATGATTCCGGATAATTCCAAACTTTATACAGAGGAAGACCGGAAGCTGTCGGATACAATGCACACATACTTCGTGGATTTCGTAAAAAACGGCGACCCCAACAGCGGCACACTTTCCGACTTCGATCAGTCGCCGGACTCGACGAACATCATGGAATTCGGAACGAATACCGGCATGATCCTTGAACCGGATCTCGCACTGTATGAGATCCTGGACCGCAAGTACGGGTGGTAAGCGGCGGAAGGCCGGCGAGTTTTTGAGTAAACAAACGCTTGCCGATCCTTTCCGGGCCGCTTTGCGTTTTCTCGCTTAGCTGCTCACTCAGATTTCCAAACGGCGTCGACTACTCTGGCGACAGAACGCTTGAGATCCTTCAGGGTAAGGGTGCCGTCTGCAAGCTCTTTGCGGATGTTTTCATGATCTTCCGGCGTGCCGGGCATGACGATGTCGTTGCCGGCGCGAAGGCATCCGGCAGCGGTAGAGGTGGGATCATTGCGTGTTGTACCCCAGTCGGTCATGATCATACCGTTAAATCCCCATTCGTCGCGGGCTGCCATGGTGCAGAGATCATAACTGTTGGCCGCATGCACTCCGTTGACGAAGTTATAGCTTGTCATGATGAACATCGGGTGAGAGAGCTTTACGGCGATCTCAAATCCCTTCAGATAGATCTCGCGAAGGACACGCTCGGACAGGATGCTGTCGCTTCCCTTGCGGTTGTCCTCCTGGTTGTTGGCCGCAAAATGCTTGATCGTCGTCCCGCAGCCGTGGAGCGACTGCACTCCGTCTGTCATGGCGGCCGCCATAATGCCGCTCAGGACAGGATCCTCCGAATAGTATTCAAAGTTGCGCCCGCAGAGAGGATTCCTGTGAATATTCATGCCGGGAGCAAGCCATGATACAACGCCGAACTCCACCATTTCTTCCGCAACGGCCCTGCCGCAGGCGGCGACCGTGTCCGGATTCCAGGTCTGCGCAAGGTTCGTCCCGACCGGAATGGCGGTGCAGAACTGATACATGACTTCTCCGTCAGTCACCTCCGGACCCCTGTACAGGAAGCCGTTTTCAATGGATTTTGAGAAGGGCTCTTTGACCGGAACGCCGTCTTTAACATGGTATTCTTTGTTGAGACGAAGACCTGCGGGACCGTCTGCAAGAACAAAATCGCCCAGTCCCTGCCCGGCCGCACAGCCGCTCGTCTGCGCCGCACTTCCCGGCACGCGGCTGCCGGCGTTTCCGATCGTGCTGCCCTGTCCGGCGGCCACATCGCCTGTCGTGAGCAGGATCAGCTGCTCCTCGGAGAGAGTATCAACGAATTTCCGGACTTCTTCCGGGGTATCTTCATAAGCGCCAGTATAAACTGCTGTTTTTGTAACAATATCGCCGGCATTCACAGTGACCTTCGGAAGGCGTTCCGTTTCCGGAAGCCACGCCTCTCTTTTTGCCCTCAGTCTGTCGGCATCTGCCTGAAGCTCATGCAGTTCATCTTTCAGGGGACAGATATGTTGCGTCACCTCAAAGACAGCGTCTTCCTTCACTTCAACAGAGGCGGCCAAAACCGATGAGGCAATGGAGTTTCCGGCAAAAATACCGTAAACGCCTTTTTCAAGAGTCCACCCGGGAAGCGATTCGTCATAGGAGGCCAGCGCATAGATCGGGAAGGGAATCTCCAAAGTCTGGCTTTCTCCCGGTGCGAGCGTTCCGGTCTTTGCAAAAGCGACCATCCGGCGATATTCTTTGGCAAGCTTATCCTGCGGGCAGGATGCATAGAGCTGGACGACCTCTGTGCCGGCATATTTCGTGCCGGTATTTTTAACATCGACGGTCAGTATGGCCTTAGGATCATCCGTACCGGCTCCTTCATAGCGGATCCCGGCTGCTTTAACAGCAAAATCCGTATAGGACAGGCCATAACCGTAAGGGTAACGTACAGGGACGTCGAAGGTGTCAAAATACCGGTAGCCGACATAAAGTCCTTCTTCATAATACTCTTTCAGGACATTGCCGTTGTTGTGCGAGAACGTTGCGGAATTAGGGTAATCCGCATATTCCAGGGCCCATGTATCCGTCAGCTTTCCTCCGGGCGTCACATCTCCGCTGATGATATCCGCGGCAGCATTGCCGGCTTCCATACCGGGCTGCCCCATAAGAAGAATGGACTTGAGGTTCTCAACGCTGTCAAGGAAGCTAAGATCCATTACGCTTCCGATGTTGAGAATCACTGCGACGGCAGGATACATTTCCCCGAGCAGCTCAATAAATCTGCGCTCTTCCTCAGTGGCCTGATAGTCGCCCTCCCTGTCAAACCGGTCAGCGCCCTCGCCTGCCGTGCGGCTGAGCACGAAAATGGCAACATCGGCGTCCTCCTTTACGGGGTCTTCGCCCACAGGAGCGGTAAACGGTGTCCCTGCATAGACATAGAACAGGTTGGGATTTCCTGTCTTTTTCTCCGCCTCATCGCACTTGGCAAAGATCTCGTCCCGCCATGCAATCCTTGCAGCCTCATAAGTTGCCTTATAGTTCTCGAGCCACGATTCGTTCACAATCGTATAGCCGGCGTTTTTCAGACCGTCTCTGACATTTACGGTCTCTCTGGAATTGACATCGCCGGAGCCGCTTCCTCCCTTGACGGGGAACATACTGCCGACGCCGTACAGAGCAATCCTCGTTTCTTTCGAAAGCGGAAACAGACCCTCGTTCTTCAGAAGGACCATGCCCTCCGCCGCAGCCTTCCTGGCAACTGCCCGGTGCGCAGTCTCATACGGACGCGGATCGCTGTAATTAACACCTGATAATCTGTGATTCATATCGTCTCCTTATCTTGTATAAGTCCGGAAAGATCCTCCGGAGAATTGCAGTTGATAAGTTCGCGGGGATCTCCGCAGAACGGGTAAAGCTGGCAGTGAAGCCTTTCGATATAGGCCTTCATTGACAGTTTTTTACTGCCTGTCAGTTCTTTGATAAGACCTGCGGTATATGTGCTGTAGACCGCGATCAAAGGTTCGATTCTTCCTTCAAAGGACAGGATGGTGGCGTCATAATCTCCGCCTTTATGAGCTTTCAGAAGGCCTTCCAGTGTTGAAACCGATATAAGCGGAACGTCCACGCCAAGGACAACGGCGTACCTTTGAGATGCGGAGGGAAAACAGGACATAAGCCCGCCGAGAGGTCCGATGCCGGGAGTCATGTCCGGGATGCAGCGGGTACCCGGAAGGAAAGCCTGTTTTCCGGAGATAAGGATGTCCGCTGCCCCAAGGAGCCGAAGCTTTCGAACCTGAATTTCCAGAAAAGTTCTCCCTCCCAGGGTGATATCTGCCTTATCGGTCCCCATCCGCCGGCTTCTGCCGCCGGCCAGCACGATTCCGCAGAATTCCTTTCTGCAGGAGTTTGTTTCACTCATTTTACCACTTCAATCCTTACAACATCTTTGACCTGCCGCTTGGAATTGGAATCCCCGAAGACAACCAGGCGGATCGACAGACCGCCCACCTTTTTGCTGCCATCGGAGGAGTCCCGGATCAGGAAGGCGATTCCGTCGTCGGCCACCTCCTGTGCAAGGAGCTCCGCTGCGTATTCATCGGAGGAAACTGCCCGCACATAAGCAAAATCGCCGTTCTCTATGCCGGCAAGGGACAGGACATCCATCACAGATACCCCCTTTGCGGATATCTCCTTTTCTTCTCCCTTTCCATTGACAACCGTTCCTTTTACCTCCGATAAAGAAAGCGTAAAGGGTTCGACCGAGATTTCCTTATCTTCATAACAGATGTTCAGGCTCCCCCGGGGCGACTGGGTGCGTCCCCGGAGATAGAAGACTGAAATCAGCGTGGCCGCAAGGACAAGAATAACCGTTATAACCAGATTTCTTTTTGTCAAGCTTTTACCTCCGAATGATAGAAAATAATGGGCTTCAGGCGGCAGGACAGACTGACGGCGAGCAGACCGCAGAGTGATCCGCTGGCAGCTGAAACCAGTACATATAACAGCAGGACGAGCCCCCGCAGCCGGAACACGATGATGGTGGCCGTAAGGCATGCGGCAACCGATGACAGTATCATTGCAGGCATAATACCCGGGGCACTGTCTCCTGTTATTTTTCGTGAGAGGAAAAATATGAGATCGATGACAAGCCCCGGCAGGATATATCCGATCGGGGCAAGGATACCCATACTGCCTGTCATGCCGAAAAAGAGTGCGAGCATACTCTGGATAGCGCCCATTACAGCGGCGCAGCCGAAGACAGGGATCAGAGAAGCGGCAATCACAAGAAACATCAGGGAAAAACTGGTGGCAACACCGCCCGGGATGTGCAGAAAGTCCGTTATCAGATTTGCGGCAGGTGAAACAAGCTTTTTGGAAAAAAGCCCGAAATCACAACATAAGGCCATAAAAATCCAGGCCCTTAAGTTCAGTTTCTTCACTTTAAAACCCCTTTTCAATAAGGAAGGCGTGTCCGTTTCCGCCCACACCCCGGTGCAGTCTGAATTGCCTGCACGTCCTCCGGACCATGAGGCAGGTTGTCTTTTAGGTCCCGAAGCTCGGAGTAATTCTCATTATAGCATAAGTCGATCCACATATAAATTTTGTACAAATATACGAACAGTAAATACGTAATTTATAAGAATAAACTAACAAATATGGTATCATTAATCTAACAGTGTATAATCATATTCCACAAAATCAGGAGGAGAAGGGGAATCATGAGGAAGGTACAATCGACATGTAATTTCTGTGCCATCGACTGCAATCTGGACTTCTATGTAGAAGATGGCCGGATCGTAAAGACTGTCCCGACGAAAGGGTACCCGGTCAATGATGGCTTCAGCTGCATCAAAGGGCTTTCGCTGAGCAAGCAGCAGACAACGGTAAAGCCCAATTCCCTGCCGAAAATCAGGCAGGAGGACGGAAGCTTTAAAGAGGTTTCATGGGACGAGGGGTTTAACCATGCAGCTGCAAAAATCAAAGAACTTCAGGACAAATATGGAAGGGAAAGCATTGCAGGCATCAGCACAGGTCAGCTGACTCTTGAGGAGTTTGCCATCTTCGGTCATGTCATGCGCAATTTCCTGCAGACCAATGTCGACGGCAACACGAGGCTCTGTATGGCTACAGCCGCGGTCGCCCACAAGGGGACCTTCGGGTACGACGCGCCGGGATATACACTGAATGATTTTGAACTCTCAGACACCATCATCTTTATAGGAGCCAACCCTGTTGTGGCGCATCCCATCATCTGGCAGAGGGTCAGGAACAACAAAATACCTGACAGAAAGATCATAGTTATCGATCCCAGGAGATCCGAGACCGCAAGGAACGCGGACTACCATTATCCTCTTCGCTGGAGATCGGATCTGACCCTCATGTATACTCTGGCCAATCTGATCATTGAAAAGGATTATGTGGACCACAGCTTTGTGGATCAGCATACCGAGGGATATGAGGATTTCAAAGCATTTGTGAAGGACTTTACCCTGGAAAGAGGCACAGAAGCGACCGGCCTTTCCGGGGCACAGATTCTTGAGCTGACAGAGCTGATCCATAACGGAAAAGCCGTATCCTTCTGGTGGACCATGGGCGTCAACCAGGGATATGAAGCTGTCCGCACAGCCCAGTCCATCATGAATCTCGCCTTCCTGACCGGCAATATCGGCAAACCCGGTACAGGCGGCAACTCTATTACAGGCCAGTGCAATGCCATGGGATCCAGACTTTTCAGCAATACTACCTGCCTGTTCGCGGGCGGTGATTTTACTGATGAAGCTGAGAAAAAGAGAATAGCGGATATTATAGGTATCTCGCCGGATCTTATGGCAGGAAAGCCGACACTTCCCTATAACAGGATCATTGAGGGAATCAATGCGGGTGAGATCAAGGGACTGTGGATACTGTGCACAAATCCCAGACACAGCTGGACTAATAACGAGACCTTTGCGTCCGCAGCCAAAAAGCTGGAGCTCTTTATTGTTCAGGACATCTATGACACTATAGAGAGCGCCGAGGACTGCACGGTTTATTTCCCTGTGGTTCCCGGACTTAAAAAAGAGGGCACCTATATCAACATGGAAAGACGGCTGTCCCCTATGCGTAAGGTCCTGGAGAGGGGGGAGAACGAGATCTCCGATTATGAATGCGTACTGGGCGTAGCCAAAGCCCTCGGCATGGGAGATGCCATCGCCAGATGGGAGACGCCACGCCAGTGCTTTGACCTGCTCAGAGAGTGCTCCAGGGGCAGGGGCTGTGACTTTACCGGCATCCACTGGGACGACCTGACTGATTCCCATGGCAGGCAGTGGCCTTATCCCGAAGGCAGGGAGGCGGAATTCGCCGAAGAACAGAGAAGACTCTATGCCGACGGGAAATTCTTTACCCCTTCCGGAAGGGCACGCTTTGTATTTGAAGAGCCCATGGAGAATCCCATTCCCGTAACAGAGGAGTTCCCCCTGGTCTTCAACACCGGAAGAGGAACCGTCGGGCAGTGGCACACCCAGTCCAGGACTAAGGAAGTCAAGTTTGTGGAGGATGTCTCCCAGAAAAAGGCTTATGTCTACATGAACACAGAGCTTGCAAAAGAGAAGGGCATCCGCGACATGGACCGAATCCGTGTCTTTTCCTCCAACGGACAGGACGCAGTCTTCGCGGTCAAGGTCACCGACAACGTCCAGTACGGAGAACTCTACGCGCCAATTCATTATATTGAGTGCAACAAACTGACACCTTCCGTTTATGACAAATATTCCAGAGAGCCCAATTACAAGGGCGGAACCTGCAGGTTTGAGAAAGTATAAAAGGGGGACGGTTACATGTATCGAATCAAGATAAACAGAGATCTCTGTATCGGATGTCTGACCTGTGTCACAGCCTGTGTGGTCAGCCATGAGACAGAGAGCGGAGATGCCAGGAACAGGGTCGTTATTGATTCCGGGACTACCCCTGCGCCGATCTTCTGCAGACACTGCAGCAAGCCGGAATGTACCTATACCTGCATGACGGGCGCCATGCACAAAAATCCGGAAACCGGGTTCGTTGAATACAACAAGGACCAGTGCGCCAGCTGCTATATGTGCATCATGTCCTGCCCTTACGGCATCCTCAAATACGACAGCATCCGGCAGAAGGAGATCATGAAGTGCAACATGTGCGTCCACAGAAGCGCGGACGGAAAGACACCCATGCCCATGTGCGTCGAGAAGTGTCCCATGCACGCCATCACTCTTGAGGAGGTGAAAGAATGAGATATGTAATTATTGGTTCCTCTGCCGCAGGAGT
>CADBPC010000009.1 GCA_902796425.1 uncultured Lachnospiraceae bacterium
AAACAATGTCAAACCCTTAAAAAGCTGAAATTAGTCTTCAGTATGGAATTTACTTTTACAAGCGGAATTAAAGTCTACATTCAACGGATATTTACAGGCTGCCTGACGGTCAGTCTCAATCCGCCTTGTCCGCTTTGTCAGCCTTGTCGGCCTTTTTTTCGGCCGCGCTTTCTGCGAGCACTTTCCTGATCTCTCCGAGCGCGGAATCGAGCTGGTTGTCCGTACCGTCCTCTCGGTAGGCTTCGCCGTCAAATTCGACTACGAGGTCAGGTTCGATTCCGATCTTATTGATGTTGTTGCCGTTCCTTGTGTAATAGTCCGCTGTCGTTATCTTGACCGTGCTGCCGTCGTTCAGGGAATACATGGTCTGGACGACGCCCTTGCCGTAGGTCTGTGTGCCGAGGATCGTACCGATGCCGGAGTCCTTCACCGCTCCGGAGAGGATCTCGGAGGCACTGGCAGAGTTGCCGTTGACAAGCAGGACCAGCGGGATTTTAATCTCGTTCTTGCCGTCGCACTTGTATGTAATGCGCTTGTTGTCCTTGTCCTCCATATAGAAGACAATGCCCTCGGGAAGAAGCTTGTTCGCGATGCTGGTCACCGCATCCACGTCTCCTCCCGGATTATTGCGCAGGTCAATGACAAGGCCCTTGATATTCTGGCTGTACAGCTCTGCGAGAGCCTCGTCAAACTGTCCCGCACTGACCTCGGTAAATTCGGAGATCTGGATATAGCCGATATCGTCCTCCATCACCTCTGACTCGATCGACGGGGAATCCACCTTGCGCCTTTCGACGTCGAACTCAAGATAGTCGGATTCTCCCTCGCGGTAGATCGTCAGGTGAACGGTTGTGCCCGCCTCACCGCGGACCCTGCTGACGACTTCATCCAGGGACATGCCTGCAGCGGATTCATCATTTACGCTGTAGATAATATCGTCCGCAAGGAGCCCTGCCTCCTCGGCGGGGGTGTTCTTTATGACGCCCGAGATCATGGGATAGCCGGAAACCTGGTCCTGGCTGATATACGCCCCGATCCCGTAGTAATAACCGACAAGTGCTTTCTCAAGCTCTTCGGTCTCTTCTTTTGTGTAATACTCGGTATAGGGATCGCCGAGTGCCTTGAACAGCCCCTTATACAGCCCGGTTTCCAGATCGTCGACCGAAATATTCTCCGGCTCGTAATAATACTCATTTATGATCCGCTCCAGGCCGCGCAGCTTTTCTATGGACTCGTCGTTGACGGCGCTGTTTTTCCTGTTGACAAGATTGCCCAGAAGCCCGGTCGCTGCAAGGCCGCCTGAGGAGCCCTTCCCGAACTGCAGAAAGCCCCCTAACACAGTGCCTGCAATCAGCGTTGTGATCAGGACGCCGGTCAGGATTCCCGCGGCAAAGGAGCGCGGCTTCGAGACCCCGGTTATCGGATTATTGTTGTTTCCACTGACCTGTTCCATTGTTTTTCTCCGATCATCTTCCCAGATAATTCCAGGGGTTGACGTAGGATCCGTTGAGGCGGACCGAGAAGTGCAGGTGAGGGCCTGTCGATATTCCCGTGCTGCCTACGCGCGCGATCTGCTGCCCCTTGGAGACAACCTGTCCCTTGGATACCAGAAGGGACGAGGCGTGCATGTAAATAGTGTAGAGTCCGTCACCGTGATCAATCATCACGTAGTTGCCCATAGAGGAGCTGTAGGAGGCTGCGACGACATCGCCGTCAGCCGCGGCAAGGATCGCCGAGCCGCTGGGCGCCGCCATGTCAAGCCCGCTGTGGAAGGTGCTGGCACCGGTCGTCGGTGCCGTGCGGTAGCCGAATTCAGAGCTGATGTAGGTGTAGCTGGGAGCAGGCCATGCGAACACGCCGCCCCCGTAATGCCGCCTGTTCGCCTCTGCAAGGCGCTGCTTTTCGGCAGCCACAATTCTCTCCAGCTCTGCGATCTCGGCGTTCTGCTGGGCCACACGGGCCTCATACTGGTCGATTTCGCCCTGCTTGTTGGCGATCTCAGCCTGCATCGCCGCGATCTGCGCCTGTTTCTCCTTGATCAGGGCCTCTATGTTGGCCTCTTCCTCTTCAACGCCGGCCTTGGTTTCCTCAAGCGTTGCCTGCTCTTCCTCAAGAGCCTGTTTTGTCAGCTCGACAAGCTCCTTCTGTCTCGTATATTCATCGAGCATTTTCCGGTCATACTCGGAAAGCTTTTCGATGTAGTACTGCTTGTTGAGCATGTCGGAGAAAGACGCCGATTCCAGAAGGATCTGCAGATAATAGGAATCGCCCTTCTCGAAAATAAAGCGGACCCGCTTTTTCATCGCGTTGTACTGGGCTTCCTGCCTCGCGATCGCTGCCTCGAGTTCGAGCTGCGTCTGCGCGATCTCGGCTTCCTTGATCTCGATTTTCTGTTTAAGGTCTTCGATATTCGCCTGGATCCGCGCAAGCTCGGCATCGAGCTTTGTGACATAGTCGTTCAGGTTGTTCCTGGATGCCTCCAGTTCCTGCTTGATCCGCTGCACGTTGGCAAGGCTGCTCTTGATGGAATCTCTCTCCTGCTGCGCCGCGCTGATCTCCGCCTGCTTCTGGCGGATTGTCTCATTTGTCAGCTCCGCCGCCTGTACTGTAAGAGCCCTTCCCGAAGGAGCAGTCCGGGGCAGCTGACAGACGACAAGCACAAATATCCCAAAAAGCAGTGTGCACATACGTGCACACCGCCGTACTTTGTTTTCCCTTCTGCATGGGCCGCTGGTGTCCTCAGCCCTGTTGTGAATATTCCGGATAATCGTTATGACAGCCTTTCCTTACACATTCAGATGTTTACGGACACTCAGCATACTTCCGATAAAGCCAAGGCCTACGCCCATTCCGATGGAAACCGGGATCAGATAATAGAACACGGATTCCACGGGCAGGAAGTCCAGAAGTCCCGAAAGCATGGAGAATTTCCCGCTGATAATCTCTATCGCCCGCTCATACACATAGTGGGTCAGCGCAAGAGGTATTACTGAGCCGAGTACGCCGATGATCAGTCCCTCGAATACATAAGGCGCTCTTACATAAAAGTCCGTTGCGCCGATATATTTCATAATCGTAATCTCATCCTGGTGACTGGTAATACCCGATGCAATGGTATTGCTGATCAGGAAAAGAGATACGACAAGAAGCACCGCGATAATGATAATCGAAGCATAGAAAATCAGGCGGTTCGCGCCGCTGAGCATGTCCGCGACAGTCTCCGACCGGTTGACCTCCCTGACAATATCCAGGTTCTCAAGGTAGCTGACCAGCTCGGACTGCTGCGAAACGTCCGCGAGATAGATTACCAGATGGTCATCGCCCTCGAGGGGGTTCTCAAGGAAGCCGTCCTTGTACTCTCCGAGATAATCCTCGCTGAATGTCTCCCACGCCTCGTCCGCCGTGATGTACTCGACGCTCGCGACCTCTTCGCGCTCTTCGATCGCAACCTTCAGCTGGAGGATCTGCTCCTCCGTAACGCCCTGCTCCTCATGGAAAAACGCCGTTACCGACACGCCCTGCTCCGCGCGCAGGACAATGTGCCTGAAGTTTGTCAGCACGGAAAAGAACATGCCGAAAAGAAACAGACAGGCGGAAATCGTCGCGATGGACGCAAGGGTATAGCCTTTATTGCGGAACAGGTTTTTAAAGCCCTGCCCGATGGTATAAAAAAATGTTCCTATTCTCATATCTCAGTCATCGTAATCATAGTTGTCAAGGTCATCCGCGTCGACATCCTGATACTCGAAGATTTCCTCCTCTTCGTCGATGTCCTCCTCTTTTGCCGGCGTATCGCTGATGATCTCTCCCTGCTTCATCTCAATCACGCGCTTGTGCATTCTCTCAACGATGCTGCGGTCGTGCGTGACGACAAGAACGGTCGTGCCGTAGTCCCGGTTGACCTTGTCGATCAGCTGCATGATTTCCCATGCGGTATCCGCGTCGAGGTTGCCGGTAGGCTCGTCGGCAAGAAGGATGAGCGGCTTGTTGACAAGGGCTCTTGCGAGCGCCACACGCTGCTGTTCTCCTCCGGAGAGCTGTGTGACCTTCCGCTTATATTTATCCGACATGCCGACCATGTCAAGCATATTCAGGACATTGCGCTTCATCTGTGCGGAGGGAACCATAATGATTCTCTGCGCGAAAGCAACGTTCTCATAGACATTGCGGTCCTTGAGCAGGCGGAAATCCTGGAACACGATTCCAAGATTGCGTCTGAATCTCGGGATTTTGCCGTGTCCGATCCTGCTCAGGTCATAGCCGAGTACGTTGACCTCGCCTGACGAAGCCTTGAGCTCGTGCATAATAATCTTCACAAGCGTGGACTTGCCTGAGCCGGTCTCGCCCGTGACAAATACAAACTCGCCCTCACGGACTTCAAGATTCGCGCCCGTGACAGCAGCAGCCTGCTTTGTGTATTGTTTGCTGACGTCCCTGAGCGATATGACTACATCGTCACTCTCGGGCGTATAGACTTTTCTTCTTGCCATTTACTCCTCTTCCATGAACTGCATATATTTCACAACCATAAGGGCAATCTTGAAGGTGATCGCGTCCTCGAACACGCGAAGATCCAGCCCCGTGCTGCGCTGCAGCTTATCAAGCCTGTACACAAGGGTGTTCCTGTGGATGAACAGCTGCCTTGAAGTCTCCGATACATTAAGATTGTTTTCAAAAAACTTATTGATCGTGGTCAGGGTCTCCTCATCAAAATCATCGGGTCTCCTGTCCTTGAAAATCTCCTGGATAAACATCTTGCACAGCGGAAGCGGCAGCTGGTAGATCAGCCTTCCGATTCCGAGCTGTGAATACGCAATCACATCCTTGTCCTCAAAGAATATCCTGCTGACGTCGAGCGCCATCTTGGCTTCTTTATAGGATCTGCTGATGTCCTTTAACTCTCCCACGGCATTGCCGTACGAGACGCGGATTCCGGAAAAGCCCTGCGAAAGAAGATACTTCATCACGGCCTGCGCGTAGCGCTCCGTCTCCGCATTCTTCCCTGCGCCGAGGTCCCTGACTACGACGACATTGTACTCGTCAACCGCGGTGACCACATCCGAGGAGGATGAACCCGCATATTCCTGCATGGCCGTCAGCGCGTCGCGCCCGGACTGCTGGGAGCGGTCGCTTTCGATCAGGACCACCACCCTCTGCACATTCGACGGGATGTGCAGCTTTTTGGCCCGCTCGTAAATATCAATCAGAAGCAGGTTGTCCAGGAGGAGGTTCTTCATGAACCCGTCCCTGTCGTAGTGCTCCTTGAACGCCGCAAGAAGGCCCCTCAGCTGGAAGGCCGCCATCCTTCCTACCATCAGTGAGTGATCGTCGTCGCCGAAGACTACGACGATATACTCCAGAAGCTTATCGTCAAATACCTTAAAAAACTGGAACGGCCCCGCCGCCTGTGAGTCTGCCTGCGACAGCGCAAAGTCCTCTACAGAAGAAGCCGCGTCGGCGAATACGTCCGCCGTTGATACTATCTCCCTTCCTTCTGCATCCATAACGCAGATATCAAGTCTGGAGATTTCTTTTATACCCTCGATTGTATTCTGCAGAACCTGATTCGAAATCATAACCCACTTATCCCCGCATTATAAAATATCAGATGTACATACATATTTTATTGTAAAGCAGTGGTTCTAAAAAGTCCACAAAAGCAAAGGGTGTTTTTTGTGAATATTTACGAATAACGGACAAAGTATTGTCTGAAAGCCTTATTTTCGGGTCATAAGAGGAGTTCTATCACAGCAATATATCCAATTGTGATAACGGCTCCGATGATCAGCGGCACCGAAAAAATCTTCCCGGTACTTCCTTTTTCGTCCTGCAGACTGCCTTCGGACGGGAACTCCGCCTCCGTTATCGCATCGCCCCTGAGCATATGCTGCGGATCGTCCGGCAGTACGTGCGCATAGCTGTTATCTTCCTCTTCCTGCGCAGAGCCATAGAATGGATCTTCCTCTCTCTCGCGCAAAGACTCTGTAAGGAATCCTTCCTCCTCACCGTCGACCTCTTTCGCCGCTTCCATCCGGACTGAGCGCATCTTCCGGATAATCAGGACGCAGAATGTGATGCCGATCAGTGCGATGACACCGTAAATGCAGATGTCCATTGCCGTGATTTCACTCTGCTCCGCCTCCATCATCTCCTGTATGGCAGGAACAGTGTCAGCAAGGCTTTTTGCGTAATCGGCAAGGTACATGCCCGCAACCTCAAGCGAGTTCAGCAGAACATGCATTATAATGCTGCTCCAGAGGCTTCCGGTTGCCGCGACCGCAAAGGCCATGATCGTGCCGAGCGCCACGCCGTAGAGGGCCTGGTTGAGATTCATGTGGATCAGGCCGAACAGGATTCCGGAAACCACGGCTGCCGCCGCTGTTTTCCCTCCGCTCTTTAAGTTCTGGAAAATGTAACCCCTGAAGCAAAGCTCTTCACACAGAGGCCCGAACACGCCGATCAGTGCCACCATCACGGGAAACGGCTCCGAAAGGATGCTGTCGCTCATCGCAAGGACTGTATTGTCTACAAACATCGTGGATATCGAGTTGCAGAATACCGCGACAGGAAAGGCCGCGGCAATCAGGGCGGCCGAAAGAAGGCCCTGTTTAAACGGCATTCTTCTGAGCGCAAACATCTCCGAAACTCCCGCCGGCGTCAGAAGCGCCATAATCACTGCCGGCAGCAGGAGAAGAAGCTCCGAGATCACACTCGACGGAACCAGATTATAAAGCCAGGGGTAAAAAAAGCCCGCCAGTCCAATGGCAAAGGATCCGGCAATTGACGCTATAACCATCAAAAGGAAGCATACACCGCCGCGCTTTTCCGACACTTCGTCTCTCCTTTCCTACTGTAAAGACAGTATCTGTGTTTCCGTGATCCTTATTTTCCCGTCCTTGAGAAGGTGACCCACGGCCCGCTTGAACTGGCTCTTGCTCATATGCATCTTCTGACGGATCAGGGCGGGATCCGACTTGTCCGTAAAGGGAAGCTTTCCGCCGTTTGCAGCCAGCATTTCCAGTATGACGGCGGCATCCTTGTCAATCTGCATATACCCTTTATCGCGGAGGGAAAGATTCAGCTTCCCGTCCGGGCGCACAGCAGTCACTCTCGCGCTGATCTTATCGCCGACCGCAAGATCCGTGACCAACTCCTTTTTGGGAATCAGGGCGCTGTACCTGTCGTCGACAGCGACAAACGTCCCGAAATTCCCGCTGGTCTCATAGACCGTCCCGCTGACCTCGTCGTCCTTGTGATACGGACTTTCCGTCGAGAGCCACGGGTATACATTCATTGTCGCACACAGCCGCCCGCTCTTATCGATATAGACAGCGCACAGAACGCTCTGTCCCTTGCGCACGCGCTGCGCGGGCTGCTCATGGAAGGGCAGCAGAAGATCCTTATCCAGGCCCCAGTCGAGGAACGCCCCGATCCTGCCGACCTGCGTGACCTCCAGAAATCCCACCTCATGCAGCATAAGAAGCGGCATCTTCGTCGTGGCTACGAGCCTGTCCTCGGAATCCTTATACAGGAAAACCTCCACCTCGTCTCCCGGCTGCGCCCCCTCCGGCACATATTTGCCGGGCAGGAGCACATGCGGCTCCTCCTGGCCTTTTTCAATTAAAAAGACGCCCATCGGAACCTTTTTTTCCACAACAAGCGTCTGTTTTCTTCCTAACTCTAACATGTAGTTCCGTTCTCCTTTGCGCGCCGTGCCCCGCGGCGCTCTTCCATTTCCTGTTTACTGTCTGCTTTACTGATTATAATCAGCGGTTGTCTCGACGACAGCGTACGGCCTGCCCTCCGCATCGGAGAGACTGACTGTAACGGTCCTTGTCCCGTTGCCGTTTTCACGCTCCAGGACCCCCGGGTAAATAACATCGCCCGCATGGGCCTGCTGCCTGTATTCGACAAGGATTCTCCTGATCCTTTTGTGATCCCGGGAATCCGTAAAGCCCAGAGCCAGCCTGACATACTGGGCATTGTTCATATGGTGGTTGCTGTCCATCATGGAGCCGTCGACCTCCACCGGCGCAGCCGCCCTCATTGCCTCCGGATCATATGTGATCTTGCGGGGCAGATATTCCATGTCAAACTTCGGGAAAAGCTCATACCCCTTTGTCATCTCATCCGTGACCCGTACGGGAACCGCCTTGTCCAGGTCAAACAAAGACCAGACGGAATTCGCATTCACCAGCCGCTCGTCTTCCTGTGTGGACATCATAAAATTCCTGAATCCCATAAAGCCCTTCAGTGAATAGGGCGAGGTGCCCGTCCTGACATAGTCCCCGAGCCTCGGGAGTCTTAAAATATCGATCTGCCAGAAATTGACGATCCAGGCGCAGTGATGTGCCTTCAGATAATCATTCCCGACGCCCAGGTCCTCAGACTGGAAGGAGGAACAGTCCTGGAAATAATCGATCAGGGATTCAATTTTAAGATATCCGTCCTCGGCTGTCTCACTGTAACGGATACGTCCGTCAAAAGTATACATGTGCGGTTAATAGATCGAAACGTCAGACCAGCTGTCCGAGGGGACGAGCGTTATGTAGGTCTTTCCGGTGTTCATCTCAATTTCCTCTGCCATGGCGGTGTAGTATCTGGTGGGATCCTTTTCACCCGGCTTCGTCCACACGATCGGGATCGCCTTGCCTCTCGTTACATAGTAGCCGAGCTGCGTCGCAGCGATGCAGTTGTAAATCAGATATCCGTTCTCGTCGTACTGATGGAAATCGCAGCTCTGGATCAGAAGGTTGGTGAAGGCCAGGGGCTCCCCTGTCACCGCGTCCTCATGGCGCCCGTCGTATTCATAGTATTCGTACAGCTTTGTCTCCGGATTGTACTCAAAGCGCGAGCCGTTGTGCTGGAACGGCAGCGTTATCGTGTTGGCGGTAAGAATGCTGTCGCTCATCGCCTCCAGATCCGCTTCCAGTCCGTATTCCACGAAATTGAAGTGGTCAATCCTCTCCGGCTTGTCCGCGTCGTATTCTTTCGAATAGCCGGAGCTGCTGAAGTTCTTGTCCAGGTCGCCGCTGACGATATACTCCGTAAACTCCCAGTCCTTTCCGTTCTTTACGCGGGAGAAGGTGCCGGAGAAATGCTTGTTGTAGACATTATTGAAATAACTGTCGTTGTAGTACGGCCCGCCGTCATGGCATAGAACCGCATCCCACTCACTGCAGAGCAGGATATTGGTCGGACGGGTTGAACGGATGCTGCCGACCTGCTCGATGCTGCCCCAGTCCTTGTACAGGGCCATAAGCCTGGTGATCCGGTTGTTGGCCGTGCTGTTCATCATCTCATACACGACATCCGCGTCCGCAGTGCCGTAATGAGGCAGTGCCCTTGCGTCATTGTCGATCATGACTGCGATCGGGCGCTGGTCCCTTATGGACTCGCTGACCGGCTCGCCCGTCAGCTCACTGATGTACATCCCGTCAGGCACTTCGAGCGGGACAAGTTCCGGCTCCTGCTCCTCTTCCTGGGCCACAGTTTCTTCGGGCTGTGCCGGAGCCTCCGGAGTCTCCTGGGGAATTGCCTCCCAGAGAGATACAGGTTCTTCTTCTTCCTTTTCACATCCGCACAGGACCATAGCTGCCATGAGTCCTGCAAGCAGGCCGGAGCATATTCTTTTTGCCCTCATTTCTACCTCACATTATATTAAAACTGCGTATAAATTATCCGATTCATACTGCTCCCTTCGCGAGGGTACAGCTAATGTATTATACAGGAATAAGCCGCGCATTACCAGTAAAAAAACCACACCGTCCTGCGGTGTGGTTTTTTGGTTTTTGAGTTTCCGGAGCCGGCGGCGAATAAGCGGCGCAGCGCCCGCAAGCAGGCCCGGGTGAGCAGGCATACCCTGCGCCCGGAAGGCCGCTCTGTGAGTCAGAAGGTTGAACCCAATTATTTACAGAAGATCCTCCATGCGGACATCATCCATATCATCGAAGTCCTGGTTCTCGCCGACCATTCCCCAGATGAAGGTATAGTTGCGGGAGCCGCTTCCTGCGTGGATGGACCAGGAAGGGGAAATGACTGCCTGCTCGTTTCTCATTACGATGTGGCGGGTCTGCTGGGGCTCGCCCATGTAGTGCATGACGAATGCGTCCTCGGGAAGATCAAAGTACAGATAAACCTCCATACGGCGGTCATGTGTGTGGCAGGGCATTGTGTTCCAGACACTGCCGGGTTCGAGGTGAGTCATGCCCATCTCCAGCTGGCAGCTCTCGACCTGGCCGGGAAGGATGTATTTGCAGATGGTTCTGTGGTTGGCGTCCTCGAGGGTTCCGAGCTCCTTCTTGTTGACGTCAAGGATCTCGACGTCATAGTCATGCTCTGCCTTCGCGTCCTTGAGGATTCTGACTGTGGGGCAGGTTCTGTGAGCGGGGCCGCTGCACATGTAGAACTTGGAGGGGTGTGCGGGGTCGCAGCTCTCAAAGGAGATGTCCTTTGTGCCCATTCCGATGTACATGCCGTCTCTCTCGCCGATCTCATAGACGACGCCGTCCGCTGTGATCCTGCCGGCTCCGCCGATGTTGATGATGCCGAGCTCTCTTCTCTGAAGAAAGTATTCAGCGCGGAGTTCTGCGCCCGCCTCCAGCGAAAGTGCCTTGCTGACCGGCATGGCGCCGCCGAAGATAATTCTGTCGATATGGCTGTAAACCAGCTTGATTTCATCCTCAAAGAAAACCTTCTCTACGAGGAACTCTTCTCTGAGTCTTTCTGTTGTGTAGTATTTGACATCCTTGGGGGATGCAGCCGTGCGAAGTTCCATTTTGTGTTTCTACCTTTCTGCAATTATTTGTTGTACTGTACATTGTTTATAGTGGTGCTGCCGATATTGTAAAGCTCCGGAGCTTCATCAACGGAGCCCGTCACGGTGACGTTATCAAGAATAACCTCTTTCGCGTTTTTAATCCAGAAGCTCTTGCCGCTCATTTTGTCAAGATTGTCCATCATAAGCGCAAGACCCGGCGTTCTTTCCTCTTCCGGCAGGAAGGAGGCCGTGATGTTCCTGAGCTCGATGCGCCCGATCGGCTGTTCCGGAAGTCCGTATGCGCACACAATCGCAACCTCTGCCCCGGTAATCACTGCGTCTTTTACAACGAGATCCCCGATCATCGGCGTAAGGTCGTCGACCGGCCTTGCCTCCTGGTCCTGTACCGCATGGCTGTGGCCGTCCGGATCGCAGTTGTAGAACATGTTGACCGTCATCGGGACATGGACGCCGCGCATAACGATTCTTTCGAAAACAATATTGCCGACAAACGATGTCTGTCCGCGTCCCCTGCGGGTCTTGAGCCTCACGCCCCTGTCCGTCCCGTCAAAGACGCAGTCGGAAATATATACATCTTCAACGCCGGAGGCAATCTCGCTTCCTACGGTCACACTGCCGTGGCCGCGCTCGAAAAGACAGTTCCGGATCGTGATGTCCTTCGTTCTTCTGAAATGATTGCGGCTCATGTAGTATTTTCCGCTCTTAATCGCGATGCAGTCGTCTCCGACGGAGATTTTTGTTCCGACGAGCAGAATGTCCGTGCAGCTCTCCGGATCAAAGCCGTCGGTATTCGGTGAATCCGGCGGATTCTGGATGCTAAGGTTAAGGAAGCGCAGATGATCCGAGTAATAGGGATGCATTGTCCATGAAGGTGAATTGCATACGGTGAGATTCTGCATCCGGACGTTTTCGGAATATGCGATAAATACGGTGTTTGGGCGCCACGCGATTCTCCTGACCTTGGCGTCTGTCCACCAGTCGCTTTCCGAAGCGCCGCCGTCCAGGACTCCCGGCCCGATGATGTCCACATTCCGGACATTCATGCAGGTGATAAGGGAGGCAAAGGAATCGAGGGGATTCCCCTCCCAGGACGCAAGATTGTATTCGCTCTTCTCATCCGTACCGAAGGTCATGCCCGGCAGTATGGGATACTTTTTCCTGTCGGGGTGTCCCAGAAGCCTTGCGCCTTCATCCAGCCAGAGCGTCATGTCGCTCTTAAGAAACAGCGGGCTGACAAGGTAGGTTCCCTTCGGCAGCCAGACCGTTCCCTGTGCAGGGCAGCACAGAATCGCCGCCTGGATCGCCGCGGTATCCTCATGGACGCCGTCTCCGTCCGCGCCGAATCTCCTGACGTCAAGGAGCACGCTCTCATGCAGAGTGCAGAGACGCTTGGCTTCGCCGCCGGCGCTGCCTGCACTCTCATCCTCACCTGCGACACAGATTTCATATTCCGTGTCCGGCTTCAGTCCGGTTATGGTCACCACATTCTGATCGGTAACGCACCACTCTTTCTGATCGACAAAGATCCTGTGCGGCGTGTCGGATCTCCACGGGGCATCACTCTTAATCTCTATCGTCGCGCTTCTGACAAATATGTCCAGTATTTCAAATTTCATGCCCTGCCTCTTTCCTAAGCCTCAGAAGCTCCGTATATGCCAGAAGGAACGGTGCCGTTCCCTTTGCCTCATTACGGACTACCGGCTCACCGAAATAATAAGCAAGCGATCCGTCCCTTTTCGCCGCGCCGCCAAGGCCTGCCACAAGGCAGATGCCGCCAAGGCCGAGTGACCCGTCGTCTCCTGTCAGCAGATAATGATCCGCGATACCCATAAACGCGCGCTTTGCAGCAGCCGCGTAACGCTGCGGAAGGAAGCCGAGACGCACGCCCTTAAGGATCGCGTATGCAATCAGCGCAGTTCCCGAGGTCTCAAGGTAGTTGCCCTTTACCTCGCCTGCAGCAAAGGTGTGGTCCTCGCCGAAGGTCTCTCTCGAAAGGCAGAATCCGTCTTCGGAAGCGCTCAGGTCCGGCCGGTTGATCACCTGCCAGAACATGCCGCTCTTATCCTGCCACTTCAAAAGAGCATCCGTCAGCTCCTGAAGCATTCCCGTAAGGCATCTTCTCTCGTAATACAGCGCCTCATTCATTGCCTGCGCCGTGTCCGTGAGCGCGCACATGAACCATCCCAGGGAGCGGAGCCAGAAGTTGGCGCTCCTGCCCGTTTCGGGATCCGCCCAGAACATGGAGCGGGACTCGTCATAGGCGTGATAATAAAGGCCGGTCTTTTCATCCCGCATCAGTCTTTTGACATTGCAGAACTGCGAGAAGCTGTCCTGGCAGCCGTGCATGCGGTTGAACCTTGTCTCATACTGCATGTAGAAAGGCTGTGCCATGTAAAGGCCGTCCAGCCAGACCTGCCACGGGTAAATATCCTTGTGCCAGAAATTTCCTTCCTTCGTGCGGGGCATGATATCGATCTGGTGTCTTACCGTATCGATCGCCCGGCGGTATTTTTCCTTGCCCGTGAGGTCATAGAGTGTAAACAGATTGCTGGCCGTATTGATGTTGTCGACGTTCTTCTCCTCCGGATCATAGGTGAGAATATCGCCGTTTTCCTGTACGAACCAGTCCACGAAGGCATCCGCGAAGTCAAGGTACTTCTTCTCTCCCGTGAGATCATACAGGCTAAGGATGGCTGTAATCATGCAGCCGTCTATATAATTCCATTTATTCGGCTTGCCGGAACGGATCTGCTCGATATTCCAGACCGGCTCCTGCGCCGAAGAGTTGTCCAGCAGATAGTCCGTATAATTCTGTATCCGCTCCATCAGGGCGTCATCCGAGTCTCCCTGTGCGAAGTCGTACAGATCCGGCGCATATCCGCTGATCTGTCTATAATTATTATTCATACTGATTCCCCACCCCGAAGATTATGCCATTTTCTTTACAAACTCGAGCGCCTGCCGCGCGTTCTCCGGCTTCGTGTTTTCAAGCGTCGCGAAAAGGTACGGCCTTGTGCGCGCGAATTCCATGACCCTGCTGTAATCCATTTCACCGAGACCGCAGGCGACCGAATCCATCTTAACGCCGCCCTGTCCGTCATCCGCCGTCACATAGTCCTTCAGATGAAGCATGCAGATATCCGGTCCCAGAAGATCAATTGTCTCCTGAATCACCTCATCCCTGTGATCCAGGTTGTCCGGATGAAGGAGATTCACCGGATCAAAGATGATCTGGAGATTCGGCGATTCGATTCTGTCGAGGACCTCCCTTGCCCTCTTCGCGTTCCAGACGATGTGTTTGTAGACCGGTTCTATGGCGAGGATGACCCCGAACCGCTCCGCCTCCTTTACGACCGGTGCCAGGTTCCGGACAAAGATATCGAGAGCCTCTTTGCTGTGGCAGGCCTCTTTATCATAGTGATAATCCGTATTCGGAGCGCCCGTCTCCGTGCCCACCACGCCGCAGCCAAGGAGCGACGCGAAACGCAGATGAGCCGTGTACATCCTGCGGATGGAGGAAAGCTTTTCTTCGTCGGGATTTGCAAGATTCAGGTAACACCCGATCACCGCGATATCCATTTCGTTCTTCTCAAAGACATGCCTTAAATATGCGGCATATCCGGGCGTCAGTATTGCCGGCGTCAGGGGACATTCCTTATTTCCTCCCGGAATGTCGGGAACCTTGGACAATGCGATGTGCGTGCAGGTAAATCCCTGTTCCTTTATATTTGCAACCCTATCTTCAAATGGAAGCGGCGCGCTGTCATGAAAGCGCAGGCCGACCTGCAAACCTGAGTTCATATGATTACTCTTCCCTCTTAAATTGTATTAACAGTTTCTGTTTTTGGGTAAAATACGGCCTGTCCTACTTGTCCAGGACATCCAGCGAGCTGTAATCTCCGCTGAAGCTCTCATCCTCTGCGGGCTCTTCCTGTTTCGGAATATACTTCTCAAACACATTGCTGTAAAAGACCGCGAAAAGAAACGCAATCAGCCCGATTCCCAGATTCAGGGTCCAGAAATTGACCATGAAAATAGTCGTCACATTGAAGTAAACCACTGCGGCGATCGTAACCAGGATCAGCAGTGTCTCCTTCAGGTTGCGGAGAGGAAGAAGAAACGAATATATAATTGTGCGGGATATTGGATTGACAAATTTACTCTGGATCGCGAACACGTAGGAAATGGACATAACATAGAGCAGGATCATCGCCCAGATAACTGCCTGTGCGAAAAAATGTCCTGAAATTCTGCTCTGGTTCCAGTAAACCGCCCCCAGCATAAGAAGTGCGCCGGCAGCCAGATAGATCAGCCAGATGATCGTGGCCTGCCGGAAGTTTTCCTTAAAGGAATGGAAAAAGTTTTTGGTCGGATATCCCTCGTCCTTGTGCAGCTTCATGGTGCTGTAGATCAGCGCGGTTGTGGATGCGCCGATGGTAATAACTGGGATGCTGGTGGCCAGCCATAAAATGTTGAGCCACCAGCAATATCCGATTTTAATTATGAAACGAAATACCGGGTTGTCCGGACTGAAAATGCTCTTTAGCATTTCTTATCTTTATCCCTTTACGCCGCCGGCGGAAATACCTTCAACGAACTGGTTCTGCGCGGCGAAGAAAACGATGATACTGGGCAGTATGGAGATCAGTGACAGCGCCAGGATCTTGTTCCAGTTGAAGCCCGCGTCGGAGTCCATGGACAGCTTTACGAAAATCGTCGCGGGATATTTTGCAGGCGTATTGACATAAAGCAGGGGGCCCATGAAGTCGTTGGAGGACCACATGAATTTGAACAGCGCGCAGGATACGATCGCCGGCATCAGCATCGGAACGATGATCTGAACCAGGGTCTGCATCACGTTGCAGCCGTCAATGGAAGCCGCCTCTTCCAGATCCTTCGGAACATTGCGCAGGAACTGGATCAGCATGAAAATAAAGTAGGTTTCTGTTGCGAACAGTGTCGGAACAACCAGGGGCAGATAGAGCTTGGAGCCGATCCATCCGAACTTGTTGTACATGATGTACTGGGGAACGTTCAGGACGACCTGAGGCAGGAAAAGCATTGCCATCATTGCGCTGAACAGAAGATCGTGTCCCTTGAACTTGAATCTGCCGAAGCCGTATGCCGTAAGGATTGAGGAAATCAGTGTAAAGATAACCTCAGGGATTACGTATGAATACGTATTGGCCATTGCCTTCCAGATATTGATTGCGCCCCCATAGTTCTGCATTGCGTCATGATAGCCCGACATGGTCGGATGGACAGGGATCGGGTTCATCGAAGTGAAGATTTCCGAGTTCTGCTTAAAGGTAGCGCCTACCATCCATACCAGGGGATACAGCATGATAACGCCGACAACAATCAGTACAAAATAGCGGAGAGTTACCTGGATGATCCGCTGTCTTCTTAAATGTGCCTCTGCCTGAGAGAGTGTTTTTGTATTATTGCCTGCCATCGCTTTTACCTCCCGTCATCATCTGCGTAATAGACCCAGTGATTCTGGCTCCAGAACGACAGTGCCGTAAACAGCATCAGGATTACAAACAGTACCCAGGCCTGTGCGCTTGCCTTGCCCATCTTATAGTTCTTGAACGCGTTGTTATATACAAGCAGGGACATAAGTGTCGTGGCATTTCTGGGGCCACCGGCCGTGATAATGAAGGGGCCGTTGAATTCCTGGAAAGCCTGTACCAGCTGAGTAATCAGATTATAGAAGATAACCGGTGTGATCAGCGGAACGGTGATCGAGAAGAACTGTCTCCACTTTCCTGCGCCGTCAATGGAGGCCGCCTCGTAAAGATCGACGGACACGCCCTTTAAGGCTGCCAGGAAAATGACCATCGCTGATCCGAACTGCCATACTCTCAGAAGGCAGATGATAAACAGCGCCCAGTTGGGATCCGAGAGGAAGTGCACGGTTTCAATTCCGAAAATAGCAAGAAGGCCGTTGATAAGGCCGTCATCCTTGAACAGCGCTCTCCACAGAACGGCGATAGCAACGGAGCCGCCGAGGATGGAAGGAATATAGTACGCTGTACGGAAGAAGTTAACTCCCTTGATTTTGAAGTTAAGGATATACGCAATGAACAGAGCCGCGACAAGCTTGAGCGGGACAGTCATGAAAGCGTATTTGAATGTAACAATCAGTGCTTTTCTTTCCAGAGGCTTCGAGAACACTTCGATATAGTTCTGAAGGGTGAACTCGCTCATTCCCTTGAACAGATGGTAATCCGTAAAGCTGTAGAACAGTGATGACGCAAACGGATAAGCTTTAAATACGAGGAAACCGATCAGCCAAGGAAGGATAAAAAGAAATCCTATGTTGTTTTTGAGAAATTTACTTTTTTTCAATTGTATTTCCCCTCACTTAAGATGAAAGAGGCCTGCCCGGGCTTAGCCAGGCAGGCCGCCAACTATCTGCGTTATTGCTGATGTGTAATGTGATCTAAACCGATCAATTATTCTTATTCGCAGACGTTCGTGTAAGCGTCATACAGGATGGAAGCTGCTTCTTCAACGGAGTAGTCACCATAGGACAGACCGGAGAATGTGTCGATGTAAGCAGCGCCGTCACCCTTGAGCTCGCCGTTGTCGAACTTCGGGCTGAAGAACATCGGGTTAGCAGCATAAACGCCGTTGTGTGCTGCAGCGATGAGCGGATCGATCATGCCGGCATCGTTCAGAGTATCGAAACCGATCTTAGAAGCAGGTACGCCGCGCTCGGAAGCCATGATAGCGATACCTTCGGGATCGTTCAGCAGGTAGTTCATGAGCATTGCAGCTTCATGAGGATGCTGGGAAGAAGCGCAGATCGCGAATGCCATGGAAACCTTAGCGGAAACGCCGGTCTTGCCGTTGCCGAAATCAAGCTCGTCGCCGACTACCAGTTCCTGGCCCTCAGCGAGGTTGCTGGTGTACTTAAGCGGAGCGGAATCCCATTCGAAGACGCCTGCATAGCGGCCGTCGATGAACTTCGGATTCTCGTTCAGAGTTACGTTGCCGTCGCCTGCAAGAGCAGCGATGGTAGGAATTACATGATTGTCTTCGAGAGACTGGATGAACGCGAAGCCGTCAGCCAGCTGCTCTTCTGTGACGTTCAGAGTGCCGTCCTCAGCGATGATCGGCTCGCCGCTCTTTGCCTGTATATAGAAGGACATGAACAGTGCTCTGTCATACTCGCCGAGTGAAAGCGGGAAATACTCGTCTCCGAGAACTTCCTGGAAGGTCTTTCCTGCAGCAATCAGATCGTCGATGGTCTTGGGGATCTCGACGCCGGCCTTGTCAAAGGTTGTCTTGTTCCAGTAGAAGATACGGCCTGTCATGGAGATCGGAACGCCTGCCTGCTGGCCTGTGGGATCCAGGCACTTCTCAAGGTCGGAAGCGTTGAACTGGGACAGATCCAGAACGTCGGATACTGTGTTCAGGTCGATGAAGGTTGTGCCGTCGCCGTCATAGTCCGGAATCCAGTTGGAACCGATCTGTGTAAGGTCGGAGCCTGTTCCTGACTGATACTCAAGAGCTCTTGCAGTCTCCCAGTCTGTCCATGCGCCGAAGTTAACCTCGACATTGATCCCCGGATACTTTGCCATGAAAGCTTCAACAGCCTTGTTGGTTGCTTCATGTCTGGAGTCGCCGCCCCACCAGTCAAACTTGATGGTGCATTCTTCGTAGTCGCCCGACGCCTCAGCTGCGGGAGCTTCTGCTGCTTCCTCAGCGGGAGCTTCTGCTTCTTCTGCTGCTTCCTCAGCGGGAGCTTCCTCAGCCTTCTCCTCTGCTGCGGGAGCTGCTGCGGGTTCGCTTGCTGCCGGTGCGGGGCTGGAGCTGCCGCAGCCTGCAAGAATGGTAGCCGCCATTGCTGAAGTCATCAGGATAGCAAGTGCCTTCTTTTTCATTTTGTTCCTCCTAAATAACTGAATTTATATTACTTTGAAGTGCTTACTCTGTAAGCGCTTACACATTTAATAGCATAGTCACACTTCCACCGTCTGAATACGGTAAATTTGACGACTTTTAAGAAAAAGTACTGATTTTTTGTTCTGGCAGGTATATACTATTGTACATAAAGAATTCGAAAAGATCTGTTTATTTTGTTGAATATGCCGCCAATTCCTTGTATACAATGAATTTCAGGCGGGCCTGGGAAGGAATTTTATGCGTGTTTCCGATCTTGATATTGACAGAATATATGTCAACCAGGCGGTCCGGGGCGCCGATTACCGGATGGTTGAGAACCATTTCCATTATTATTATGAAGTGTTTTATGTAAAGCAGGGATTCTGCCGATTTTTTGTCAACGGCTCGATCTATGACCTCAAGGCCGGCGACTATATGGTTGTGCCTCCGAGGGAGGTTCACTACAACCGGTACTATTCCCAGGCGTCCCGCATCAATATTTATTTCCGTTTAAGGGACCTGATCGACAATGTCCTCACAGGGGAGACCCCGGGAGATCCTTCGGAAATCCTGAGGAACGCAAGGCTTCCTGACAATGTCAGGAGACAGCTCTCCCAGTCCTGTCTCGTGCATATCCCAAGTGCACACCGCTCTGTCTTTGAGGGGCTTCTCGATTCCATGATGCGGGAAGATAAGATTGAAGACGAGAACACGAAGCGTGTCCTCCAGCTGCAGCTGCGCCAGTTCTTCCTGTACAGCGTCCGCTACGGGATCATCAGCCACAGCGACGCGACGCGGATCGCGGACGGCGACAGGGAGATCATTGACGCCGCAAGATACATATCCTCCAGCTTCTACCTGCCGATCACCCTCTCCTCCATGGCGGACAGGGCGGGCCTTTCGCAGAGCTATTTTTCCAAGCGCTTCCGGACGGTGGTAGGCATAGGAATGAAGGAGTATCTGACCTCTGTGCGCTTAAAGCACGCCTCCATTGAGCTTTTGAGCACAAACCATTCCGTCACGGAGGTTGCGATCAACAACGGCTTTTCCGACAGCAACTATTTCAAGGATGCCTTTAAAAAGATGTACGGAGTCTCTCCCCGCGCATACAGGGCCGCACAGTCAACCGACATGATTCACCAGAATACCCTCTCCGAGGACTATTCGCCGGAGACGGCGCGCTCCGATGCATGGGACCAGGCGCCCCGGCAGGAAGCCGGGGCGTGAAAGGTTCTTTTTACCAGGGGCAGGGCCAGCCTTCAAAGCGAATCGTGTCATGCACGTTTTTCTTGCCCCAGTCGTTCCAGCCGTCCGGATGGATATGCGGGCCGAACGTGCAGTTCTCCACCCGTATCTTCGCATATTCCCTCCAGGGTCTTCCGATATAGCAGGATGCGTCCGGGACATCCTCGCTGCTGCTTCTTGTAAAGCGGCAGTTCCTGGCTACGAATCCTGTGTCCACATCCTCCGGCGTGCAGGGTGCAAATACATATCCGGGGGCTACGGAGCGGAATTCGCAGTCATCGAAATATGCGGTCGCGCCGCCGAAGATAAAATCGACGCTTCCTTCAATCAGACAGCGCCGCAGCACGACCGTTCTTTTCGTCCTCGGTTCGAACTGCTTCGGTCCTAGGAACCCGTCCTTTTCATATTCCTTCGGAGGAAGGGGCGCAAGGAAAAGTGTGTCCTGGTTGCCCTTAAGAATGCAGTCCTCAAGCACAATCCCGTCCGCGTCGATATAAAGAGCGATCGCCTGTCCGGCGATTTTCCCCGGACCCGCCGTGTTCTCAAATGTACATCTCCTGAAGGTGATATCGTCCCCGTCGACAAGAACCGTGGACGTGCGGAAGGTGTGGTACGGCTTTCCGTCGGGATGCATCCTGTACGCGCCGATATCTCCCGTATACACCTTGTCTTCAATAACCTGATGTGGTAAAGAAATAGTGATGCCCATAGCTTTTCTCCATCTGTGAACAGTTATATAATAATTCAGCTTCCGTAGTTGATTCACCGGATTGTTTCGCACATCGCGTGAATCGTAGCATATTTCAAAGGAGATTTTAATATGACCCCCGAAAAAATATCTCTGTGGGATTCCTCTGAATACGACTGCGGCGCCTCCTACGGCTTTATGCCGAATATCCATGCCTATCTTCATAAGGAAGATAACGGCGCGGGAAGGCCGGCCATGATCGTCGTTCCCGGAGGCGGCTACGCCTACTGTGCGGGAGGCGAGGCGGATATCGTCGCAAAGCGTTTCTTCGGGGAAGGCTTCCAGGTATTCGTTCTGTCCTATACCGCCGATCCCATAAAGCTCGGTCCTCTTAAGAAGCGGCCGATGAAGGATCTCTCCCGCGCGGTCCGTATGGTGCGGAGCCGTGCCGGGGAGTGGAACACGGATCCCGGAAAGATCATCCTCTGCGGATTTTCTGCCGGCGGACATCTGTGCGCCTCGACCGCTGTCCATTCCAAAGAGCTGGATGACGAGTACCTGCGGGAATGCGGGCCGGATGCCCCGTATGCGGGAATCTCCTGCAGACCGGACGCCATGTTCCTGTGCTATCCCGTGATCAGCTCGGGTGCTCGCGCCCACAGGGGCTCTTTCGAGGCTCTTCTCGGGAATGACCCGGATCCCGCGGAGCTCGAGTGGTACTCCGCGGAAAAGAATGTGACCTCTGACACACCGCCCTGCTTTATCTGGCACACGGTGACCGACGAGTCCGTTCCCTGCGAAAATTCCCTTCTCTTTGCAGCGGCGCTGAAGGAGAAGAAGATCAAATTCGCCCTGCATCTGTTCAGCACCGGAAGGCACGGCCTTTCACTTGCCGATGAGAACTGGGCAAAAGGACACTTTGAAAACAATTACACCTATGAGCAGGCCCGCTGCCTTCTGGCTGCCGCAAAGAAGGGAGAGCTGACAGTAACAGACGACCAGTTCGCCGTCCTTGAGGCTCTTGCCGTCAGGGAGTACGGCGAGGAGACGCCGGTTCCCGAAATTGCGGCCTGGCCGCAGCTCGCCCTCACCTGGCTTGCCGGAATCCTGTAAGCGCCGCACTTTCCTTTCTGTCTGTGCGGGCTTCCTTTGCCGGCACAGATCAGAAATCCAGATCCATCGTAACATTCAGCGTATAGTCCGGATAGGCCTCCTGTACCTCCCGGACTATTTCTTTGTATGTTTCTTCCCTGTCGGGCAGTTCAAGGTCCAGGATCACGTCAAAGGTAAGGATTTTTTTCTGCGTATCGATATAAAAGCCGTGGAGCTGGAGAACCCCTTCTTTTTTCATCAGCATCCTGCTGATATCCGCGCGGATGGAGGAAGCCTGGTCATCTAAATCCGCCGCATAGATGCCGATGCCCGTAAGGACAACCTTATGCTTTTCGTACACCCTGCTGGCAATACTCCTCTCAAGCTGGTCGATCTGGGGAGCCGTCATATCTCCCGGCACCTCCACATGAACGGAGCCGATCAGGCGGTCCGGGCCATAGCTGTGCAGGATCAGGTCGAAGGCGCCGTTTACATTCTCATCCTCACAGATGGTCTTCCTGATCTCGGCAAGAAAATCTTTGTCCATCCGCTTTCCGAGGATATCGTTGAGCGTATCCGAGAGCATCTCATAGCCCGCTTTGATGATAAAGCCCGAGATCACGACGCCGACCCATGCCTCCAGGCTGATGTTGGTCAAAAGGTAAATAATGGCGCACAGAAATACCGAGAAGGAAAGCGCCGCGTCCGAAAGAGCGTCCTGGCCGGAAGCGATAAGAGATCCGGAGTCCACCTCCTCGCCGCGCTTTTTGACATATCTGCCGAGAATGATCTTTACCGCGACTGCGGCGGCAAGGATCACCAGTGTCACCGCGGAGTATTCGGGCGTTACCGGATTGATGATCTTTTTGACGGATTCCGTAAATGACGTGATTCCAGCGTAGAGAACGATGGCCGCGATGATCATCGCGGAGAGATATTCGATCCTGCCGTGCCCCAGGGGGTGCTCTTTGTCCGGCTTCCTGTTCGCGAGCTTCGCGCCGATAATCGTAATCAGTGAGGACAGTGCGTCGCTCAGATTGTTGACCGCATCCAGCACAACGGCGATTGAATTCGACAAAAGCCCCACTGCCGCCTTGAAGCCCGCCAGAAGCAGATTGGCCGCGATGCCGTAGATACTGGTTCTTACGATTATTTTCTCTCTGTCATTTTCCTTTTCCATTACTTTTCTCCCTTAGACAGACTTGCTTTTTAAATCTTTTTTCCCTAAGATGGTAAAGGAATGTAAGTGCTTACATTCTCAGTATTGTCCGATTCGTCAGGTAATTATATATGAATATATATGATATAGCAAAACTCTCCGGTGTGTCCATTGCCACGGTATCCCGTGTCGTCAACGGGAGTGAAAAAGTCAGTGAAAAGACCCGTTCGAAGGTTCTCGATATAATCCGCCAGGAGGGCTATACCCCGAATGTGTTCGCCCAGGGACTCGGCATCGGTACAATGCACACCGTCGGCATTCTCGTTCCGACCATCTCCGACCAGTACATGGCAAAGTGCGTGTCCTATCTGGAGGATCAGCTGACAGTCCACGGATACGACTGCATTCTCAGCTGCAGCGGTTTTTCCATAGAGGGGAAAGAGGCCCGCACACAGATGCTCCTCTCCAAGCATATCGACGCGCTGGTTTTCGTCGGCTCCACGTATTCCGGCTCCGGAGAGTCGGTGGAAGAGACCGACTATATCCGCGAGGCCGCAAAGCAGGCCCCCGTCTTTATTATCAACGGTTATGTGAAGGGTGATAACGTATTCTGCCGTCTCTGCGATGACCGCACGGCCATGCGGGAGGCGGTCGGGGCGCTCCTTGCCCACGGAAGGAAGGATATTCTCTTTCTTACGGACTCCCGCTCCTACAGCGCAAGGGAGAAAACGGCGGGCTGCATCGAAGCGCTTGAGGGCGCCGGCATCCCGGTAAGGGACGAGATGTTTCTCCACACCGAAAACAGGATCCATGCCGTAAGAGATTACCTCTTATCGATTAACCCTGTCTTTGACGCAGCAGTCGCAACCGACGACGGAATCGCCATCGGGGCGGTGAAATTCGCCCAGGAAAAGGGTCTGTCCGTGCCGGGCGATCTGTGTGTCATCGGCTATAACAACTCTTCTCTTGCAGTCGCCTGCAACCCGGAGCTGACCAGCATTGATTCCCGCGCGGAGCTTCTGTGCAGGGAGACGATCGACAACATCCTCGCCATCCTGCACGGCGATGCGTCCATCCCGGCCTGCAGCATACAGCCCGGCCGGCTCATCAGCAGGAAAACAACCGATTTCTGACGCCGTTCATTCCTTATTCATTCTGTTTTGGAAAGTTGAAACGAAAGGATTGACTTTACCTGCAATCGTTTTATAATTAACAAATGTAAGCGCTTACATTCAGCACCGACATTCCGGAAGGAGGAAGGCAGAACCGCTTCTGCCGCAACTGTTATGAAGTCATTCATGGACAAGGATTTTTGTCTCAAGAACGAAACCGCAAAGCATCTTTTCCACGATTACGCGGAAAATCTCCCGATCATCGATTATCACTGCCACATCCCGCCCCGCGAGATCTATGAAGACCGCCGCTACAACAACATCGCCGAGGTATGGCTCGGAGGCAGAAACGACGACGGCTCTTATTTCGGGGATCACTACAAATGGCGTCTCATGCGCTCAAACGGTGTCCCGGAAAACGTCGTAACCGGCGACGCGGATCCCTATGAGAAGTTCCTGGCTTTCACAAAGACTCTGGAAATGGCCATCGGCAACCCGATGTATCACTGGTCCAATCTGGAGCTCCACAAATATTTCGGCATCACCGAGCCCCTGACAGAGGACAACGCAAAGGAAATCTGGGACAAGACTTCGGATATGCTGCAGCATGACCCGAACCTTACCGTAAGAGGCATCATCCGCCAGTCCAATGTTAAATATGTCGGAACGACCGATGATCCCGTCGATTCCCTGGAATGGCATGAGAAGCTCGCAGAGGTAGAGGATCTCGGCTTTATGGTCCGCCCTTCGTTCCGCCCGGACAAAGCGGTCAACATCACGAAGGCCGGCTGGAAGGAATACATCGGCCAGCTCGGCAAGGCTGTCGGAAGAGAACTTACATCCGCAAAGGACGTATGCGATGCCCTGAATGAGCGCATCGATTTCTTCAAAAAGCACGGCTGCCGCGCATCCGACCACGGTATTGATTACGTTATGTTCCGGCCCTGCACCATGGAAGAGGCAGACGCCGTATTCGCAAAGGCAATGGCCGGCGAGACTCTCACCGTCGAAGAAGCAGAGAAATTCCAGACAACGGTCCTTCTCTCTCTTGCCCGCAAATATCATAAAGAAAACATCGTCATGGAGATCCACTACTCCTGCACGCGCAACAACAACGCCAGAATGTTCCGCCTCGAAGGCCCCGACACCGGCTTTGACATGATTGCAAAGAGCACCTGCTACAACCAGCTTGCAGAGTTCTTCTCCTGCCTGGACGAGACAGGAGAGCTTCCCCGCACGATCGTATTCTCCCTCGATGAGAGCGATTTCAACCAGATCACAACGTGCCTCGGCTGCTTCCAGTCCGATGAAATGCCCGGAAAGATGCAGCTCGGCGCAGCATGGTGGTTCCTTGACACCAAGGATGGCATGGAGGCTCAGCTGAAGTCTCTCGGAAACCTCGGCCTGATCGGCAACTTCGTCGGCATGCTGACAGACTCCCGTTCCTTCCTGTCCTACACAAGACACGACTATTTCCGCAGAATCATCTGCAATGTCATCGGCCAGTGGGTTGAGGACGGCGAGTATCCGAACATTGAAAAGTCCCTGAAGAAGATTGTCGAGGGAATCAGCTACTACAATGCCGAGAGGTATTTCAACTTATAATGAGTCCTGCAGGCCGGGAGCCTGTTAAATAAATATTCTCTGATAACGAAATCAGAAAGGAACGTATCATGGCAGAAAAGTTAAATTATGAGGTGCTGAAGAAATCGGGATATGACGGCTATATTCTTGAGAAGGCTCCCGTCAAAGTCCTTCAGTTCGGCGAAGGCAATGTCCTGCGTGCATTTGTCGATTACTGGTTTGACATATCCAATGAGAAAGTCGGCTGGAACGGCAAGGTCGCTCTCGTACAGCCCATCTCCATGGGTCTGACAACCATTATCAACAACCAGGAAGGTCTGTACACTCTGTATCTGCGCGGCAGCGAGAACGGTGAAAAGATCAACCGCAAGAGAGTTATTTCCGTAGTTGACGCCTGCTACAATCCGCACGACGATGCCGACTGGGCAAAGATCAAGGAAATCGCTGTTTCCGATGATCTTGAGTACGTAGCCTCCAACACAACCGAGGCTGGTATTGTCTATGATCCCGAGAGCACATTCGACCAGGTTCCGCCCGTGTCCTTCCCCGCAAAGCTGACCGTTCTTCTTTACGAGCGCTTCAAGGCCGGCAAGAAGGGTCTTGTCATCCTCTCCTGCGAGCTGATCGACGACAACGGCAAAGAGCTTGAGAAGTGTGTCCTTCATCACATCGACGACTGGAAGCTGGGCGAGGATTTCGCAAAGTGGATCAAGGAAGAGTGCCTCTTCTGCTCCACTCTTGTCGACCGCATCGTTCCCGGACGCATCCGCGATCCCAAAGAGGTTGAGCAGCTCACAGCGGAAAACGGCTATGAAGACGACCTTCTGGATGTCGGCGAAGTCTTCGGCGTCTGGTACATCGAAGGACCTGAATGGCTGGAAGAAAAGCTTCCCTTCAAGAAGGCCGGCCTGAACGTTCATGTTGTTCCCGAGGTTGCTCCTTACAAGAAGCGCAAGGTCCGCATCCTGAACGGCGCGCACACCGGTTTTGTTCCCGGCGCATATCTTGCCGGCCAGAACATTGTCCGCGACTGCATGCACAATGACACGATCCGCGGCTTCATGAACAAGATCCTGTATGACGAGGTTATTCCCTGCCTTCCTCTTGACAAGGAAGACTGCAAGAACTTTGCGGCCGCTGTTACCGACAGATTCAACAACCCGTTCGTCGATCACCAGCTGCTGAGCATTACCCTCAACTCCACATCGAAGTGGAAGGCAAGGAACATGCCCTCCTTCCTTGAGTATATCGATGAGTACGGAAAGCTTCCGCAGGCGCTGACAATGAGCCTTGCAGCCTACATTGCTTTCTACAGCAGCAATATCCAGAGAAGAGAAGATGATGCGCTTGTCTGCGTACGTCCTGCCGGCAACGAGTACAGGGTTCAGGATGATGCCTGGGTTCTTGATTTCTACTATGACCACAAGGATGCGGATGACGCCGCTCTTGTTCACGATGTCCTTACCAACGAGAAGATGTGGGACCAGGATCTGACAAAGATCGCAGGCCTTGAGGAGACCGTCCTTAAGGATCTGACAATGATCCGCACAGAGGGCGCTGAGGCAGCGTTCAAGTCGGTTCTCTGATTTACCGGAACAGCAAGCATTTAATTGAATCCGGGCCGTGTAGCTTTCGCCGCGCGGCCCGGATTGTTTCTAGGCCGGGCAACAGCCGGCCTTTGAGGTACAGCAAATGAAACTGATTCACATTCATCCCGCTGACAACGTCGCCGTCGCGCTGGAGGACATTCTCTGCGGAGAAGAGCTTGCCGTCGACGGATACAGTGTAACAGCGAAGGAAAATATCAGCCGCGGTCACAAGATCGCCCTCTCCCCCATCAAGGCCGGTGAGCCCGTTATCAAATACGGCAACACGATCGCGCTCGCAACCTCGGATATTGAGAAGGGGTGCTGGGTCCATACCCACAATGTCCGCACGGAGCTCTCCGAGGATGCGGCTTATGTCTATGACCACAAGGTTTATGATCTTCCCGAGGTTTCTCCCCACACCTTTATGGGCTACAGGAGAAAGGACGGCAGGGCCGCTATCCGCAATGAGCTCTGGATCATCCCCATCGTAGGCTGCGTCAACGGCATCGCAAAGCAGCTCGTTGAGGAAAACCAGGACCTGGTGACAGGCAGCATCGACGGCCTGTATTATTACGGCCATCCCTTCGGCTGCTCGCAGCTTGGCGATGACCTTGCCCAGACCAAAAAGCTCCTCACTGCCCTTGTCCGTCACCCGAACGCGGGCGGCGTCCTCTGCCTGGGACTCGGATGCGAGAATCTTGTTCTCGACATGTTCAAGGAAGAGCTCGGCGAGTATGATCCCGACAGGGTCAAATTCCTGATCTGCCAGGAGGTTGAGGATGAGATCGAAGCCGGAAGCGCACTCTTAAAGGAGCTTGCGGAATACGCCGGTCAGTTTAAGCGCGAAGAGATCCCCGCAAGCGAGCTTGTCGTCGGCATGAAGTGCGGCGGGTCGGACGGCCTGTCCGGCATCACTGCCAATCCCACGGTCGGGCGTTTCTCCGACAGACTGATCGCTCTTGGCGGCTCCACTGTCCTTACGGAAGTTCCGGAAATGTTCGGCGCGGAGAATATCCTGTTCTCCAGGTGCGAGAATGAGCAGGTCTTCGACAAGGCCGTAAAGATGGTCAACGACTTCAAGAAATACTTTACCGACCACGGCCAGGTTGTCTACGAGAACCCGAGCCCCGGCAATAAGGCAGGCGGTATCACAACCCTGGAGGACAAGTCCTGCGGATGCGTCCAGAAGGGCGGCAGCGCGCAGATCGTCGATGTCCTCTCCTACGCACAGCCTGTCACAAAGAAGGGACTCAACGTCCTCTCCGGCCCCGG
>CADBPC010000010.1 GCA_902796425.1 uncultured Lachnospiraceae bacterium
ACCTCAATCTCTCTCTTTGATCAATTCAAGTCTCATTTCGTTATCCCGCTCTTTTTTAGATACAGGCGTCATATAATCCCCGTATCTTTTCGTCAAATACGCATGTGCATTGGCGGGCGCGTAGAACATCCTGTCTTCGAACAGGATCTCCTTGGGTGTTCCAAACCATTCCTTGTTATATGTTATCGCGCTGCACGCTTTAACATCTAATCCGTAATAATCCGCAATTTCATCAGATGGTCCTGTGTAGCATAACTGTTTTTGGAGTTTTTCGATCTCTTTTTCTTTTCTTTTTCCCGGATAGAACGCGAGAACACCCTTTGCTAACAGCTTCGCCGCGTTTCCGTGGTTTGCAGGAGCTCCGCCGACAAGCATTTTCAGGATATGAGACCGCCAGATATTGAAAAGCAATCCTGTCTTAGACTTCGGACAGTTGTAAAATGGATATATGTCCAATGCAAGCTTGCCGTCATCTTTGACAACAACGCCGTTCTTACTTACTCTGCACTTTACACTCGTGTCGACGATCATTGATTTTATAGATTTATTTGCCTTATCAGTCCTCCGACTGGAAATAAAAAAAATATCACTGAATTCATCCTGGTATTTTTCAAGTTCTACCGAATCCTGAAAGGGCATAAGTACATCGACGTCATGGTCCCACGGAATAAAACCTTTATCCCTGACAGCTCCCAGGCAGGTGCCGTACGCAAGATAATAGGTCAGTCCATGCTTTCTGCAGACTTGATCCAGTTCAATAAGCATGTCGTATTGGATTTTTTGAATCTCATTCATACAGGTCACTTCCTTAATCAGATTATCGAGGACAGATCGTCCAATGAAGAGATCATCGGTCTGTCGATGCCGGCCGCGCCTGAATACAGTCCGTCTTCATTCTTGAGCCAAAGACTCTTCATCCCCAGTTGCTGCGGAGCCTGAAAATCCTTCACGGGATTATCTCCGACGTAAACTGCATCTGCCGGGTTCAATCTCCACTTTGTCAGCATAATTCGGAACGCGATATCACAGGGCTTGCGGAACTGAACGCCGCCGAGCTCGTCTGTTATGATGACATCATCCACATTCAGGCCCAGCGCCTCTATTTTGTTCCGCTGACCCTCGGGCCTTCCGTCTGTGATGATACCCACCTTTATATTCTGTTTCTTCAGTTCCTCTATCACCTTGGCCGCTCCGGGATAAAGATGAATATCAGGCTTGTGGAAGCGGTATATATTAAGGGCGGCGTCTTTCTCGTCCTCCCTGCCTATTTCTTTAAGAAGCTCATCTATAGCCGGTCTGCCGGCTTCAAAGAAGCTCCACAGCCTGTCCTCGTATCCGCCGCCGAGATAATCACTGACGGCCTTATAACCTGACCTTACATACTCTTTCTCTGAGTAGAGCGTATCATCCAGATCAAAGATAACGCCCTTGACCTGCGTCTTTTTTCCTTCGTCAATGCATACAGACTGGTCAAAACGGCTGTAAATCGCCCCGTCAGCGACCTGATACTCTCCGGGTTCCTCGCCATCAAGAATTTTCAGAATTGTTTCTGCGCTTCTGGCTCCTGCCTTCATAGATAAAGGTGCTCCGCCGCCGAAACGGGGATTGATCTCAATGAACCAATCGATACCGTCGGCGTCTCTGATCAGCTGCACCGCCATAGGGCCGCAAGGTCTGAATGCCGCGCACAATTTTTCGCACTCTTCGATCATCACAGGATCAAGGTCTATCCTGGTCTTGAGAACTTCTCCGGCTCTGACTTGGAGTCTCTCGCGGGGGACAATGGAGATCGGCCTGCCATCCCAATCACAGAAAATATCAATAGTGTACTCATGGCCGCTCACAAACGGCTGCACTATGTAGTCTTCTATCTGGGCGGAATAGACCTCCAGCTCTTCCTCATTTTCGACCTTGAACGCCTTAATAGAGCTGCTGCCGTCCTTCGGCTTAATAAAAGCGGGATAGCCGCTCTTATATTCCTTCCGATCGTTGACGGGCACCGGTGTGTGAAAGCCGCAATCCACGAAGAACCGGCTCGTATTGTTCTTATCCCTGCAGATCCGTATCTTATCGGGCTCACTGATCATCACTTTCGTGCCGATTCTCTCAAACTTATCCTTATTCTCACTGAGGATCAGCAGGTCCGTATCTATGGTAGGGATTATCAGATCAATCTGATCATCTGCACAGATAGACAGCAGGCCTTCTATGTATCCGGGGTCCTTCATCGTCACGACTTTTCTCGTGAAGTCACAATACGCGAGTGCCGGGGCAGTTCCTGCCATATCTGCGCCATATATCTTCAGATCTTTATTCAGTACCAGTGCGGCATTACGGAATGCCTGCAGCAGCTCTATTCGCCTGCCAACGCCTGTAAACAAAATTCGCATTATTTGCTCTCCGTTCCCATAAACTCTTCCATCGTAGCCTCTCCAGCTGCGCTGATTCCATCTCTCTTAAGAACAGTCTTTATAGTCGCAAAGATAATTTTCCAATCACCCAGGAATGTAATATGGTCAACATATTTCACGTCCCAGTCAAATTTTTCTTCCCATGAAATAGAATTCCGGCCATGGACCTGTGCCAGCCCCGTGAAACCGGGACGCACTTCGTGCCTCCTCGCCTGGTGAGGTGTGTAGCGGTCAAGATATCTGACCAACAAAGGGCGGGGGCCGACCACCGCCATATCTCCTTTTAATAT
>CADBPC010000011.1 GCA_902796425.1 uncultured Lachnospiraceae bacterium
GCAGCATGGAGTAACGAATGCATAGAGTTCTGGTTCATGCTGCATTTTGCTTACTACACGTCGAACAATCATCGGACGGAATATATACGCTTTCTCAATGAAAGATATGCTCAGCTGGGGTTGGGCAAGTATAAGAAAAACGCCGCTGATACGTTCGATATCCTGATGACGCACGGAAACCCAAAACTGGCAGTCAGATATGCCAAGAGGATTATCAAAGAACATAAGGACTTTTCTCCGACAGATATAGCACCGGGAACCAAGGTGTACGAACTGGTAGAGGAACTGGCAAAATACCTGCCGGAGGAGTCGCGAAAATACTTTATTGACTAATCGAGGAGGATTAATTTGCAGAAGAAAACAGGAATCCATTTTTATATTAACATTGTAAATTTTGATGATGATGTAGAGAAGGAAGAGGCGGCAACCCAAGAGGTAAAACACTCCATAGTCCAGGGCTAAAACTGGAGATTTAGAGAACACTTATATACATATGGGAGAAAAGACAAAAAAACAGCATTACGTTCCACAGTGTTATCTGAAGGCTTGGGAAGTGAACAGCAGACATCAAATCTATGTCTATGATATTGTAAAGCTTGGAGATTATGATAAGGATGAAGAGGGAAATTATCTGGAAATAAAGCGAGTATTTGATTATGTCGATTTTGACTATTTAGAAGGTCTCTTCCAAAAAGGTGGAGTTATTGATCTCATAAAGAAATCATCTGCAGAAAAGCTTGAAGCGAACGCCAATCAAATATCTTCTAACTTAAGCCGGGAACAACTACGAAAAGCGAGCAACAGAATCAAGAGTGAATTGAACAAAGCAATTGGTATAAGTAACAAGCAATATGATGATATCGCTTCAATTATACATGCTTTTCGTTCTTTAATTCCGTATTCAAGAATGCTGATATCAAACGACGGCTATCTAATCCCGTTAGATAATAATTATTTTAGAATAGATCCATCCAACTTGGGCTTCAAGTATGGTGGAGAAATGACGTGTGTCGGAATGGTAACAAATATCATTGGCGAAAGCACTGAACCGTTAGATCCTAATAAAATTTTTGTTTCTTTACAATTCACAGTCAACGAAGCCCTCCGGCAGATACTCCCCTCAGCAGAAAGCGATCTATGCGTGATACACCCTATTGCGGTGTATTATGGCGATTGAGTTAGAATGAAAACAATGCATTGCCTGCCATCCGACCGGCAAAAATGTTGCTTTTTTTGAGAGATACTCTTAAGAATCAATGAAATATCAGAGTAAGCGGAAAGATGTGGCGCATGTTCGGCGTGCGAGGTCAAACCAATGAAGCTGAAGAATGTATTAATCGTAGTAAAGGATATCGAGCGGTCCAGGCGGTTCTACCATGATCTGTTCGGTCTCGACATGATTCTGGACAATGATGGGAATATGATTCTGACCGAAGGACTTGTCCTGCAGGATGAGAAGATATGGAGTGATTTTCTGGGGCAGGATATCCTTCCCCGGAACAATGCCTGTGAGCTGTTTTTCGAAGAGGCCGATATAGAATCCTTTGTTGAAAAGCTGGAGAAGTACTATCCGGAAGTGCAGTATGTCAACCGGCTTATGACGCACAGCTGGGGGCAGCAGGTGGTGCGCTTCTATGATCCTGACGGGAATCTGATCGAGGTCGGTACACCGATGGGAAAGAAGTAATATATTAGAAAATGCGGTTGTTGAAGTTTAAACAGCAGATTTAATTGGAGGTTAACAGTATGAGCACGATATATCTGGCCGGCGGATGTTTTTGGGGCGTACAGAAATTCTTTGATCAGTTTGACGGAGTGATTTCTACAGAGGTTGGTTATGCAAACGGCCCGGACAAAGCGCCGAGCTATCAGGATGTGTGCAACAGCAGCGGACACGCGGAGACAGTAAAGATCGACTATGACCCTGCCGTTATTTCCCTGACCGCTCTTTTGGGCTATTACTTCATGGTGATTGATCCGCTGTCGGTCAACAAACAAGGCAATGATAAAGGGATCCAGTACAGGACCGGCATCTATTATACGGATGAGAGCCAGCTGAAGGAAATTGAAGCTGTCTGCAGGGAGCAGGAAGAGAAGGCGGGTGCAAAGCTGGCCGTTGAGGTCGGGGCACTGCAGAATTTCTACAGCGCCGAGGAATACCACCAGAAGTATCTCGAAAAGAACCCGGGAGGATATTGCCATATCCCCGGAGCTATGTTTAAGCTCCGGAAATAATTATCTTAATTTGTCAGCCTGGCGATAATTGATAATCGGCGTATAGCTGCTATTTTTCCAGCAGGCTTTCCATACTGCATCCGAGAACTTTGGAGATGCGATAGAGGGTATCAGCACTTGCCTTGTTGATGTCTTTATTCCGCTGTTCGTACATCTGGATTGATCGAAGTGTTACACCTGAGTGTTTTGCAAGTTCAGCCTGTGTGCAGCCATAAATGCTGCGGATACGCTTCAGATTGGTGTCTTTGAAGTGTTCCCGTATCTTTTCATCAATGATATCTGCGAATTTGGAAATGTCTGCTTCATGAAGTGTATAGTACATATTCACAAGATCTTCGTAGGAGAGGACATCGAAAATGTCGCTGTAGGTTCTTGCGGAAAACCACTGATAATAGCATATTGCCCAGCCGATCCAGTACTCCCGTGAGCACCCGAAACGCTCCTGCGGTTCGGCTTCGGGCTGTTTGCCGGTCGTCTCAAAAATCACATCAGCGGCTATTTCGACCCCGCTTTTTCCCACAAGAATTGCAGGCTCACCGTTTTCCATCCGTTTACTGACGGAACTTACCGTAAAGAGCTTTACGAAATCAGCGCCGGGAATGCGGCAGACGTTGACTGCGTAATCAAAAGCGTCACCAAGCGCAGCCTGCGCTCTACTCAGGTATATTTCTTGGTATGCGCGGGTCGTCATTTGAAATGCCTCCTCTGATAATATCCTGGATATACAGGCCGTCGGTTTCTTCCTCCAGTATGTTCTGATACGTTTGATTGGCTCCATAGTTTCGGGCTTTGCGAAGGACATAGTATGTGTCCTTCGCCGCTTTTTCAAAGCCTTCGTATTTGATCTTTGAAAAACCGAATTTTGACTTGATTACAATCTGCTCACCGAGCTTCCCAAGCCGCATGGCATGGGATAGCTGTTCGACGGTGATTGCGTTATTGAGGAAAGCTTCCGCGTAGTCGAAATAGGAATCGTCTGCCCTGTACCCGGTGATCAGATCATAAGCGTTTACGTTGACGCCGAAGTGTTCGATCAGGTATTGTTTTGCTCTTCTTGCGACAGGAGTTCTAATGCTGAACAGGCGATGATCCACAAGGACAGCCATCCAATTCAGAATCGTGTATTCGGGACTGTTCAGGTTCAGGATATTCAGATATTCTGTGTCTAACGTATAGCGGTTTGCAAACCCGTCACTCAGCGAGGAGACAGCCCATTCTTTTGCAAGGTCGATGCTCTCGGTGCAGTAGAAGCCGGGACCGAAATCGTTGTTCTTTCTGCCGAGGCCGTAGGAAGGCGTCTCCACAATATGTGTTGAGCCATGATAGACAGTGACCGATTTTTCCATGCGGCATTCCTCCCCTCAACTTGATTATATCACCATGGTGATATAAAACCAAGAAAGAGAGAGAAAATCAGTAAATATGACATTGGCGACAGGAACATTGAGAAAACTCTTGAGCAGTTCATCAGCAGAAGATTTGAAGGAATCACCCTGCAATATTTCCACAGGATGGCTGTACAGGGAAAAAATCCGGATATTGAGGACTTAGGCGCCTATTGGTATGACGACTCTGTAAACAAATCAAATGGTGAATTTGACTGCTCCGGAGGCTTTGATGTTGAGAAAAAAACAGATTATACTCTGATTGATGGTATAGAACTATACCGATAACGATAGCCCATCCGGATCAGTTGGCCTATGTACTGCTTCCCGGCATACATATAAGCGATTCTATCGTCTGGACCGGATCGAGCGGGAGGAGGAGTGGGACGGTGAGTGAATGCAGGGCCTGGTCGGAGGGGGATCCGATCCTGGAAGATTATCACGATCACGAGTGGTGCAAGGTCAATCATGACGATGATTTCCAGTTCATGATGCTGTGTCTGGAAGGAGCGAGTGTCGGTCTGTCCTGGCAGATTATCATGCATAAAAAGGACGCATACCGCGCCGCTTTCCATGATTTCAGGATCGAAGCCTGCGCTGCGATGACCGATGAAGAGCTGGAGGCGCAGCGCTCAAATCCCGGTATTATCAGGAATAAGAGCAAGATATACAGTGTCCGGAAGAACGCACAGGCTGTGCAGGAGATCCGGAAGGAATTCGGTTCCTTCGACGCGTATCTGTGGAGCTTTACGGGCGGAGAATATGATCAGCCGATCGACGGCCATTGGAAGACCCCGGCACAAGTGCCGACAGTTTCAGGTGTTTCGATTGCAATGAGCAAAGACATGAAGCGGCGCGGCATCAGCTTTGTCGGTCCGGTGATTACATATTCATTTCTTCAGTCCGTCGGCATTGTGAACGACCATCTGGAAGACTGCGAGTACAGGTGAGCTCCGGTCAGGCCCATGAAGGGCGCAGGTCTCTGTAAGGAAGAATATCCGGACTTCACGGATAGTCTATTGCTCGCCGGAGGCAATGAGATGATTACCCTGCCGCAGATTTATAAGATTGCTGAGCTGTTCATCATCATAATGTTTTCCCCGCTCTTGAGCGTCAGGAGAGAGCAAGTAAATACATAGTAGTAGGAGGAAACGAAAATGCAGTTTTTGGTAAAGGCTTATGACGGAGAAGGAATGCTGGAAAAGCGGATGGAGGTGCGGCCAAGGCACCTGGAGGGGATGAAGGCTCTGGGCAGGAAGGTCATCTGTGCGGGCGGTCTTCTGGATGAAGAGGGCAAGATGAAGGGCTCTGCACTGGTTATGGAGTTTGAGAACCGGGCAGGCCTGGACGAATATCTTGCAAATGAACCTTATGTGGCCGAGGGTGTCTGGCAGAAGATTGAGGTCGAGACCATGAATGTCGTGCTTGTGAACGGGCAGAAGCGGGAACAGGCAAACTGACAGCGGGAACAGGCAAGCTGATGGGGGAGCCTGAAAACTGACAGAAGGAACAGGCAAACTGACACAGAGAACAGGCAGGGAAGCAGACTATTATGAAGATAGAACTGGAAAATAACACTCTGACAAGAGTTTTACGGATGAGGAAATTGCGCAGATCTGGAAGGCGTTTATCAGCGCTTATCTGGATACGGACGATGAAGCCGTGATTGCCCGGGCGCAGAGACAGATCGAGGGAATTGCCTGCACGAGAGTCCTTCTGGCCGTTCCCTTTATCCCCGGCCTTCTGTCCGAGCAGGCAATTCAGTATTACAGGCAGAAGGCGCTCGCGTTCTATGACGCAGGTTTGGAAGAGATTTGCTTTTGATGCAGTTAACGGATTGACTCCGGCAATTGAGGGGCAGCAAACGGTTTTGCTCCGGAATTTTCAGGAGGTAGATAATTATTATGGAAACAATGCAGGCTATGGAAGCGATTCTGACGAGGAGAAGCACCCGGAGGATGAAGCCGGAGGTGCCGGCGCGGGAGGTGATTGAGCAGGTAATTGAAGCGGGGCGCTGCGCGCCGAGCGGTTCCAACAGTCAGGGAACGCACATGATTGTGATCACCGATAAGAAGGTCCTCTCGGAGCTGGCGGCCATCGTACAGGATGCGTTCGCTGCCATGGAGGTCGGCCCGGACGTGTATGTCTCTCTTCGCAATTCCGTAAACGCGTCGAAAAAGGGAGGCTATGTTTTCCACTACGGAGCGCCCGTCCTGATTGTGACAGCCAACAGGAAGGGCTATGGCAATGCCATTGCCGACAGTGCCTGCGCGCTGGAAAACATGATGATCGCGGCAAATGCGCTGGACCTCGGTTCCTGCTGGATCAACCAGCTTCACTGGCTGGATGAGAACGAGACCGTGCACACCTATATGGAAGGCCTTGGCCTTGGAAAGGACGAGACCATCACCGGGGGCCTCATCCTCGGTTACGGGATTGACGGAAAGCCGGTCAGGACCCCGCTGGAGAGAACGGGAAATCCTGTTACATGGGTAGAAGGCAGGGAGTAAGAAAACTATGACCTACGAAGAAGCTGTAAAATCAATCCCTCCTGTTCGCTATCGCCACTTTAAGGGAAATGAATATGAAGTAATCGGGATCGCGAAACACAGCGAGACAGAAGAGCCGATGGTTGTGTATCGCGCTCTTTACGGAGACGGAGGCCTGTGGGTACGTCCGGCATCCATGTGGAATGAGACAGTCGAGCGCAATGGGAAAACATATAAGCGTTTCTACCTTCTGAGCCTGATAGAGCGTGTGGAGAAATATGAGCGGCTGTTTGATGAAGCTGCTGCCTCTCATGACCCCGAGAAGCTCCGGCTCCTGGATGCCTACTATACTTCCGGCGAGTGGCGCGAGGATTACGAAGCCGATGAACGGGGAGACCTTCCCCCGGATCTGAAACGCGGCGTTCTGTCGCAGGATGCGTTATATGATCTGCTGGAAGAGGGCAGGCAGTGAATTGATGAAATACCATTGCGCGGGGCTGCCGACAGGAGACCTGTTTTCACGGCGAAAAGTCAGAAAAATCAGAAGAAACTGCCTTGAACTTGACCGTAGTAAATGGTATTGTGAAATAGTTAGCAAGCGTAATAATATATGTAGAAATCATATTTATACAGGGAGAAAAAGCTATGTCCAGACCAAAGGGATCCAAGAATAAGAAAACCATAGCAGCAGGTATCGCACCGGTTACCGCAGAGGAGATCAGCCGCCAGATTGAAGCAGTCGAGGCGGAAATCAAGAGGCTCTCGGAGGAGCAGAAGGCTAAAAAGGCTGAGCTGAAAAAGCTTGTGAAGGAGCGCGACGCTGCTCTCAAGGCTGAGGCAAAGAAGAAGGCAGAGGCCAGCAAAGCTGCCATCATGGCGGCAGTTGAGGCGAGCAGCAAGAGCGTAGACGAGATCCTCGAATTCCTGAAATAAGATTTCGGGATTCCGGGGTTCGGGAGCCGGGGTTCGAGAACCGGGTTCTGAGAACCGGGGGTTCCAAAAACCGGGACTGCCGGACGCCGGCAGTAAGCCGCGCAATGAGAAAAGAGGGCAATGCAAAAGATAGCAGCAGGGCTGCGGTTACGCCGCCTGTGCTGCCCATACAGATGGGTTGGAATCCTGACTGATACAGGTTCCGGCCCATTGTCTTTATGTACGCATTGTATCGGATGGACGGCGCCGCCCGGCCCATCCGCTTTAAAGGAGCAGCATGCCAAGCCGCACAATTTGTCTACTGAATGATTCTTTCCCGCCGGTGATCGACGGCGTCTCGAACGCTGTCCTGAACTATGCGGTGAATATAGAAAAAAATTATGGTCATGCGATCGTCGTAACGCCCGAAGTTGAGAACGCGGACGACAGTGTTTACCCGTTTCCTGTCCTCAGATATCCGAGCATCGATACGAGAAAGCTCGTCGGCTATGTCGCGGGCGTCCCTTTTTCACCGGATATAGCCTACAAGGTCCAGCAGAATTATGTTGATCTTCTGCATCTCCACTGCCCCACGGCGTCTGCGATTCTTGCGTGGCAGCTGCGGGAATCCATGAATGTGCCGCTCATTCTGACCTGGCACACGAAATACGACATAGACATTAAAAACGTTATCCACGGAAAGCTTTTGCAGGAAGGCGCGATCAAGGCTCTTTTGCAGAACGTGAATGCATGTGATGAGATCTGGACGGTCAGCAGGGGCGCCGGCGATAATCTGCACTCACTTGGCTATGAGGGCAGCACGATTGTCATGGAAAACGGCGTCGATCTTCCAAAGGGAGCGGTGGCAGAGGACATCGTCCGTGAGGTGACGAAGCAGTATGACCTGCCGGATGGCGTTCCGGTCTTTCTCTTTGTGGGCCGCATGATGTGGTACAAGGGTCTTCGCATTATCATCGATGCGCTGGCAGCGCTCCGGGAATCCGGCATTCCTTTCCGTATGGTTTTTGTCGGTGGCGGGGGAGATGAACAGGAAGTCAGGGAGTACGTGACTGCCTCCGGACTGGATTCCTGCTGTATTTATACCGGCCCCATACATGACAGGGAGGCGCTCCGCGCATGGTACAGCAGAGCCGATCTTTTCCTTTTCCCCTCCACATTTGATACAAACGGACTGGTTGTACGGGAGGCCGCCGCCTGCGCGACAGCATCCATTCTCATCGAGGGGAGCTGCGCGGCGGAAGGCGTCGCCGACTGGCGAAACGGCTTCCTGATCGAAGAAAACGCGGATTCGATGGCGGCGAAGCTGAAGGAATTATGCATGAATCCGGCAGCCATGAAGCAGGCAGGCGAGAACGCGCAGAACGAGCTGTATATCTCCTGGGAAGATGCGGTCAAAAAGGCGTCAGAGAGATACGAAATCGTGCTGGATAAATTCCGGAGCGGCGAGTATAAACGAAGACACCGCCCCATGAATGAATTCGTACGCTCACAGGGCGAGCTGATGGGGATCCTCGGTGACCTGTGGGGCCTGCAGGAGGATATCAAACAGGATTTCAGGGACCAGAAACAGCAGCTGCGGGAACTCCAGCAGCAGTTCCTTGAAGACCCGCAGCAGTTTGCCAGGCAGCAGCTTGCCGAGCCTCAGCAGAAGATCCGCGAATTCCAGCAGCGGATCCAGCAGCGCCAGCAGCAGATCCATGACAGGCTCTTCGCCGAGGAAGAACTCCTTATGGAACGGATGCATACTCTTCGGGATGATATTATAGACAGCCTGTAAGGGAGGCTTATGGATGGCCTGCGGGAGTTCCGAAGAAGTTTCCGGGCAGAATGAAAGCGGCGCATGGTTTCAAGGAGAACTAGAAAGAGGAGGACTATGAATTATGAAGTGTCTGATACCTGCACTCCTTGCAGCTCTGCTTCTTGCAGGCTGCGCCTCAGTACCGAATATTGAAGCCGCAAGGCCGGATGCAGTGCCGGCCGGCGGTGCCGGAACCGAAGCGGCAAAACCCGAAACTGCATCGGGGGATGCCGCGAATACTGAAACAGCGAAGCCTGCCGGAGAGGACGTGTCCGGCGCTGAGGAGCAGGGGAGCGCTGTGCTTTATTTTTCCTCCTTTGACGGAGGCGGACATGAATACAGCGTTGAGATTGAAGATCCTTCCATTCTCTCCTGTGAGTCGGTGCGCGATTATGGGAAGCGTGATGAACTTGAGGACGGATCACCTTACAGACAAGTTTTCACGTTTACCGGCCTGAAGCCCGGTACGACCTCGGTGGCAGTGTACGGCCGGTCTCCGATTATGGAGAATGATGACTCGATGTACACTGCAACTGTCGATGAAAAGCTTGGCGTAACACTGGAGAGCGTGCGGAAGATATCCACCATGTTCCTGTATCGGAACGGCTCTATGTTTTATAATTCCTACAATCTCAGCCACTGGCAGGACGGCTATCATGTATCAGTGAATGATGAAGATGAGCAGTTTATAGATACGGAAGCGGTTGATGCCCTGATGAAGGTAATTGATGAGTATGATGTCGCCTCATGGGACGGGTTTGATGAGTCGACGGACTACGTGTTTGACGGCGAGGGCTTCTGGCTCGAGATCACACTGACAGACGGAACATCCATTCAGGCAAGAGGAGACAACGCATTCCCGGACAATTATTTTCCGGCAATCAGTGAAATGCAGGATATACTGGACAATGCCGAGCTTACGCCCGGGGCGTCTTCGGATTTTGTGTATGATTAAATAATTGAAACCTTAATAGGGAGAAAGACTATGAAGCTTGCGGAAGCATTGCAGGAAAGAGCAGATTTAAACAGGAAGATTGAGGAGCTTCGCAGGAGACTTGGCAACGTGGTTCTTGTCCAGGAGGGTGAGGAGCCTGCGGAGGATCCGGCGGAGCTTCTGGAGGAGCTGAATGCGGCGCTTTCTCGCCTGGAGGAGCTGATGGCAGCTATCAACCTGACAAACTGCCGCACGAAGGTCGGCAGTATGACGCTGACAGCGATGATTGCCAGGAAGGATGCGCTGATGATCAAGCTTTCAGCCTACCGTGATCTGGTCTATACTGCGGGGCAGAGCACAAGCCGGGCGAGGGGAACGGAGATCAAGGTGAAGGCCCTGCTGAAGGCTGGTGATCTCCAGAAGACTGCGGATAAGATTGCAAAAGAGGTCCGCGAGCTTGATAATCTCCTGCAGGAGACAAACTGGAAGACGAAGCTGATCGAGCAATAATCAGTGGGCAGACGAAGCTGATCAGAAGGCAGTCAGCCGGCAGAGCCGGCTGGTAAAACAGTATGAGCAATAATCAGTCGGTAGTCATGCGGATGCGCGTGTCAGGCGGCAGCTGCCTAAGCTGCACTATGGTTGTGCTGACAGAGCAGGCACGGGGTTCGAATCCCCCGGGATTGTTACAGCTCCGATCGTGTATAACTGTATCTTAACTGCGTATCGATTACGACCGGACACGGGCCGTATGACGAGGGAGTGGACAGGGGACTATATAATAGAAAGTGCAGCATCCGGGATCAGGATGCGCAAAATAAAGGACATCCGGGATCAGGACAGAAAGAAAGCAGAAATCGGTCTTATATATATTGAAAGCAGGTAAAGTATGAGATGTGAAGAGGTCTATTATGAAACCTATAAAAAGGCTCCCGAAGGGGTAGCCTTCTGCCCGTACCGGATTTCGCCGCTCGGCGCGCACATTGACCATCAGTATGGAAAGATCAACGGACTGGCGATCGACAAGGGAATCCACATTGCTTACAGCAGGAAGGAAAACGGCGTTATCGAGCTTCAGAGCCTGAATTTTCCCAAGCGCGCGCAGTTCCATGTGAACAGCATTCCGGACGAGAAGGTCGGCGACTGGGCGGACCACATGCGCGGTGCCGCAAAGCAGCTCCTCGAGAAATATCCTCTTCGCTACGGTATATCTGCGGTCATCGAAGGAACGCTCCCGATCGGAGGACTCAGCAGCAGCGCGGCGGTTATCATTGCGTTTATGTCGGCGCTCGCTGCGGTCAATCGGATCAGTCTTGAGCCCTGGGACACAATCATGATGGCCAAGGCGGCTGAAAACAAATATGTCGGCGTAAACTGCGGCAAGCTGGACCAGAGCTGTGAGGTCCTGTGCAGGAAGGATCAGCTTCTTTACCTTGACTGTGCCGATGACAGCTATCGCCTGATTCCGAAAAATCCCGCGATGAAGGACTTTAAGATTGCAGTATTTTTCAGCGGTCTGGAGAGAAGCCTTGCCACCTCCGCGTACAACCTGAGGCAGGACGAGTGCAAGGCGGCAGCCTACAACCTGCTCGCTTACGCCGGAATGGAATACGGGAAGTTTGCGGATACGAGGCTTCGCAACGTGCCGCCGGAAGCATTTGAACAGTACAAGGACCGGCTGCCTGACAATTTCCGCAAAAGAGCGGCGCACTATTTCGGCGAATATAAGAGAGCCGAGGAGGGCGCGAAGGCCTGGGAGGCAGGAGACCTCGACACTTATGGAAAGCTTGTATTCGAGAGCGGCAGGAGCAGCATCGAGAACTATGAGTGCGGCTGCCCTGAACTGATTTCTCTGTACAACATCATGACCGAGACCGACGGAATCTACGGCGGACGCTTCTCCGGCGCGGGCTTCAAGGGGTGCTGCATGGCGCTGGTTGACCCGGCGAAGGCACAGGACATTATGGCCTCTGTCGAGGAGAAATATCTTAAAGAGTATCCGAACTTAGAGGGGAAATACCTCGGCGCGCTGTGCGATTCTGCGGACGGCGTCAGCCTGTAATGCAGTCTGTGGCGCGGTCTGCCGCGCAGGCCGGTATATGCCGGAGGCGTGAATCGGGATCCGGCAGCACATTGCATAAGCTGTCAGTGAAAGAGAAGAGAAAGGAAGAAAAAATATCATGAATATTGCAGTAGCAGGAACCGGATATGTGGGACTCAGCCTGGCGGTGCTTTTAAGCCAGCACAATCATGTCACGGCGGTCGATATCGTGCCGGAGAAGGTGGAGAAGATTAACCGCTGGGAGAGCCCGATTCAGGATGACTATATCGAGAACTTCCTGAAGGAGCATGAAGAGAGAGGACTGGATCTGCACGCGACGACGGATGCCGCCGGTGCTTACGCGGATGCGGATTTCGTGATTATTGCGGCGCCGACAAACTACGATCCGCAGAAGAACTTCTTCGACACTTCTGCTGTCGAGACGGTGATTGACCTTGTGCTGAAGTCCTCCGAAACGGCGATGATGGTGATCAAATCCACGATCCCTGTCGGTTATACAAGGAGGGTGCGCGAGAAGTTCGATACGGACCGCATCCTGTTCAGCCCGGAGTTCTTAAGAGAGTCCAAGGCCCTCTATGACAACCTTTATCCGTCGCGCATTATCGTCGGCTGCGATGAAAAGAGCAGGGAAAAGGCGGAGGTATTTGCAGGCCTCCTTCAGGAAGGCGCAGAGAAAAAGGATGTCGAGACTCTGTTTATGGACTTTACGGAGGCGGAGGCGGTCAAGCTATTTGCCAATACCTACCTCGCCCTCAGGGTGTCCTTCTTCAACGAGCTGGATACCTATGCCGAGGTCAAGGGCCTGGATACGAAGAACATCATCGACGGCGTCTGCCTGGATCCGCGAATCGGCACGCACTATAACAACCCGTCGTTTGGCTACGGCGGTTATTGCCTCCCCAAGGACACGAAGCAGCTCCTGGCCAATTATCAGGACGTTCCGGAGAACCTGATCGAGGCAATCGTTCAGAGCAACCGGACGAGAAAGGACTTCATCGCGGACAGAGTCCTGGAGCGCGCGGGCTATTACACGGCCAATTCCATGTGGAATGCCGAGAAGGAGCGCCCGATCACGGTCGGCGTATACCGCCTGACCATGAAGGCCAACAGCGACAATTTCCGCCAGAGCAGCATCCAGGGCGTCATGAAGAGAATCAAGGCAAAGGGCGCGACCGTCATCATCTACGAGCCCACACTTCCCGACGGCTCTACCTTCTTTGGCTCACTTGTCGTCAATGACATCGAGCGCTTCAAGAGAAGCTGCGACGCCATCATCGCAAACCGCTACGATGCCGTCCTCGATGACGTCGAGGACAAGGTCTATACCAGGGATCTTTTCAGAAGAGATTAAGGACAAGGTCTACACAAGAGACCTCTTCAGCAGAGACTAAGACAGTTTTCGGACCAGCTGCCTTTACAGCCACCGGTATAACCGACAGCTCCCGTACTGGGATAACGGAATCCGCTTCTTTAAAGTGGAGGGGCCTAACAGGGAGGTCTTTGAGATCTACCGGATACTGAAATAAATGCAATACCTGATCGGATGCCCGCTTATTTTCCTGCTCTGATACGCGCTTTTATGGCGGCTGTAATATCCGCGGCAATACCCGCGCCGCGGGGGCGTTTCTTTCCGGAGGAATCGGCAGGCTTCTTCTTCAGCCTGGCGATGATCTGCCCGCGCTGGGTTATATAGACATCCTCAGATGCTGACAGCTTCAGATATTTTTGGGGATTCTCTGTATACTCAGCAAGAGTGATCAGCACTGCCCGGCCTCCTTTCTGTGTGCTGAAATCAGTATAGCAAATCCATTGTATTTTCAGAAAGTCCGGAAAAGCCGGAACAGTCAATTTGACAGAGGGCAAATATGCAGGTAATCAATTATTTTGACAGCAGCGAACAGGAGCACTGGCTTGAAGCAATTGGGCGCAGTGACTGGGGCGCAGGTGCATTTCTGTATGACATGCTCAGCAGGGGGACTGTTTTTGACTTTATCGGGGAAGGTTCTAAAGTGCTGCTTTTGACAGAAGGAGATGAGCTGATTTCATATTGCACCTATGCCAGAAAGGATGATATTCAGCCGACAGAGCTTACGCCATGGATGGGATTTGTTTACACATATCCCGAACACAGAGGCCATCACTATGTCGGGAAGCTGTTTGAAGAGGTGGAACGAATTGCCGGGGCGGAGGGGCATTCCGAAGTATATATTTCAACAGGCCATATCGGACTGTATGAAAAGTATGGGTGCGAGTTTTTAACGATGATGAACGATATAAACGGCGAACCTTCCAGAGTTTATGTGAAGAGAATCGGATAGTCAGATGGTGTCAGGCAAAAGCCGCACGGCAGATTAACTGTCGTGCGGCTTAACTTTACTTTGCCGATACATGATATGGTTCAGTGAACTCTCCATCATCGGACGCAAATACCCATTGGAGGGCATTGCGTCCGATAATCTTTATGTCGTCATATTATCTTGTCGGATTTTGGTAAAAGAATAATTGACAAACCACCTATGTAAGCGCTTACATTATTATAGATTAAACACTATCCGGCAGGCCGGGAGACACGCTTGCCGGGTTAGGACAAGGACCCTGGCAGGCCGGGAAGGTTACATCCAAGGACCGGAAATTCATGGAGAAAGTACAGAGGGGGAGTTATGGCGGTACATGTAATTGATGAAGCGAACAGATGTCTGCAGTGCAAAAAGCCGATGTGCAGGGAGAACGGATGTCCTATTCATACGAACATTCCGGAGGTAATAAGGCTCTTTAAAGAGAACCGCATGATGGAGGCGGCGCAGGTCCTTTTCGACAACAATCCGCTGTCGGTGGTGTGCTCGATGGTCTGCAATCACGAGCAGCAGTGCGAGGGCCACTGTGTGCGCGGCATCAAGGGTGAACCGGTACATTTCTCTTCTATTGAAAACTATATCTCCGATTCCTGCTTCGAGCGTCTGGATCTGAGCGTGCCCGAATGGAACGGCATGAAGGCCGGCGTTATCGGCGCTGGCCCCGCGGGCATTACGATTGCAATCCTTCTGGCGAAGAAGGGCTATAAAGTCACTGTATTCGAGACCCATGACAAGATCGGCGGAATCCTGCGCTACGGCATTCCGGAATTCCGTCTTCCGAAGTCGATCCTTGACCGTTATTACAAGAGAATGAGGGAAATGGGAATCCTGTTCCGCCCGAACTTCTCGATCGGCGGCTCGACGAGCATACAGGACCTTTTCGACGACGGCTATAAATCCGTCTTCATCGGAACCGGTGCCTGGATGCCGAGAAAGCTGAATATCCCCGGCGAGACCTTCGGCAATGTCTTCTACGCAATCAACTATCTTAACAATCCGGACGTCTATGACCTGGGCGAGAAGGTCATCATCATCGGTGCCGGAAACGCCGCGATGGACGTTGCGAGAACCGCGATCCGCAAGGGTGCGAAGGAGGTAACCGTCTACGTGCGCGGAGATGAAGTCAATGCTGCGAAGAACGAGTTTGACTACGCGAAGGTCGACGGCGTGCAGTTTGAGTATTACAAGTCAATTGTGAGGATCACGGACGAAGGCGCCATCTTCCGTGACATTAAGGAGGTTCCCCGGGAAGAGGGGCAGGAGGGACAGCCAAAGCAGTTTGTCGAGATCGAGGGCACCGAGCAGCTCGTCCCCGCGGACAGCATCATGGTTGCAATCTCGCAGGTTCCCCAGCACGGACTCGTCAACCGCGACCGTGCGCTCCATCTCAATGCAAAGGGCAATCTTGAGACAGACCAGAACGGCGAAACCACCATGCCCGGCGTATTTGCTTCCGGCGATGTTGTGACCGGAGCCAAGACAGTCGTTGCCGCTGTCGCTGTTTCAAAGCAGATCGCAGACGATATGGATAAATACATGCGCGGGCTGACAGACTGACGCAGCAGCCCCGCCGACTGATTTCAGGGCGCCGCTGCCCGCAGACACACGCGCGGCAGGTAAGGCGCCGCCCGGAATCATCACTTACGAAATGATTGCAGAATATAAGCTATCCCCTACATAGGAGGATAGCTTATAATAATTTGTGCGATAAGGCCGGAGAGCTGCCGCTGTAATTGTAAACAGGCGCTGTCCCACATTTTTACACTGATTTGGGCCGCAGGCGTCCCAAATCGCGATGCAGCACAGAGGGAAAAATGAAAAGCATAACCAGCGTTTATAAAATAGGCAACGGGCCATCGAGCTCCCACACGGTCGGGCCGTATCATGCGGCGCAGACCTTCGGCAGCCGTTATCCGGACGCGGATTCGTATGAGGTGACGCTCTTCGGGTCGCTCGCCTTTACGGGCGAAGGGCACGGCACGGGGAAGGCGATCCTCGAAGGCCTTCCCGGCGCAAAGGTCGTATTTGACAGAAAGACGAAGGAAGCGGATCTTCCTCATCCCAACACCATGCTGTTCAAGGCGTTCAGGGACGGCAGGGAAATCGCGGCGGTGAGGATTTTCAGTATCGGCGGCGGGTCGATCAAGATAGAGAACGAGTCCTCGGAGGAGGATAAGGAAGTTTACCCGCAGAAGAATTTCTCGGAGATCGTGGCGCTCTGCAATCAGGAAAACATCAGCATCATCCAGCTGATTTATATCCTTGAGGGCTACCGGCTTCGCGAATATTTGAAGAAGGTATGGAAAGCAATGCAGGACGCGGTGGAGCGCGGGCTGAATGCGGACGGCATCCTGCCGGGCGGGCTTAACCTGACAAGAAAGGCAAAATATCTGTACGGCAAGCGCTGCTACAATGAGAGCGCGGATGTCGCAATGAACCGTGTCATCGCGGCTTATGCGTATGCGGTCAGTGAGGAAAATGCGTCCGAAAATGTGGTGGTGACCGCGCCGACCTGCGGCAGCTGCGGCGTTCTGCCCTCGATCCTTTACTACATGCACAAGGACAGAGGCTTCCCCGAGGAGGAGATCCTCGATGCGCTCGCGGTTGCGGGCCTTGTGGGGAATGTAATCCGGACGAATGCCAGCATCTCCGGTGCGGAGTGCGGCTGTCAGGCGGAGATCGGAAGCGCCTGCTCCATGGCCGCCGCAGCGGTCGCACAGCTCTATGGCCTGAGCATCGACCAGATCGAGTACGCGGCGGAGATCGCGATGGAGCACAACCTCGGCCTTACCTGCGATCCGGTCGGCGGACTCGTGCAGATTCCCTGCATCGAGCGAAATGCCGTAGCTGCAATGCGTGCCCTCAGCGCCGTGAACCTCTCGCGCTTCC
>CADBPC010000012.1 GCA_902796425.1 uncultured Lachnospiraceae bacterium
CGTCATTCTCTCGTCCGTCTGGGGATCAGTTACAATAAGCACTTCCTCGCCAGGCTTTACAGCCATCAGGTTCCCGAGTATATACTGTGCTCTCTCCATACACTCAATGATTCTGTTATCTGACATAGCAGACCTCCTTTTGCATGGCCGCTGTCTGTGAACAGCGTCTTGTTTATGCGGTTCCTCCTTGTTATTGGCAACCCGGGTATACAGGTATTATAAATTTTCAGAAAACAGATTTATAAAGTGATAATCATTTTTGAATAGCATATGTCTGTGGCAAAATATCTGTTTATTCTATAAGCTGACCTCTTTTTGCGCGATCGCCTTCTTCCTTGCCTGGACTGCGACAACGACTGCCGCCACCGCTATACCGGCCAGATTCAGCGGCGTCGCGGAGGTCATTAACAGAACAGCGCCGACGATCGCAGCGGCTCTCAGGACCAAATTGACCTTTTTCATGAGGTAGCCCTCAACCGCTACGGAAAGAAGGAAGACTCCTGCGATCGCAAATACGGCCGTCGCCGCGCCCGGTGCGAAGCCCGTGCGGACAGCTGTCATCTTCCCCGTTTCGGAGTTGAGCTCCTGCCTGAGAAGAAGAAGCGAGTTGTTGTATACGAACATGTAGGGCAGGATGAATCCCGCAAGCGCCAGTTTGACGGACGCCCAGCCGGTTTTCATCGCGTCGCCGCCGGATATGCCCGCCGCGGCGAAGGATGCAAGCGCGACCGGAGGCGTCAGGTTCGCGAACATGGCAAAATAGAAGCAGAACATGTGCGCCGCGATATCCGGTATGCCGAGCTGCACAAGGGCCGGCGCCGCGACCGTGGACGTAATGATATAGGCCGGAATGGACGGAAGCCCCATCCCGAGGACCATGCATGTGACCATCGAGAATATAAGCGTAAAGAGAATGCTGTTCTGCCCGATCATGACGATCGCGTTCGCAAGGTTCAGGGCGAAGCCGGTGATGGAGCACACCCCGACTATGCAGCCGACGCATGCGCATGCGATCGCAACGGAGACCGTTGATACGGCGGATTTGGCGATCGCGCCAACGATATCCTCTATGCTCATTCTCGTTCCGGGCCGAAGCTGTGCGACCACGATCGTGCACAAAATGGAATAGAACGCGGCCATAATGACCGTCTTTCCGGAGAAGAACAGCATATAGACGAGGAAGATGATCGGAATGGCCAGATGTCCGGATTCTCTCATGACCTGGCCGATTCTCGGCAGATCCTCTCTCGGCGTCGGCTTCATTTCCAGCCTTTCCGCGCGGAGCTGAATCTGAAAGAGGATCCCGAGATAATAGATGATCGCGGGAATAATGGCGCACACAAGCAGGTAATTGTACTTGATGCCCAATGTCTCGGCCATGATGAAAGCAGCCGCTCCCATGACGGGCGGCATCAGCTGTCCGCCGACAGACCCGGTCGCGACGACCGCGCCGGAGAACTCGTCGTCATAGCCTTCTTTTTTCATCAGCGGGATCGTAAACGCCCCCGTGGTGACCACGACCGCGACCGCGGCTCCGTTGATCATGCCCAGAAGCCCCGCGGCGATGACTGCCACTTTGGCGGGACCGCCCTTGGACCACCCCGCAAGCGCCGTCGCTATGTCGTTAAAGAACTTCCCCATTCCGCACCGGTTCATAAATTCGCCGAAGCAGATAAACAGGAAAATATAGGTGGACGCGACATTTACGGACGACCCGTAAATCCCTTCCGTGTTCGTGAAAAAGTTGCTGAACAGCTTGGGCAGCGTGTAACCTCTGTGCAGAAAGACACCCGGGATGTTGACCGGAATCATGCCTGCGCGTCTGCCCATCAGCGCATACAGGATAAAGATGATGGAAAGGATCGGCAGCGCTTTGCCGCAGACACGGCGCGTCGCTTCCAGGACCAGAACCGTAAGGATCGCTCCGACTGCCGCATCGCTCCAGCTGATCACGCCCGCGCGGTTGACGATCGCATTGTAGTATATATACATGTAGATCGCTGTTGCCGCGGATAAAGCCATCAGAATATAGTCATACCAGGCTATTTTCGCGCGGCTCGCCTTCTTCGTCGCCGGATACAGCGCAAAAGCCAGAATCAGCATCATGGCGACATGGATCGCCCTGTGCTGCAGCGTTCTCGGCGTCCACAGGCCGGCGGCAAAGACCAGATGATAAACAGTAACGATAATACAGAAGACCTTAAACGCCTGACCTACGGCCGGGCTTACAAAAGAGCGCGTCCTCGACTCCCGGTCTATCTTCTCCAATGTGTTCTTTTCCAATATGTTTTTTTCCGGTGCGGTTCCCCCGTTTTCAACAGTCTCCATATTTTTATCATTTTCATTCAAAGGTTTTCCCTCCCGTTTTCCCGGTCGTATATACCGTTATTTTCGCGTGATGCGGCATTTCAGAGCCTTTGACAAAATCCGAATCATTCAGCAGGATCGCCCGCAGGGCGGTTTCGGAGTTAAAAAAACGAAACCTGTCGAATTTACTTCCGATCCCGTCCATGCAGATCATTCCGTCCTCGTACCTGTACTCCACGTCCATCTCTGCCGGGATCCCCGCGCCGAACCCGGCGACCGAGATCGTGTCGAGATAAAAGGTCCCGTCCTGCAGGACCGTGTAGTACTCGTTCCAGGGTATCTTTTCAAAAGAATGGACCCACTCGAACGTAAGACGGTCTCCCGTTTTTACCTCCGCTTCCGCGTAGATCTGCCCGGTTTCCTGGTCCTGTGCCCGCAAGACCATGCCTGCGCCGCCCGTGCGCGGACCGGCCGCCCTGCCGATCACCGCAATCAATGCGGAAACTGACAGAAGCAGTGCTGCCGCCTGCGCTGCTATGCAGGACCGTCTGCCTGGCTTGCAGTATCCTCTGCGGGGCACCGTGCATGACCCGCGAAACCGCTCCCTGCTCACGGATTCATCGGCGTATCGTATCCGTGTTCTTTCCACCACCTGGCCGCGCCGTCATGCAGCGGGATCCGGATGTCCGAGACGCCGATACTTAGATCGATATTTTTATCCGCCGTGTTATGGCTTGCTTTTATGGAATCTATGTCCTCGAAAATACAGTCGAGCATGTCATAGACCATTTCATCGGAAAGAGAACTGCTCACAAGCATGATGTTGTAAACGAAAACGCTCTCTACATCCGCTTCGTTGTTATAGGTCCCCGCAGGGATCGTACTGGCCGCAAAAAACGGGTATTTTTCGATCAGATTGTCCCGGCCCTGTCCATCGATCGGCACGATGACCATGTCATAGCTGAAGGCGAGCTCGGAAACAGTTGAATTCGGGAGCCCCGACGTGACAAACGCCGCATCGCATTGTCCGTTCTTCATCTGGTCGATCGCCTCCCCGTAAGAGAGGTAGTCGACTTTTGCATCCGCATATGTCATTCCATATGCTTCGAAGATCATGCGGGCATTCAGCTCGACGCCGGAATTCGGCGCGCCTACACCGACCCTTTTCCCCCTCAGGTCCTCTACGCTCTTGATCCCGGTGTTCCTGACCGTGACGAGCTGTACGTAGTTGGGCCACAGCCTCATTAGCGCTCTCAGCTCCGGTTTTGGCTCGGAAAACGCGCCGAACCCCTCATAGGCCTGCACTACAGAGTCCTGCATGGCGATCGCGAGCTCCGCGTCGTTCTGCGAAATCAGATTGATATTCTCCACGGAGGCGCCCGTCGCCTGTGCGCTCGTTTTGTACCCCGCCGAACCAAGCACATTGGCGAATGCACCTCCGATGGGATAATAGATCCCGCTGGTCGGCCCTGTCGCCACGGTCACAAATTCGTTGGAACGGACAATTCCGTTCCCGGAAGCTTCCCCGGATCCATCGCCGCCGCATGACGCAAACGAGAACATCATGACAGGCAGGATGATCACCCCGGTCAGCAGTTTCTTCAGACTGCTTTTCAAACTTATCTACCCCCTTTCAGAACAAGATACTTTCCTTGACTAAAGCATTATAGCGCACGAAAAATAACCGGCAACAAACCGGTGCTATGCTTGCGCCATACGCAGCAGAGGTTCTTACGCATCACGATCGCTGAAAATTGATAAGACAAAGGGGCTGTGAAGCCTGGAGATCATTTCACCTCCATTTCTTCACAGCCCCTTTTCTCAGATAGGTTAACAATAATGGCTGATAATATTGTTGGCTCTTCATCAACGCTCAGTCTGTACTTCCCCGATGCTGCCGCCGTATCCTTCTACGGCCTCCTGAATCAGTTCCGAGAGTTCGGCTGCAGATATGTCGATCGCGTTTTGCTGCGGCGACTGCGTCTGAGACTGCAGGTCCTCTGCTGTCTCATCGGGTTCTGCCGTTGTCTCCGTGCCGGATTCCGGCGCCGCTTCAGTGCCCGGTTCCTGTGCATTCGACCCATAGGGGTTCGAGATCTCTTCAGCGTTCCGGGCTTCTTCCGGAATATCGATCCTGTCGACCGTGTCAAATCCCGTAAAAGAGGTCACGACGGTATAATCGCTGAATTCGAATTGATAATCTATGGAAAGGTCCTGGTCCTCCGCGTTTTCCCCGGTGCTTCCCTGCGGCGATAAGGCCTTCATGAAGATCGAGTTCAGCAGGCTGTTCCCGACATCTGTCAGATCCTGTTGGTACATAACGGGAAGACCTGTCTCGCTGTCGACCCACATGACCATATTGATCCTGATGTCCCTGATCATGTCTTCCGTGATCATCTCATCCGGCAGTCCCATTTGCTGCAGCATCGAGAGCAGTTCGGAGGACGCGGAATCATAGTCCATGACCGTATGGATCACATAGCAGTTTTTTCCCGCCGCCGTCTCCAGGTCGGGCTCCAGCACCGCTTCCTTCTCACCAGACTCGATCGATCGGAACAGATCGGCGTCTAACAGGTCATACTTCTGACCCGGCATAGCAAGGATCACTTTTGTCCAGACCGCTTCCGCCGTGTCGTTTGCCACGCTGTTTTTGGTATAGACCGCAAGTTTATTGTCCCCGGTCTTTTCCGCGTACATATTGGATGTAAGAGAAAGCATCTCGCCGCCGGGTATGTCATCGCTGCCGGCTGCGCTGTCATTGCCGGACGCGCCGGCGCTGTCTGACGCATCATCGCCTCCGGTCGCGCTATCGCCGCTGGTATTAGCCAATTCCATCTGTGTGTCCGTCTTCATAACATACGGATCCTTTGTAACCTGACTCGTCATAACAGTCTGTGAACGGATACTCATGGTTCTCTCCCCGTCTTCTGTGACGTACAGTTCATACGCCATGTCCACTTTCTGTTCGAGCGACTGTATTTCTTCCGCTTTCTCGATCATCACGCCGGCGAGCTGCCGTACGTCGGGCATCCCCTGCTCGAGTGCGATCTCCATCTCGCTCGCTGCTGTAGTCCCTCCGGCCGCGCTTTCCGCTGTCGGCGGTTCAGTCCTGCCGCAGCCCGAGAAGCAGAGGAATACCGCTGCCGCAAGTGCTGCCGCTATTATTCTTTTCGTTGCCATCGTCCTGCACCTCCTTCTTTGGTCCGCAGTGCCGAGTGTTCATAGGCGTGCAGCCCTCGTGCACTGTTACATGCGCTTTAGTCCGCATCCGTGTTCCTTGGCCTGCAGTGACGCACAATCCTTGGTCCGCAGCCGTCGCGCGCTGATACATGCGCTCTCCGCGATACATGACGTGCTGTCATACGGATCTTCATGCGGATTAACAGGAACTTTACCACATGCAGACTAACGCCGTTCAAACGCCGCAAGGCGAAAGTGAAGAAAAACGATCCGTCTTCGGCGGCATCACTTGGAAATCCCGGACAGAGGTCTTCTGTTTGTATTTTGTTTTTGCTTCTGTGGTAGCATTTCTTAGTTTTTCGGGGATCCCGAACAAGAGGATCACGGCGCGCTTATCCCGGGCCGGGGTTCGATTCAAGAGACAACAGGGTGATTTTCAAGGGAGGCTCTATTTTGAAAGAAGGCTCGAAATCCTGAAAGGAGGCTCGAAAAGGTCATGAACAAACTTAGCGAAAAGGGACGGCAGTATCATCTTGAACAAAGGTTTCAAACCGTTATGAACAACCCGAGCGATTTGAGCGGCAAAACAGCTCCTGACTATACCGCGGTCTGGAACACGTCAGCAGGGGAGCTGCATCTTGAGCCGAGGGACGTTTCCGCCGGCTACCTGGTGCGGCCGGGCATTTATGAGCTGAACGGCGCCCATGAGATCCGCGGCGGTGTAAACTTTACGATCCAATCTGCCGGTGCCACGGCAGTCACGCTCCTTCTGTATCACAGAGGCATGGAGAAGCCGTTTGCGACGATCCCTTTCCCGGAAAAATACAGGATCGGACAGGTTTGGTCTATGATCGTATTTGACCTGGACATCATGGAGTTCGAATACGCGTACAGCGTAGACGGGCCGTGGGATCCCGAAAAAGGACTTCTGTTCGATCCCTCCCGGTCACTGCTGGATATCTATGCACGCGCCGTCACCGGGCAGAGCGTCTGGGGTGTCAAAAACCCCGGCTTTTACAAAGCGCGCGTCGTCAGGAACAGCTTTGACTGGGGGAAAGAACACTTCCCGCGCATTCCGATGGAGGATCTGGTGATCTACGAGCTCCATGTCCGGGGCTTTACGCGGCATCCATCCTCCGGCGTTTCCGCGCCGGGCACTTTCCGCGGTCTGATCGAAAAGATTCCCTACCTGAAATCACTTGGCGTAAATGCCGTGGAACTGATGCCGGTATTCGAATTTGATGAGAGTGCAGAAGAGCGTGAATACCAGGGCGAGCGGCTCCTGAACTACTGGGGCTACGCCCCCGTCAGTTTTTTCGCGCCGAACACCAGCTACGCTTCCACGCCCGAATTTAACCGGGAGGGAGAGGAACTGAGGACGCTGGTCCAGGAGCTCCACAGAAACGGTATGGAGTGTTTCCTCGACGTGGTCTTCAACCACACCGCGGAGGGCGGAGAAGACGGCCCCATCTTCTCTTTCAAGGGATTCGATAACCGGATCTACTATCTTCTGACGCCTGACGGCAAATATCACAATTTCAGCGGCTGCGGCAACAGCATGAACTGCAATCATCCGGTCGTGCAGGACCTGATCCTGAGCAGTCTCCGTTACTGGGCCGCTTCTTATCATATCGACGGTTTCCGTTTTGATCTGGCCAGCATTCTGGGCAGAAATGAAGACGGATCGCCGATGGCGAATCCGCCTGTTCTTGAAAGGCTGGCCTGTGATCCGATCCTCTCGGATGTAAAGCTGATCGCCGAAGCCTGGGATGCCGGAGGCCTGTATCAGATAGGAGGATTCGATTACCGGGGCAGGTGGGCGGAGTGGAACGGCAGGTACAGAGATGACCTCCGGAATTTTCTGAAAGGCGATTACGGGCTATGGAACAGCGCGGCGGCGAGGATCACCGGTTCGCTTGATATCTACGATCCCGCAAAGAGGGGATACAGTGCCTCCGTCAATTTTTTGACCTGCCACGACGGCTTTACCCTGCACGACCTGTATTCCTATGCCGGAAAACATAACGAGGCAAACGGGTGGAACAACACAGACGGAACAGACGACAACCGGAGCTGGAACTGCGGTGTTGAAGGCCCTGCGGACGACCCGGAGATCCTGCGCCTTCGCGGAAAGCTCATGCGGAATGCGATGGCTGTACTCCTTTTGAGCCGCGGTACGCCGATGCTCCTCTCCGGCGACGAGTTTATGAACTCTCAAAAAGGCAATAACAACGCCTACTGTCAGGACAATGAGATCTCCTGGCTGGACTGGGCGGATCTCGAAAAGAACAGTGATTTTCACGGTTTTGTCCGGGCGCTCATTGCATTCAGGGCCGCGCACCCCGTGATCCGAAAGCGGCAGGCGCCTTCTTCTTACGGGTTCGACCAGCTCAGTGTCCTTTCGCCTTCCGGCGGCTCCAAGGCCATGGGGGTCCTGTATGCGGGGTGCACTGAGACCGGAACGGGCAGCGGGCCTGCGGCGGATATAGGCGTCTGCGGCCGGGGCGAAGCCCCGGTTGAAGATGATGGCATCCTCCTCGCGGTCAACGTCTACTGGGAGCCTCAGGAATTGACCTTGCCCGAGGTTCCCGAGCAAATGTGCTTTTTGACGGAATTTGACACTGCAAGGGCAGGGAAATACTGCACCTCCGGAACAGCTTCAGACATAGCGGGCGTATTGCAAACAGGCGCCAATGGAGCAGGCGTGGACGGGACAGACGCAGCCAGGACAGATGCAGCCTGCGCCGCATCGCGGCAAACTATCTCCGTGACCGGCGGCGGCCGTCTTGCGAGAGGAAGCGTCATTTTGGCTCCGAGGTCCGTTCAGGTCCTGCGCCTGGTTCATTGCCAGCACATTATTGCGGTGAATCCGTCTGCGACTTGACTCCTACCATTCTCCGGAAGCGTTCATACCGCCTGTCCGCAAGCGCCGGTTCCCGGCGCAGCGCAAGGAGCTCCTCTTTCAGTTCCTTTCCGAGCTGTTTATAGAAGTCCTCTGTGCCGATCCCTTCCTCCGGGACGATCCTCTCTATGAAGCCGAATCGCAGGGCGTCCGCCGCTGTTAAGCGCAGGCTCTCCGCCGCGGCTCCTGCCTTGGAGGCGTCCTTCCACAGGATGCTTGCGCAGCCCTCCGGCGAGATCACGGAATATACGGCGTTTTCCAGCATCCAGACGCGGTCCGTAAGGCCCAGTGCCAATGCGCCGCCGCTTCCTCCTTCTCCGATCACGATACTGATCGAAGGGACGCGCAGCGTGCTCATCTCTGTCAGGTTTTCCGCGATCGCCTGCCCCTGTCCCCTCTCCTCCGCTTCGCTTCCGCAGTATGCGCCGCTCGTGTCGATCAGGCAAATGACAGCCCTGTCAAACTTTTCCGCCTGCTTCATGAGCCGCAGGGCTTTGCGGTAGCCCTCCGGAGAAGGGGCCCCGGAGTTTCTGTAGGCGCGTTCTTTGGCGGAGTGCCCCTTTTCGATCGCGATCACCGTGACCGGAATGTCGTCGAGCAGCGCCACACCGGCCACGATCGCGTGATCATCGCCGAAGCGGCGGTCTCCGTGCATTTCCGCGAATCCGGTAAACACATTCCTGATATAATCCCCTCCGGTCGGGCGCTTGCTGTCCCTCGCCAGACGTACTTTTTCATACGCAGTAAATACTGTACTCATAAACTCCTGCCTTCTTCCATGGACCGTGAGCAGGTGCACTATAGACCGTACTCATAAACTCCTACCTTCTTCCATGGATCGCGAGAAGATGCGCTATATAAGCCCTCTGCCTGTTCCTGTCGACAATCTCATCGATAAAACCGTGTTCCAGAACAAATTCCGCCGTCTGGAATCCCTTTGGCAGCGCTTTTCTCGTCGTCTGTTCAACGACTCTCCTGCCGGCGAATCCCACTGTGGCGCCGGGTTCGGCCAGGATGATGTCCGCCTCCATCCCGAAGCTGGCTGTCACGCCCCCGGTCGTCGGATCCGTGAGGATCGAAATGTATAGAAGTCCCGCGTCACTGTGTCTTTTGACCGCCGCGCTTGTTTTGGCCATCTGCATGAGGGAAAAGAGACCTTCCTGCATCCTGGCTCCGCCAGAGACCACGTATCCGACGACCGGAAGGCGCTCTGTGAGAGCAGTCTCGAAGAGTCTTGTGATCTTCTCTCCCACAGTGCTTCCCATGCTGCCCATCATAAAATGCGATTCCATTGCAAAGATGCACACCTTTATGCCGCTGATCCGCGCCGTGCCGCATAGGACCGCTTCGTCTTCTCCGCTTGCGCTCCTCACCGTATCCAGTTTTCTCTGATAGCCCGGAAAGGAAAGCGGATTCTCGGCACGCAGTTCTTCATAGAGTTCCCTGAAGGAGTCTTTGTCTGACAGCATAAGGATCCGCTGTCTTGCTTTCATATGAAAATGATAGCCGCAGCCGCACACCATCCTGTTGGCCCACAGAGTACTGATCGACGTTCTCTTCCTGCAGTTCGGACAAACCTTCTCGGGTTCTCCCTCGTCCTGCTGTACGGGAGCGGCCTTGCGCCCTCCCTCCTCAAGTTCGTTCCTGGGCTTTAGAATATTGAGCAATAGCGCCATAGTCTCTTCACCTGTTTCCCATAAAATCCAGATCGTAAGTACCTTTTAGGAACCTCTCGTCGCCGATGATCCCCAGCTGTTCCTCCCGGTTCGTCGGGATCCCCTCAATGACCAGCTCGCAAAGCGCGGCGTTCATCTTTCGGATCGCCTCTTCCCTTGTCCTTGCGCAGACGATCAGCTTCCCGACCAGCGGATCATAGTAAGGCAGGATCTCCGTCCCCGGCAGCAGATACGTGTCAAAGCGCACCTGCGGCCCGCCCGGTATATGGAGCATGCCGACTTCCCCGCAGCCAAGCGCGTTGATCCTGCACTCGATCGCGGTTCCGTGAAGGCGGATCTCCTCCTGCGAGAATGGAAGCGGGATCCCGGCCGCGATCCGGATCTGCCATTTGACGATGTCGATCCCCGTCACCATTTCCGTCACGCAATGCTCAACCTGAAGGCGAACATTCATTTCCATGAACCAGAAGGTGCCCTGCGTATCGAGAAGGAACTCCGCCGTACCGAGTCCCGTATACCCGATCCGGCGGATGGCCCTTACAAGCGCCTGCTGTATTTCCTTTCTGCCCTGTGTGCCAACGGCAGGGGACGGTGCTTCTTCCACCAGCTTCTGGTGTCTGCGTTGGAGAGAGCAGTCCCGCTCTCCGGCGACAATGACATTTCCCGCTTCATCCGCAAGGATCTGGAATTCCACGTGCCGCGCCGGATAGATGTATTTTTCCATGTAGATCGAGCCATCCCCGAAAGCCGCCTCGGCCTCTTTAGATGCGCGGGGAAAAAGAGAGCACACCTCTTCTCTGTCTTTTGCCAGGCGAATCCCTCTCCCGCCGCCTCCTGCGCTCGCCTTGAGCATGACCGGATACCCCAGTCTCTCCGCTTCCCTGACGGCTTCTTCCGCGGAGGAAAGCGTTTTGGTGCCGGGAATGACGCGCAGGGAAGCGGCGTCCATCTGTTCTTTTAAAGCCGCTTTGTCCCCGATCCTGTCCATTACGTCCGCAGGCGGGCCGATGAAGACGATCCCGTTCTTTTTGCACAGATTCGCGAATGAAGCATTTTCCGACAGAAAGCCGTAGCCGGGATGGATCGCCTGTGCGCCCGCCAGGCAGGCGGCGCTCACGATCCGCTCCTGATTCAGATAGCTGTCCGATGCCTCGGCTTCTCCGATACAGTAACTCTCGTCCGCCAGCGCCACGTGAAGGGAATCGGCATCCGCCTCGGAATAGACCGCGACTGTCGCGATCCCCATTTCTTTACAGGCGCGAATGATGCGGACGGCGATCTCTCCCCTGTTTGCAACGAGTATTTTAGAAAACATTTATGTCCCTCTCCCGCAAGAACAAACGTCACGATCCTCCCGCACAGGAGCTGACGTTACGCTCTTCTTACATCAGAACAAACGAAAAGCTCGCCTGCGCTTTGAGCTTTCCCCCGACCATGACTGTGCCCTGCACGTAGTAGAATGGCTCCCGGACCTTGATCAGGCGGCAGGAGGTCTCGATCCTGTCCCCCGGATAGACGGGGGATCGAAAGCGCGTTTTCTCAATGGTCGTA
>CADBPC010000013.1 GCA_902796425.1 uncultured Lachnospiraceae bacterium
CTACAACGCGACCGGGGAGGAGATGCGCGACTATTTTAAGGGCGTCTACGAACGGTTTGACGCGGGGCGCTTCGACAGGCTGACCGCGGACTTTGCCCTTGATAAAAAGCGCCGGATCGCCGAGTTTTCCAAGGGCATGAAGAGACAGATGGCGATCATCCTGGGGCTTTGCTCCGGAACGAAATATCTTCTTTGCGACGAGACGTTTGACGGACTCGACCCGGTAATGAGACAGGCGGTCAAGAGCCTGTTTGCAAAGGACATGGAGGACAGGGGACTGACGCCGGTCATCACATCCCACAACCTGAGAGAAATCGAGGATATCTGCGACCACATAGGACTCCTCCATCAGGGCGGGGTGCTGCTGAGCGAGGACATCGCGGATATGAAGCTGAATATCCAGAAGGTCCAGTGCGTTTTCGCCGCGGGATATGACGAACAGATTGTGCTGGAGAACCTGGATGTGATCGGCAATGAGAAAAGGGGACGCCTCCATACCATCACGATCCGGGGGACAAGACAGGAGACGGAGAACAGCTTCCGGCAGGTTCCGCTGGTTTTCTTTGAGGTGCTGCCTCTTTCGCTTGAGGAGATCTTTATCAGCGAGACGGAGAGCGCGGGATACGATATCCGCAAGCTGATTCTTGACTGAGGACAGGCTTTGCCCGCATCACCGGTCTGATTGGAGAAATATATGAAAACATCCTTTTTGAAAATACAAAAGCAGCTTCTGCAGCGGCGGCTGTGGCTGATTGCCGCTGTGTCGGTTTATTACCTTCTTTATTACCCCGTCGCGACGGTCATGCTGATCTCCCGTGCAAACGAGAGGGCGCGCATGCAGGCACTTTCGGAGTACAGGCTGACGCTTCAGAAATTACACACGGTCAGCGGGTGGCTCGGCCTTCGGGGGAGCTTTCTGTTTGTCGCCGCCCTGCTGGGGATTGTGATTGCGCTACAGGGCTATTCCTGGCTCTTTAACCAGGAAAAGATCGACTTCTATGAGAGCCAGCCGATGTCAAGGAAGAGCCGCTTTTTCCATGTTTATGTAAACGGCATCATGATCTTTGCGGTGCCTCTTATTGTTTTTTCGCTGACTGCAGTCCTTGCGGCGGCCGCCATGGGAGGCATGAGCCCGGTTATTCTGCTGGAAGTCCTGTATACGGATCTGCGCATGCTGGTCATGTTTCTTGCTTCCTACAGCATCGGCATTGTCGCCGTGATGCTGACGGGCAGCATGCCGGTGGCCATTATGGCAGCCCTTGCCCTGTCATTTTTCGAAATGCTGGCGTTCTGGCTCGCCCAGAGCTATGCGGGTCAGTATTTCCGCTCCTATTATTTCAATGAACCGCCGCTCAGGATGCTGCGCTTCTCGCCGGTTGCCGCCTATGTCGATGCCATTGCCGTAACCGGTCCGGACAAAGTTCTTCGCGCGTATAACTACAGGGCGCCGGATACGGCCTATCTGTCCAGATACATCACTCTTTCCTGGAAAATGGATGCAGCCTGCATTGTCAGCGCGCTGATCCTTCTGGCCGCGGGTTATACGCTGTACAGATACCGCAAGGCGGAATTCGCCGGAGCATCCCTTGTTTACCGGCCGGTGCAGGCAGTCTTCCGCATTGTCATAAGCTGTATATCCGCGCTGATCGGAGGAAGCCTTATACGCTTTATCTTCAACGAGGGAAGAGGCGTCACTGCGGCGGAGGATATCTTCATAACGTTGGGAATGGCATTTATCTGCCTTTCGGTCTCCTGCGTTATGCAGAGCATCATTACCTTCAATATCCGGAAAGCCTTTGAGAAGCTCTGGCAGCCGGCAGCCGCTTTTGCGATCGCACTCTTTGTCTATGCGATGTTCCGCTTTGACCTCGGCGGGTATGACAGGTTTATCCCGAAACAGGAGAAGGTTGAGAGTGTCATGCTGTGTGCCTACACCGAAAACGACGGGTTCCTGTATCCGTCACAGGCAGTAACGGATGACGAGGGCGGTTTTTACTATATAGACTATTCCTCCGAGGAGGATTATGCGGAAGAAAACATGTTCCTTCCCTTCACGCCGCAGCTGGCATCCGTCATGGAAAAGAGCATGCAGGCCATCCGGCAGGAGGGAATGAGCGCGGGAACGGCAGAAGCGGACACGCAGGACGGATGGTATGCCGTTGTAAAGTACAGAATGAAAAACGGCAGGACCATTGCGCGCCGCGTCAAGATTCCGTCGGATGTACCGGAGCAGGATATGGACGCTGTGACAGGAACGCCGGAGTACAGAAACGGCATTATCCCGATCTGCCTCGGGGACTATCCGCAGGAGTCCTTAAAAAGCGCGGAGCTCAGCTTTACCAACTATGCAAACGAGAAGAGAGGCGACGCAGAGCTTTATCACATGTTCGCCGAGGCCTACCGCAAAGATCTTGAGCATTACTGCTATTCCATGGCGGCAAAGGAAGACTCTGTCGGCACGGTGTGGCTGAGGTGGCTCAACGCCGGCGGCTGGATGGAGTCCGGCTACAAGGTTTACGAATCCTACACCAACACGATCGAATTCCTGAAAGCCAACGACCTGTATCTTAAACCCATTGACAGCGATGATGTACAGTACATCAGTGTCGAAAGGTGGAATGAAGAGATCATGAATACGGTCAGCGCACAGTTTTCAGGGAAGGACCAGATCAGGGAAATCCTGGAGAGCTCCGTTCCCTCAGGGAGCGCCTGGGCGTGGAAAAAGAATTCCTCGTTTGACAATGAGACAAGCGGGACCGTATGGCTGAATCAAAAGGACAAGGAGGACGTCAGCAAGTCAGCGCCTGCTCCCGGTCCCGCGCGGGGCTATTATGATCCCGACAGCGGAAGAGTCCTCTATATCCAGTTCCTTTCGGGCAGGATCCCGGATTATGTAACACGGGAACTGCAGAAGGCAGAGCAGAATTTCGGGGACCGGTGAGTGCCCGAAGGACAAGTGTCCTACGGACGTATTCTGTCAGCATGGCTCAAAGTAAAAAGGGAACGGATGGGCGGCAGAGCATGCCCATCCGTTCCCTTTTTGACACTTGGGGATTCTTGTGTTAATGTGAAAAACGCTTAACATGGAGTTTATCGGAAAATGCGGGGCGCCGCGGCGTCCCGGCTGCAAAATGACAGGAATATTCGAATGAGTGGAACAAACAGCGTATCCGGCGCACAGGAGCATATCCGGAATTTCTGCATCGTGGCGCACATTGACCACGGCAAATCCACGCTTGCCGACCGGATGATCGAAAAGACCGGCGTCCTGACGGCGCGTGAGATGCAGGATCAGGTGCTGGACAATATCGACGTCGAGAGGGAAAGAGGAATCACCATCAAATCCCAGGCCGTGCGCCTTATTTACAAGGCAAAGGACGGGGATGAGTACACGCTGAACCTGATCGACACTCCCGGCCATGTCGACTTTAACTATGAGGTTTCCAGGTCCCTTGCGGCCTGTGACGGAGCAATCCTTGTCGTCGACTCGACGCAGGGAATCCAGGCGCAGACGCTGGCAAACGTATACCTTGCGATGGAGCACAATCTGGACGTGTTCCCCGTGATCAACAAGATCGACCTTCCGAGCGCAAGGCCCGACGAGGTAAAGCAGGAGATAGAGGACGTCATCGGAATAGAGGCGATGGACGCCCCGCTGATCTCCGCCAAAAACGGGATCGGCATCGAGGATGTCCTGGAAGCGGTCGTGGAGAAGATCCCGGCCCCGGACGGAGACGCAAACGCGCCCTTAAAGGCACTGATTTTTGATTCTCTGTACGATTCCTACAAGGGCGTTATTGTCTTTGTAAGACTTCGGGACGGCAGGATCCGCCGCGGGACGAAGGTGAAATTCATGTCGAGCGGAGCA
>CADBPC010000014.1 GCA_902796425.1 uncultured Lachnospiraceae bacterium
ATGATGGGCCGCTGCCAGGGCGGCTACTGCCAGATGCGCATCGAGCAGCTCCTCGAACAGGAATGGGGCCTGAAGCCGGAGGAAGTCCTCTACGCGAGGGAAGGATCGAACCTCTTTACCGGAAAAGTCCGGGAAACAGTATAGGAAAACAAACCATGGAAAATGATCTCAGAATGATCGACGTTGTGATCGTGGGCGGTGGCCCGGCGGGCCTTGCCGCCGCAGTAAGGCTCTATAAACAGGGTATCCGGAATATCCTTGTCGTAGAGCGGGAAAAACAGCTCGGCGGGATCCTGCGCCAGTGTATCCATGACGGTTTCGGCCTTACAAGGTTCGGGCAGTCCATGAGCGGCCCGGAGTACGCGCAGCGCTTTATTGACGAGCTGATAGACCTCCGGATCCCTTACATAACGAATGCGACGGTTTCGGATATAACCAATGAGAAGGTCGTCACGATCGTGACACGCGAAGGAGTCATGAAGGTGCAGGCGAAAGCCGTCATCCTCACCATGGGCTGCCGCGAGCGCACAAGAGGCGCCCTCGCGATCCCGGGGGAGAGACCGGCGGGCGTCTTTACCGCAGGCGTTGCCCAGGCCTATATGAATCTCTATAACCGGATGCCCGCAAAGGAAACAGTCATCCTCGGCTCCGGCGATATCGGCATGATCATGGCAAGACGCCTTACCCTTGAGGGCGCCCATGTGAAGGCGGTCTACGAGATCCTGCCCTATCCCTCCGGCCTTGTCCGCAACATTGAACAGTGCCTGAATGATTACGGGATCCCGCTGTACCTCTCCCACACCGTCACGGATATCCACGGCGCATCGCGCCTTGAGGGCGTCACCGTCTCGAAGGTGGACGAGAGAATGCAACCCGTGCCCGGCACAGAAGAGTATATTCCCTGCGATACCCTGATTCTCTCAGTCGGACTGATCCCCGAGAACGAGCTCTCCCTGGATGCGGGCGTAAAGCTCGACGACAGGACGAAGGGCGCGAGCGTCAGCGAGTTTTATGAGACATCGGTTCCCGGGATCTTCGCTGCGGGCAATGTCCTACACGTTCACGACCTGGTGGATTTTGTCTCGAAAGAGGCGGAAAGCCTTGCCGAAGCGGTCTGCCGCTATATCTCAGAGGGTTCCCTTCCGGAGTGCCGGATTCCCTTGAAATACGATGCGAATATCAACCACACCGTTCCGATGGCGGTGTCCGGACAGCAGGACTTTTCCTTAAGCCTGAGGGTCAGCCGCCCGATGGAAAACATCCGGATCAGCGTATCCCAGGGCGGGAGAGAGATCGCCTTCAAGAAGCTTCGAAGAGCCGTCCCTGCCGAGATGATCCAGATGAAAATCGATGCCGAAAAGATCACGGGTAAAGAACCACTGGAGGTCAGCGTAGAATGAACCGCGAATTTACATGCATCATCTGCCCCAACGGGTGCAGGATAAACGTCGAATACGAAAAGGATGGGGAAAATACGACCATCACCTCTATCGCCGGCAATCTTTGCAATAAAGGCGCAGCCTACGTGGAACAGGAACTGATCATGCCCATGCGCACGATCGCAAGCTCCGTCCTGGTGGACGGCGGCGTCCTGCCCCTTGCCAGCGTCCGGCTGACAAAACCTGTCCCGAAGGAACGCATCAGTGACGTCATGAAAGAGATCCGCAAGATCCGGGTCAAGGCGCCGGTAACCGCCGGCACCGTGCTGATCAGCGACATCCTGGGCCTCTCCTCGGACGTCATCGTCACCAAGAACGTGGAGAGCGCAACATAATGATCACAAAAGGAGCCCTTTTATTCGGGCTCCTTAATTATGAATTGCTTCACACGGCAATTTCATATTTCTCCTTCAAGTTATTCAGCATACTGTACTTAATCATTCGTTCCAACTGCATTCTTCCAACTACTATCCCCGGAGCAATTCCCTGTGCTTTTGCAAATTGGAGTACCTTTTTCTCTGAATAATCTCTTTCCCTTCTAAAGGCCTCAAAATCATCGGATGAAATAAGTGTATCTCCAGACCATTTATCTGCAGCTTTCTCATCATCTTCAGATGTACCATCAGGCTGCCCCACATGACCCAGAACAATGTGCGCGAGTTCATGGAACAGGCTGAACCAGAACTTGTCAGCGTCCTTACCTCTGGCAGTGAGTCCTACGACAATCTTATTTCCATCCATAAAAGAAGCGCCCTGAAGGAATGATCCTTTAAGATGTGGCAGGAATACTAAAGCTATTCCGCAATCCGCAAGACGTTTCTTGATCTGAGGACAGAATTCCTCAGGTTTAAGAACTGTCATTTTTCTTATCTCGGGCATGGCAGAAATCAAGCCTTTGATATTGATCGGAGCAGTTTGGATACCACGCGCCTTAATCTTTGCCTCCTGCGCCCATGCTATCAATGCCAGATCACTTTTTTCTGTTATTGCCAGACGCCTGCAGGCAATTCTCGTAATCTGCTCACTTCCAAGAAGCGAGAGCTCAACAACCTCGAAGTATTTCCTCAGATTGACAACCTTCTCCTTTGCTTCTCTGGTCTCCGGAACCCATCCGAACTTTGCCATCTCACTATAAGGAAACTGTTTGGCCATTTCAGCATCAGCATCCATTGCATTTTCTGCTTCCGCCTTAATAATCTTCTCTCTGTAGATAGCCTCAAGATTATTCCAAAACTTAGCCGGCACACCCAAAACCATCTCTAATCTCACTGCGGTCTCCGGTGTAAGCTGCACCTCACCGTTAATGAGCTTGCTGATATGCTTTTCAGACATATCCATCCTGGCTGCAAACTC
>CADBPC010000015.1 GCA_902796425.1 uncultured Lachnospiraceae bacterium
AGCTCCGCTCATGACCTCCATGATTGTCTCGCGAGCCTGTCTGCAGCGCTCGATCGCACCCTCGACGATGGGGCGTGTAAGGCCGTGGATCTTGATATCCATCTGGATTGCGGTAATACCGTCATGGGTTCCCGTAACCTTGAAGTCCATATCGCCGAAGAAGTCTTCCAGACCCTGGATGTCTGTCAGGAGGACGAAATCATCATCTGTATCTCCGGTAACAAGACCGCAGGAGATACGGGCAACCTGCTTCTTAATCGGAACGCCTGCAGCCATAAGAGCCATGCAGGAAGCGCAGGTCGAAGCCATGGATGTGGAACCGTTGGACTCCATTGTCTCCGATACGCAGCGGATTGCGTAAGGGAACTCCTCAACGGAGGGCAGTACAGGCATCAGTGCTCTCTCTGCAAGAGCGCCGTGGCCGATTTCGCGGCGGCCGGGGCCTCTGGAAACCTTTGTCTCACCGACAGAATATGCCGGGAAGTTGTACTGGTGCAGATATCTCTTCTCCGTAATGTTGGGGTCCATGCCCTCAACACGCTGAACCTCGGACAGAGGAGCAAGTGTGCAGACATCGACGATCTGTGTCTGTCCGCGTGTGAACATGGCGCTGCCGTGGACGCGGGGAATCAGGTCGACTTCGGCGTGAAGAGGTCTGATCTGTGTGATCTCACGGCCGTCGGGACGCTTGTGATCCTTGAGGATCATCTTGCGGATGGTCTTCTTCTCATACTGATATACCGCCTCGTCAAGGATCTTGAGCCATTCCTCGTTGTCGGCAAATGCCTCTTCAAGCTTTGCGGTAATATCGGCGATGTTGCCCTCTCTGGTCTGCTTGTCATCCGTGAAGACAGCAACCTCCATCTCCTCGGGTGTGACAATCTTCTTGATGGCATCAAACAGCTCTTCCGGAATTGCGCAGGAAGTATAAGGCTTCTTCTCCTTGCCGACCTCGGCACGGATCTGGTTGATGAACTCGATCAGCTTCTTGTTGACCGCGTCAGCCTCATAGATATAACGGATCATGTCCGCCTCGGGAACTTCGTTCGCACCGGCCTCGATCATGATGACCTTCTCAGCGGTGGAAGCAACCGTCAGCTTGAGGTCGCCCTTGTCCCACTCTTCCTGGCTGGGGTTGATGATCATCTTACCGTCGACCAGACCGACCTGAGTCATTGCGCAGGGGCCGTCGAAGGGAATATCGGAAATGGTGGTCGCAACAGAAGCGCCGATCATGCCGACAAGCTCCGGTCTGCATGCGGGGTCAACGCTCATGACAAGGCACTCAAGTGTCACGTCATTGCGCATATCCTTCGGGAAAAGAGGACGCATCGGTCTGTCGATGACACGGCTGGTCAGGATTGCGTTCTCAGAGGGCTTGCCCTCTCTCTTGTTGAATCCGCCGGGCATCTTGCCGATCGCATAGAATTTCTCCGTATACTCAACAGAGAGCGGGAAGAAATCGATGCCGTCGCGGGGCTTTGCGGACTCTGTCGCTGTGCAGAGTACGGTCGTATCCCCGTAATGCATGAAGGCACAGCCGTTCGCCTGGGCGCCGACTCTGCCGATGTCGATGCTGAGCGTCCTGCCGCCCAGTTCGATGGAATAGGTCTTGTAATTGTCTGCCATACTTCCTCCTGAAACAAAATAACGGTACACGGACAGGAACCTCTCCTGTCCAACATTGAAACATGGCAGACCACATATGTCAGAATCAGACTCCGCTCCCACAGGATACCGGGCCGGACCGGCTTCTCATTCTGACCTGCGTGGCTCTGCCATCTGTCGGAAGGGCAGGCTGGACGCCTCCCTCCTGTGCGTTACACGAATCAAAGGGCCGGAATATCCGACCCTTCGCCGCATAATTACATAATTGATTACTTACGAATTCCGAGCTGATCGATCAGTGCACGATACTTGTCAATATCCGTATCTCTGAGATAGTCCAGAAGGCCTCTTCTCTTACCGACCATCTTCAGAAGGCCTCTGTTGGAGTGGAAGTCTTTCGGATTCTTCTTCATGTGCTCAGTCAGCTCACGGATTCTCTCGGTGAGTACGGCAATCTGCACTTCCGGTGAACCTGTGTCGCCGGGCTTTCTGCCGTAGGTGTTCATGATCTCAGTCTTTTTCTCTTTGCTGATCATTGTCTTTCTCCTTCTTTGTAATGCCGCCTGTGACCGGGGAACGGCCGGAGCTGCCGCAGCCAGTACTGGCGCAGGATAAACATCCTTTTCCTCCGTCACGGCCAAAACGCAACATGAATAAAATAACATACTGCGCCGCTGTTGTAAATAGCCGGCTACAGCTTCCTGACAACCTCAATGTCGTCGTCGACCGCAGCCCTGAATACCTCAAAGTCCGCCTTTTTACCCACGATGGATCCGTAATGGATCGGGATGACGCATGCCGGGTGCAGCCGGTTGACAAAGGACGCGGCCTCCGCGGCATCCATCGTATAAGTGCCGCCGATCGGGATAAACGCGACATCGCACTCGATTTTTGTGTTTTCCTCAAGGCCGTCCGTATCACCCGCGATATAATAGCGGGTATTTCCTAATGTAAGAACATATCCGAGCCAGCCCTTCGACTTTTCATGGAAAGCCTTGTTCGTGTTGTAAGCGGGAACCGCTTCCACACCGACTCCGTCAATGCTCATCTTCTCTCCGGCCGCGATGGTGTAAATATGATCTTCGCTCACTCCGATGCGGTCCAGTTCGCTTTTCATGTCCCCCGGTACGACAAAGCGCGTTCCCGCGTTGGAAACCCTGCTGATATCCTCCGATGAGAAATGATCGTAGTGCGGATGGGTGATAAAAATAAGGTCGGCGTCGTGGGTCTGTCCGAAGATATTGAACGGATCCGCGTAGATGACCTTTTTCCCCGCAAAGCGGATACTGCTCTGATCGTTAACCGTAATGTTTCTGGTGTCTGTCATAAAAAATAGCCCCCTTCAGGAGGCTATTATAATACATATGTTCGATTAACGCAAT
>CADBPC010000016.1 GCA_902796425.1 uncultured Lachnospiraceae bacterium
ATCTCGCCGCTGACAACCTGCTGGATATAGTTCAGGTAATTGTCCTGCACCTGATCCTGTCCGTCCGGAGACAGAACGTTGTACTCCGCGGGTGTGGGCATCTGGCTGACCTTGTCCACGTAGTCATACATGATCTGCTGGCCGGGAGTGGCTGCTCCGGAGAGTTCCGCTCTTACCTTCTCATTGGCAGGGATTCCTCTCTCCGCCTGAAGGATGTTGTTGCAGTCGATGTCGTTCTCAAACCAGCTGATGAAAGCAGCTGCCGCTTCCTTGTGCTCCGAATCCTGCGAGACGCAGAGCATCTGTGAGGACTGGATCACGGTGCCGGAGTTGCCGCCCTTTTCAACCTTCGGGAGCGGCGCAAGAGCGAGCTCTCTTCCCTGCTCGGCGCAGACATCATAGATGGTCGGGAACTGGTTGACGGCGACCCATGTCATTGCCGCTTCGCCGGTGACCAGGAAGTCGTTTTCGATGTTGGTGACCTCGGTGGAGGCGCCGGCATCCGGATAGGAACCGTTCTTGATCATGTCGGCTCTCATCTGGATGAACGGAGCGAGCATCTGGGGATCATCGAATCCCATTCCGGTGAGGTCGATGTTGAAGAAGCTGTACTCGCCAAGGGAGCCCTGCTGGCCGATATAGGTAGAGCATCCGGCGATGAAATCGGAGGAAAGGAAGGTGGAGGAGCCGAAGATTCCGAGCTTTTCGGTGATCAGGTCCGCTGCCGTCTGATAGTCCTCCCATGTCCAGTCGTCACTGGGAAGTTCTGCCCCGGCTTCCTCAAACATCGCGGGATCGTAAGCGATTCCGTAGGTGTTGATGCCGTTTGTCAGGCCGAGCTGCGTGCCGTCCGTCTCGCGGGTTGTCTTTAGGTTTGCTTCCGAAATGTCGGCAACATCAACAACGCCGGATTCAATGAACTCGTCGAGCGGGTAGATCTTGTCCAGATACATCGGGAAGTTACCGCCCAGCTGGAAGATGTCCCAGACCTCATCGGAGGCTACCAGCGTCTTTAACTTGGTGAAATAGTCATCAAAGGAATAGTACTCGTACTCGATCTTCACGCCGGGATTCAGGCTCTCATAAAGCTCGATCGCGGCGATTGTCCTGTCGTGGCGGTTCTGGGAGCCCCACCAGGCCATCCTGAGGGTGATCTCCTCCGCAGCCTCTGCCGCGGGTTCAGCTGTTTCCTCTGCTGCAGGTTCCTCAGCCGCAGGCTCCGCAGCTTCCTCCGCTGCTTCCTCTGCCTTCTCCTCTGCCGCAGGCTGCGCCTCAGGCGCTCCCTGTGCGGCGGGAGCTGCAGCGGCACACCCGATGATGGAGCTTGCGAGCAGTGCGGATGACAACATTAAACCGATTACCTGTTTTTTCATTTTCTCCTCCTGTTTTTTCGAACTCCTGTTACGCTGTAACGCCGGAATCCCCGGCTGCATTGCTTTTTCACATGTGGTAAAGACGTCTTTTGTTGTGAAAATCTTACAACCGGCAGGTAGTGTTTTCAATGTATTCAGGCAATCTTGACAACGGAGTGAAAACGTATTTAGTTTTCGAACTATATTTACCGGCTTTTCAGGAGGGTTTTCCGGTACTGCAGCGGCGTTACGGTCATCTGCCGCTTAAAGACCCGCTCAAAATAGGTCAGGCTGTCGTACCCCAGGCGGTTTGCAATCTCTGTCATGCTGTACTTCTCGTCCTCGAGGTATTCCCTGCTCGCCGAGATCCGGTAGAGATTGATGTATTCGGAGATAGTGAAGTTGGTGACTTCCTTAAAGATCCGACAAAGATATGCCTTGCTCATGTAGAAGTGCGCGGCGAGATCGCTGACGGAAGCGATGCTGTCGTAATTGGCGGCGATGTAGTCCGCAACCTGGTGCACCCGCTTTTGCTTGTTGATGTGCGGCTGCACGCCTGATTCGTTGAATTTCCCGATCCTTGTATGCTCCCATTCGCGGTGCTCGACCATAAGCCTGAGCATGAGCATTTTCATCCTTGCGCTGTTCATTTCATCGTCTGCCCCGGAGGCAAGGCTCTCAATCTGCGTGATGATTTCCTGCAGGACGGAATTCTCCCCGACCTGGTATACGCCGTGATGGGTTTCGAAGAATTCCCTCAGGTCAAGGCCCAGCATTTCGCACAGGGGTGCCATGGATGACTCCTTCACCTCGATCAGGAGCCTGTCATGATATTTTCCGCCGATGATGTTGGTCTTGGCGATCCTTGCCTTGTCAATAAAGGTGATGGTTCCCGGAGACATCCGGTAGCAGGTCCCGTCCGAAAAGAAGTACCTCTCTCCCTGAAAGATGTACTGGATCTGGTACTCATTGTGATAAAAGCCGAGCTTTGCCGTAAAATCCTGATTCCGCTCGACTCTTCCAATGGCTATGCCGTCATATTCGCCGCGATAGATAATTTTGTACATGATGATCCGCTTCCGTGTAAATAATGATTGCCATACAAATTACGGTTTCCGCGTAAACATATGGAATGTTATGAAAAGACCTTTATGTTAGTATAGATTAAATTATCAAATTAAAGGAGATTTGCCATGGCCGAAATATTGGGGCGTATTGATGACATTCTCTATACCTGGTGCCTGATCTACCTGCTGGCAGGGGCCGGGATTTTCTTTACGGTGAAAACCCGCTTTGCCCAGATAAGACTGTTTAAGGAATCGATGCGCTGCATGCTTGAGAAAAAGCAATCCGAAGGCGGCGTGTCGTCCTTTCAGGCGCTGATGATCGCGACCGCATCGCGTGTCGGCACCGGCAATATGGCCGGCGTTGCGACCGCAATCGTCCTCGGAGGGCCCGGCGCAGCGTTCTGGATGTGGCTGATGGCTGTCCTTGGCGCCTCATCCGCGTTTGTGGAGAGTACGCTCGCACAGATTTACAAGCGAAGGGACGGCAACTCATTTAAGGGCGGCCCGGCTTACTATATCGAGACGGCGCTGCATTCGCGGCCTCTGGGCATCGTGTTTGCGATTTCCCTGATCGCAACGTTTGCGTTTGGTTTTAACGGGCTCCAGGCATACAACATCGTCTCGGCCTTCGAATATTATGTGCCCGATTTCGAGCACAGCTACGTGCCGATGATCGTCGGCATCATCCTGTTTGTGGTCGCCCTGATCCTCTTTTTCGGCGGTACGGATAAGATCAGCCGGGTTTCGTCGGTGATGGTCCCGATCATGGCGGTGCTCTATATTGTGCTGGGGCTTCTTATCATCATTCTGAACGTCACCGAGATTCCGGCAATGCTGCTTTCCGTATTCCGCTCCGCCTTTGATTTTAAGGCGATCTTCGGCGGATTCACCGGATCCTGCATGGTCTACGGTATCAAGCGCGGGCTGTTTTCGAACGAGGCCGGCATGGGCTCCGCTCCGAACGCGTCCGCCTCTGCGGAGGTATCGCACCCGGTAAAGCAGGGCCTTGCCCAGACCATCTCGGTCTACATCGATACGCTGCTGATCTGCTCGACCACCGTTTTTATCCTGCTGCTGACCGGGGTGTATAAGGAAGACTCCGCGCTCTCCGGCATTCCGCTGATCCAGCAGTCCGTTGCGCAGCAGTTCGGACCGCTTGCGATTCACATTATCTCGCTCGCGGTGTGCATGTTCGCGTTTACGTCCATCATCGGAAATTATTATTATGCAGAGTCCAACATCCGTTTTATTACCAAGAGCCCGGCTGTCATGGCGGTGTTCCGGATCGCTGCCGCGGCAATGGTCTTTGTCGGCGCGCAGTCGAGCCTTGAAGTGGCCTGGAGCCTTGCCGATATCACAATGGGGCTTGAGGCGGTCGTCAATATCATCGCAATCGTGCTGCTGTCGCGGATCGCTTTCGCGGCGCTGAGCGATTATGAAAAGCAGCTGGAAAAGGGCGCAGATCCCGTGTTCCGGGAGGGAAATATCGGGCTCAGTGACACGGAGGTGTGGAAGTAAGTCCTGTTTTCCGGACACGGATTACGATGATGCACAGCAGTGCCGGGATGGATTATGGTATTATTGTCAGTGTAAATACATCCAGTAGAGTTTAAAAGGTATTCAGAAAGGGCAGGGGAACAGCATGATTTACAGAAAACAGGATGCTTGCCGTGGGCACGGTTCCCTGCACCTCCTGTCACTACTGCGTAAGCCACTGCCCGCAGCAGATCAAAATCTCTGAAATACTTGCGGACTTTTCGGACAGGCTCGGGTAATCTTCGAAGGGGATTTGATATAATAGAGTGAATTCTGCGTAAAAGAGAGGAAAGGCATATGAACTTCACACCTGAAAAGAAACTGGGCTTCGGCCTCATGAGACTGCCGCAGAATTCGTCAGACGCGGCAGATATTGACCTTGAACAGTTAAAGCAGATGGTGGATCTGTTCCTGGAAAAGGGCTTCACCTATTTTGACACCGCCTGGATGTACAACGGCTTTGGCAGTGAAAAGGCTGTAAAAGAAGTCCTGACATCCCGTCATCCGAGAGACTCCTTTACCCTTGCAACCAAGCTCCACGCCGGGTTCGTGCACTCCTTTGAAGACCGGGACAAAATATTTAACACACAGCTGGAAAAGACAGGCGCCGGATATTTCGATTATTATCTGCTGCACGGAATCGAATCAGGCATGCTGCCGGCTTATGAGAAGTACGACTGCTTCAACTGGCTGCTCGGCAAAAAGGCCGAGGGGCTTGCAAAGCATGTGGGATTTTCCTTCCATGACCAGCCCGAGCTTCTGGACCGGATCCTTACAGAGCATCCGGAGATGGAATTCGTGCAGCTTCAGATCAATTATCTGGACTGGGAAAGCGAATGGGTAAAGAGCCGCGCCTGCTATGAGGTATGTGTAAAGCACGGAAAGCCGGTCATTGTCATGGAGCCTGTAAAGGGCGGAACCCTTGCAAACGTGCCGGACGCTGCAGCAAAACTGTTTGCCGCAGAGGATCCTTCCATGTCTGTTCCCAGCTGGGCGATCCGCTTTGCCGCATCCCTTCCCAATGTAATGGTGGTGCTGTCCGGCATGAGTAACGTCTCCCAGATTCAGGACAACCTGAGCTATATGGCCGATTTCAGGCCGCTGACGGACAAGGAAAAAGACCTGTGCTTTAGTGTGGCGGATATTATCAACAGCCAGATCACGGTGCCCTGCACGGCATGTCATTACTGCACGGAAGGATGCCCCATGAACATCGCCATCCCTGAATATTTCTCCCTGTACAATGAAGATATGCGGGAAAATCTTGAAGAGAAGGGCTGGACGATCAATTTCACGAACTACAGCCTTCTTTCCGAAAAGAGAGGAAAAGCGAAAGACTGTATTGCCTGCGGCCAGTGCGAAAGCGTATGTCCCCAGCACCTTACAATCATCGATTTCCTGAAAGACGTCTCAGCACACTTTGACCGGTAAATTACCCCTCCGGAAAGGGGCACAAGCAAGAAAGGAAAAAAGAAATGATCATCGCACTCATCAATGAGAATTCGCAGGCAGCGAAGAACGAGCTGATCTGCAGCACACTTAAGTCCGTTGTGGAGCCCATGGGACATCGGGTTGATAACTACGGCATGTACACAGCAGACGATAAGGCGCAGCTGACCTATGTCCAGTGCGGTATTCTGGGCGCCATCCTCCTGGGGAGCGGCGCGGCGGATTACGTTATCACCGGATGCGGTACCGGCGAGGGCGCCATGCTGGCCATGAACAGTTTTCCCGGCGTCATCTGCGGACACGTGGAGGACCCGGTGGACGCATATACCTTTGCCCATGTCAACGACGGCAATGCAGTGGCCATTCCCTTCGCCAAGGGCTTTGGCTGGGGCGGTGAGCTGAATCTCGCCTATATCTTCGAGAAGCTCTTCGGCTTCGGACACGGCCAGGGCTATCCCAAAGAGCGCGTAGTGCCGGAGCAGCGCAACAAGATCATCCTGGACGGGGTGCGCGCGGTTACATTCCGGCCCCTGACGGAGTGCCTGGACGGGCTGGACAGGGAGCTGGTAAGGGGCGCCGTTGCCGGGGAAAAATTCGCGGAGCTTTTCTTTGCAAACGCGAAGGATCCAGAGATCACGGAGTATGTAAAAAAACTTCTGGCTGAGTAAGCCAGAAGTTTCAATAAAGTTCAATAAGGTTTCAATAGCCAGCAGGTATTTTTCTCTACAGTCCCAGATTGTGATGGAACGCAGCAAGGCGCTCTGCCTGGTAGTCTCCGGCATAGGTGCCGTCCGCAAAGCGCTCGAGCGCTTCTGAAAGGAACAGCTGCCAGCTTTCGTTTTCACGGTTCACAAGGATGGGATAATAGAGCACACCGTTCTCGGAAGCAGCCTTCTCATCGCCCGGCGCGTCGCCGCACATGAGGATGTTTTCCGCGCCGTACCCTTTTTCACACAGACGGGCGATGCAGTAGGCTTTGCTGCCCATCTCCTGCGTGCAGAGCAGATCCACGTCCCCGATCAGACCGAAACGCTTCCACTCCTCGCG
>CADBPC010000017.1 GCA_902796425.1 uncultured Lachnospiraceae bacterium
ACAAACCCGAACTGCCGGTTCCGAGCAAATCTGCTGAAGAACTGGGAGCGGGAACGGAGTCAAGGGACAGCACGCTGGACGCGTCAGCGTCCGGGCAGCCCTTGACGGAGTGACACGGATTACCCTATGTGGCGAAAGCAGCTAAAGCTGCTTTCCTGCCTCCCCGACGAGGGGCGGGTCCGGGCAGAGCCCGGGAGTAACTTCAACAGAGTACTAAACTCTCAGCTATCAAATGTCCAATAACACGGGTACTGAAAATGCCTGTGTCCATTGGACAGGGAGCAAGAATCATAGCTGTCTAAAAAACAGGGTAACTAAAATCTCTTGTGTCCTTGACAAGGGGTACAATTCAGGCATGGACCCTCAAATATCAAAAAGTCCAATTATAAGCACTTTTTTGCTTATAATTGGACTTTTTTGTTTTCAGGCATGTCCGTCCGCAGACAGTATCCGCTTCAGAGACCCGCCTTCAGGATCTCCTCTCTGGAGGGCATGGCGTCCTGTGCGCCTTTTCTTGTGACGGAAATGGAAGCTGCCGCGTTCGCAAAGCGGACGGCCTCCGGAACAGTCTTTCCTTCCGCAAGCGCTGCCGCGAAGGCTCCGTTGAAGCAGTCCCCGGCGCCGGTCGTATCCACCGCATCCACCTTCACGGTCGGATATACCTTCTTTTCCTCCGGGGATGCAAAGAGAATTCCCTTCGCGCCGAGTGTGACAATGAGGTTTCTGACTCCTCTTGAAAGAATCCTGTCAGCTCCCTCTTCTATCACCGCCATATCCTCCGGATCGCCCTGCGTTCCGGCAAGCTTTGCAAGTTCCGTCTCGTTGGGCGTCAGATAATCCACACAGGCGAGCAGCTCGTCAGGCAGATCGTCCGGCGCCGGCGCGGGATTGAGGATAACCGTTTTGCCGAGTTCATGTGCGCGCTTTGCCGCATACAGAACCGTACCGAAGGGGATTTCCATCTGCATCAGGACGATATCACTCTCCTTAATGAGCGCATCCTGCTCCTCAATATATTCCCTGCTGACCTCACCATTGGCTCCCGCCGCGACGATGATGCAGTTATTCCCGTGACTGTCGACGGAAATGAACGCCTGCCCCGTAGGAATCCCGTCCTTTACTCGGATTTTTGAGCAGTCGACATTTCCACTCTCGAGCTTCTTCCTTAATATGCTTCCGAAATCATCGCTGCCCACGCAGGCCAGCATGACCGTATCCGCGCCGGCCATACCGGCTGCCATCGCCTGATTGCCGCCCTTTCCGCCTGCGCTGTACGTCACCTGCCTTGTCGCCATCAGCGTCTCGCCCCTTTTCGGAAGCTCCTCCACGCCGACGACGATATCCATATTCATACTGCCGATTACCAGTACCCTGCCGCTCATAATCCACCTCCATGAGTCACCGGCCCCCTCTGACTCACGCTTTATGTCCTCCAATCTGTGCACTGCGCTCCCTTCCGGTCGCGCCCTCCTCGAGGCTGAGGCCCTTGATGACGGCCGTGCCGCCGTACTTTTTCTTTATGGAGAGCATGGCTTCCTGGAGGCGTTTGTCACGCTTTTCGGCCTCTTTTGACTGCTGCGCAGTCTCATGGCTTATCCTGGCGCTTCCTTCGCTGTTTTCTCCGCTTCCAAGCATGTCAAACAGGTTCATCTGTTCATAGAAGCCGGCTCCCTTTTCCGCGGTGATGACCTTGTTTATGCCGACGGTGATCCTGCGCACTGTGTACCGGTCATTCACGGTCCTGTCAAAAATGCCCAGAACGGCGTCTGCAATGATCCTGTCGGAAGATGTCGGCCGGTCCAGGTTTGCCGTCCCGTGCGCATGCTTCGGGACAAGTCTTCCGTAATAGTCTGCCTTCAGATCCTCATCCTTTGCCTTCGCGCTGCTGGAAATGTCGTAGCTGACGGTAAGGGTGACCTGGCTTGTCACCATTCCCTTCTCCACAAGGCCAAGCGCGCATGCCTCGGCCATCTCCCGCACGACAATCCTTGCCTGCGCCGCCGGGTAGGGCCTTTGCAGGACCTGGCCGGAGCTGAAGGAGTTTTCCTTCGGCCTGTACGCCTTGATCATCGCCATCGTGCAGGGCTCCCACCCCCAGGCGTGGTCGATCAGAAGCTCTGCGTTGACCCCGAAGAGCCGGTAGAGCATCTCCTCGTCCTCGATGGAGCACCTGGCGATGTCACCCATCGTAAAGATTCCCCGCTCTTCAAGCTTCCTGACATAGCCGCCGCCGACGCGCCAGAAGTCCTTAAGAGGCCGGTGCCCCCAGAGATTTTTCCGATAGGACATCTCATCCAGTTCGGCAATCCGGACGCCGTCCTGATCCGCCGGAACGTGCTTTGCCCAGATGTCCATGGCAACCTTTGCCAGGTACAGGTTGGTACCGATGCCTGCCGTCGCAGTGATCCCTGTCGTCTCCATGACATCCCGTATCATCTTCACTGCCAGCTCGTGCGCCGTCATTTTGTATGCGGCCAGATAATCGGTTGCATCAATAAAGACCTCGTCGATGGAATAGACGTGAATATCCTCCGGCGCGGCGTATTTCAGGTAAATATTGTAGATCTGCGTGCTGTTTTCGATATAGAGATGCATCCTCGGAACAGCGGCGATAAAGCCGAGTTCCAGTGAGGGATCCCGTGACAGTTCCCCCTCATCGGTGGATTTCCCGGAAAAGACTCCACCGGGCGCTAGAATCCTTCTGCGCGCGTTGATCTCCCTGACCTTTTCAAGGACCTCGAACAGGCGCGCCCTCCCGGGGATGCCGTATTTTTTAAGGCTCGGGGATACGGCAAGGCAGATGGTCTTTTCCGTCCTGGACTCGTCCGCAACCACAAGGTTTGTCGTCAGCGGGTCGAGTCCTCGCTCCCTGCATTCCACGGAGGCGTAGAAGGACTTCAGGTCAATTGCGATATAGGTTTTTTGATTTCCTGTATTCATATCTTAAGGGGCAATCAACGTCGAGCGCCCTTTCCCGGAAGGCTTTTTATACTGATTCCTGTACTGCTGCAGTGTCATTCGCTGCTTTCGGGAAAGCGGATGGCAATAATGCGGTCCACCGCGATCCGCTGTTTTCCCTCAAGGACGATCTCGCGGGCGGCGTCATCAATCCGGAGAACTTCAGCGGTGATGGTCCGGTACTCTCCGCCCTCCTTCTTCTCATCCGGGACAAAAAAGGTAATCTCTGCAGTGCGCGCCCCTTCCGGCGCGCTTTTTATGCGCGCAAGGGCGCGGTCCAGCTCCTCAAGGGAGTCCTCCCCCAGAGTAATCTTCTCCTGCGTCAGCCTCGCTGTCTCTTCAATCGCATCGTCATACCCCGTAAGCGCGGCGAACGGCGCAAACTGCGCCGCCCGCTTTATGAGGTCCATCTGTGGATGTCTTAATGAAACATGATGGGGCAGGTTTATGATATCGTCATATTCGCCGCTCACCGCATCGTCCTCCTGCGCGCCCCGGTCTGCTGCAAATTCTTCCATAGCTTTCCCGCAATTCTCTACTCACCGCTGATCGCGCAGCCCGCAAAGGCAACGCTGGGGCAGGCGATGGTATAGTATTTCCAGTCGAGGTCATTCCCTGCGCAGACGGCCCGCTTCATCATATCCAGGTAGTTTCCGGCGACCGTGATCAGCGTGACGCTCCTGTCCCTCCTGCCGTCCTTTACAAGGTAGCCCGAGCACTGCAGGGAGAAATCGCCGGTCACGTGGTCAAGGCCCGCATGGAGTCCGGCAAGAGCGGTGATCACAATTCCGTCCCCCATCTCCCCGCACATCTCCTCGAGCGTCTTTGCGCCCGGCAGGATGCAGCAGTTCATCGGACGAACGTCGACCGCCGAGGCGTAGGAGCTCTTAAAGCCGTTTCCCGTGCTCTTTGTATTCATCCTCGCGGCGCTTCTCGAGCTGTGGAGCACTGTCGTGAAAACGCCCCTGTCCACGACGGTCTTCTTTGCCGTCGGATGGCCCTCGTCGTCGTAATTCATAAGCCGCACGGTCTTATCGCAGCGCGGATCGTCGACAACGTTTATCACCTCTGAAAAAACTGCTTCCCCGACTTTTCCCGCAAGGGGCGAGATGCCCTTTCCGATTCTCTCTCCCGAGAAAATATCGCTGAATGCGGCAAAAAGGCTCGTCATTGCTTCGTTCTTGAAGATGACCCTGTACTGCCCGCTCGGGACGCTCTCTGCGCCGAGCTTTGCCAGCGTATCCTCGCAGAGCTTTTTGACAAACCCGTCGGCATCAAAGCCGGCGAGATCTTCAATGACCTCCTCCAGGTAGCTGTCCTTGACCTCTCCTTCCCTGACCGCCGCGGCGCCCGCAACGAGAACCTGCGCATAGCCGGTATCCTCCGCACGCATGCCGAGGGAGTTGGTGATCTGCCTCGAATCTGTCTGCTCCGTCCACTGCAGGAAGCTGACCTGGCGGATCGCGGGGTCATACGCCAGGATTTTCTTCTCGATCTGTGAGAGGAGCTCTTTTACCTGTGCCGCATCCGGCCTGACCCATTTCCTTGAAGAGGCCGCCGGCTCCGGAGCGTCTTCAAAGGGAGGGAAAATAACCGCCTCGTCGTCCGAGGTGATCGCCCCCGCCTGCTGCTCCATCGCATCAAGGACCTTAACCACGGCACTGTCATCGTCCTTCTCCGTGGAAAAGCCGACCATCTTTTTATTGTAAATACCGCGCAGGGCAGTCCCCGTCACACTGCTGGTCACAAACGAATCCAGCTGCCCGTCAAACCATGAGTATGTTTTCTCCGCATGGAATGCCTGATAGATTTCAAAGCTCTCAAACCCTTTTTCCGCCGCTGCCTTCAGCCACAGTTCCTTATTCATTCGCCGTTCCTCCCACTGTAATCGATGTGACACGGATCGCGGGCTGTCCCACGTCCGTGGGGATGGAGCCGCTCGATGACCCGCACATTCCCTGTCCGCGCTCAAGGTTGGAGCAGACCCTGTCAATGTTCATGAGGATGTCCTTCCCGTTGCCGATAAGGGCAGCGCCGCGGACGGGATGGGTGATCTTTCCGTTCTCAATGAGATACCCCTCGCCGACGGCGAAGTTGAATTCCCCGGTCTGGGGATTGACGCTGCCGCCGCCCATTTTTTTTGCGTAAAGGCCCTTTTCAATTCCCTCGAACATCTCCTCGAACGAGGAATTCCCGGGCAGGATAAAGGTATTGGACATCCGGGAGGTCGGTTCATACTGATAGGATTCCCGCCTGCCGCTCCCCGTGGGCTCCATGCCCATCCTCCGCCCGCCCAGGCGGTCGATCATGTAGGACTTCAGGATTCCGTTCTCGATAAGGACCCTGCGCTGCTGGAAATTCCCCTCGTCGTCGATGTTTTCCGAGCCCCAGGCGTTCGGTATCGTCCCGTCGTCCACGGCGCTGACGCAGGTATTTGCGATCTGCTGACCCAGTTTTCCCGCAAAGACGCTCCGGTTTTTGGCGACGGCGGTCGCCTCGAGCGCATGCCCGCAGGCCTCATGGAAAATAACGCCTCCGAAGGCGTTGTCTATGATGACCGGCATCTTTCCCGAAGGGCAGTCCTTTGCAGAGAGGTTGACAAGGGCGACCCTTGCGGCCTCCTCGCCGATCTTTTCCGGAAGTGTCTCCTCAAAAAACTCAAGGCCCATGCCGGCGCCCGGCCTGTCCCCGCCGCTCACAAAGCTGTTCTCATCCTTTGCAAACGCCTCCGCCATCATCCTTGTCCGGACCCTGGTATCAGAGATAAGGCGTCCCTCGCTGTTCGCGATCTGAACGTCCTGGTGCACATTCAGCAGTGTTGCCTGGACCTTCACAATCCTGGGATCGACCGCCATCGCGGCGTCGGTCGCCCTGGTAAGGAGCGCTGTCTTCTCCTCAAGGGGCGTGGTGCGGAAATCAATGCGGGCCGGGTGGCGGTTTTCGTACTCCACACGGGTCAGGGTGATCTTCGTCTCTTCAGGAGTCTTGCCTGTTCCGGCCTCATCCGGTTTTCCGATCGCCCCCGTCAGGTCGCCGATCAGGCCCAGGATCTCGGATTCCTGCGCCGAATTCGAATAGGCATACACCGACTGCACGCCTTTGTAGAGGCGGATTCCGATTCCTGCCGTGACGGTATCGTTAACACTTTCGACCTTGCCGCTCAGCATGGAGATTATTTCCTTCGTCTCCTCTTCCTCGTAGATTTCGGCGAAATCCGCGTCGGAATTCATGCATGCGCAAAGGTACTCTTCCAGTTTTTTCAGTTCTAACATGTGTTCTTCCTTTACTTTTTTTCGTAAATCATCCAAATGAGGCGCGCTGCCCTGTCACTCTTCTGTGATGAACGTGCCGGAGACATCCGACATGCCTGAAATGGGGGAAATCATCCACTGCGCCTTCCTGCTGCCGCGGCTTGTCTCAACGCCGTGTGTGGGAATTCCCTCCGGCACCGTCAGGGTCCAGGTGATAGCCTCGCCTTTAGCGGGCTCATACTCGCCGATTCTTTTCTCCCTTACCCAGTCGATCTCGTCATCCCAGATTTCCATCCGGTATTTGCACAGGAAAATCTTTATATCGTCCAGAAGCGGCACCGCCGCGGCAAAGTCCGCAGCGCCCTCTGTAACTGTCTCTCCCCACGGCATGTAGCGCCTTACTTCTGCGGGAGGATTGACCATGACGTAGATGGCTGCGTCCTCCGGCGCCTCGTCCGCAAAGGCCTTCCATCTCTCGGGCGTGGGGCGGCGAAGATAGTCCGCGTAGAGGTACATCGCCCTGTCATCCTCCTCCGGCAGCTCGAATTCTTCCGAATACTGCGTCTCTTTCCCGTTCTTAAACCGTGAATATTCCACCTCGAGCATCGTACCCTTATCATTAAAGGAAAGGTCCATAATCTCACAGGTTTCGCCCGGATCGAAATCAACCGAGGCAAATATATGGCCTTTATAATTATAGACCGTATCCATAAAGGAATAGTATGCCGTTGTCACGTCATCGCCCTGCCAGGTGAGGTTCGCACCATGAAGGACTCTCTCAAAGTTTCCGGTATCCATGTTAAACAGGAAATAGAGACTCGCGTGCGGATTGCGGTGGCAGGTAACCACGATCCAGTTTCCGACCTGCTCGCAGTCCATGATCGGGCCCGCCATGGCGGGGTCAACATTTTCCTCGCCGTAGATGTAGGCGTCTTTAGGATAATATTCGCTGCCGTTGTAAATAAGGCACTCGTCATTCCAGGACCAGTCCGGATCGAGATCCTCAAGATCATAGACTCCGTAGTAGGACTTCATGACCTGCCTGACACTGCTGATCCTCCCCATGCGGTCCGTTGTAAAGCGGCACATAATGAGCGCCCGGCTGCTGTCAAACGCCGCGGTATCAAGGACCCCGTCCAGGTCAGCTCTTCTTCTGACCGTATACGGCACTGCGGCAATACTGTTCCTGTGTAAAAACTCACCGGCCATAAAGTGACGGTTGGTAAAGTCCTCGAAGGTCATATAGGCATAGTATTTCATCTTCTGGATCAGGATTCTCCCGTCTTCATCCCTTCCCCAGGCAAAGCCGTAGAACTCCCCGTCTTCAGCGGTGGGCTCGAACAGGGCAGCTGTCTCTGCATCTGAGGTGTCCAGAGAGTTTTTCCTGTGCAGGAGCCAGGAAAGCTCTGCATTGTCAAAGTCCGGGTTCTCCTCGTTTTCGTTGAAAAGAGCAGCGGCAATATAGGAAATTCCGTTCCCGTTCTCCTCCAGGTACAGAAGATCCTCTCCCGGAGCGCGGCCGATCAGGAACCGCCCCGAAGCGACGGCTCTGTCCTCCGGATATATGGTATCGCTCTTTCCCGTAAACTCTTCGGGGATATCCGTAAATGACAGGGTATACGAATTCATTATGGGTGCGTCCCCCGTCCAGTAAGCCTCCTCTATGGAAATCTCGCCCTCACAGGAGATGCCGTCGGAGAGGCGCCTGAGCTTTACGCCTCCCTTCCCGTCAAAGGTAAGCTCCGAATAGTCCTCGCCGGTGGCTTTCGCCTTCAGCCTCCAGGTTCCTTCGAGGAAGCCGAGGATTTCGTTCGTGTCTGTGAAGTCAAATTCTGTTCCGGAGGAATAGTCAGCACCACCTTTTACGGCCTGTTTTACGGGCGCGGCATTCTTTCCGGCCTTTGACGCGGAGGCGGCCCGCGCTGAGATTCCCGGAAGCGTCAACAGAAACACTGCGCCCGCTGCAAGAAGGGCGGCACGCACTGCCGTCCGCAGCTTCTTATTTGTTATTTTTCCCATATGAGCCACCTTTCCATTTTGTCTTTGGCCGCATCGAGCGGCGTGTCCTTAAGATCAACCTTATAGCAGCGCA
>CADBPC010000018.1 GCA_902796425.1 uncultured Lachnospiraceae bacterium
ACCGGCGAGATCTCCGGTGCTATGCTCAAGGATGCCGGCGTTAAGTATGTCATCATCGGCCACTCCGAGAGAAGAGAATACTTCAAGGAGACCGACGAGTTCCTTAACAAGAAGGTTCTCAAGGCATTTGAGCACGGCCTTACACCCATCCTTTGCTGCGGCGAGAGCCTTGAGCAGAGAGAAGCAGGCGTTACAATCGACTGGATCCGTCTTCAGATCAAGTCCGATCTCCAGAACGTAACTGCTGAGCAGGCTGCTGCTATGGTAATTGCTTATGAGCCCATCTGGGCGATCGGCACCGGCAGGACAGCAACAGCTGACCAGGCAGAAGAGGTCTGCAAGGCTATCCGTGATACCATTGCCGAGATCTATGATACAGACACTGCTGAGAAGATCCGCATCCAGTACGGCGGCTCCATGAATGCCGGCAACTGCAAGGAGCTTCTTGCAAAGCCCGACATCGACGGCGGTCTGATCGGCGGCGCTTCCCTGAAAGCGGATTTCGCTGAAATCGTCAATTACAATAAGTAATTCCGGGTGACGGGCCGACAGGCCTGACATCAAAGATGAACTGTAAACCATGCGGCCTGCCTGACGGCAGGCCGTTGTCATAATATAAAACGAATGGATAACCAAACTAACGGAAAACAGAAATCAACGGATTTTACCTTCCTGTTTGTCTATGCAGTCGCAGCTCTCATGGTCATTATTGCCCATGGCAACGGAGGAGGGTTCCTCGGCGCTTACGACTGGTATGCCTGGGGACCGCAGGCCGTCGCGCTTTTTTCCTTCAGTTCGGGATTTTTTTATAAAAGCTCCTACGCAAAAGACCCCGGGAAATATATCCTTCGCCAGTTTAAGAAGCTGATCCTGCCGCTGTATGGCTGCAGCCTTTTCTACGGGATCCTGACGACGCTTCTTCTAAAAAGGGGATTCGCCTATGGAAAGAGCATAGGGCTGAAAACTCTTCTGATTGATCCCCTGACAGACACTCACCAGTTCCTGTTTACACAGGCTTTATGGTACATTCCGGCGATACTGATCGTGAGCATTGTTTTTACCCTGCTTGTCAGGCTCTCCCGGGAGCCGGACGGGGTACGTTTTGCCTCAGCAGTCTTTGTTCTTTTCCTCGCGGCAGGGATTCTCGGATCCTATGCGGGGATTCAATGCGAGGGTGAGACAGAAGCGATTGTCATTTTGCGTGCAATGTATCTGATGCCGTTCTATGCGGCGGGATATCTTTACAGGCGTATTGCGGACAAGGTGTCGCGTATCCCGAATATGCTGTATTTCACGGTTCTTTTCGTGATCATGCTGTTTCTTATCATTCATTACAGAGAGCTTTTGATCTTCCACCCGAGCTGGTTTAAGGATTTTTATAAGGGGCCTGTAATCCCGTATGTTATCGGATTCTGCCAGATTGCCTTCTGGCTCCGGGTCGGAAAGATTATGGAGCCGGTGACCAAAGAAAGCGCGCTGATCCGCCTGATCGCGGACAATACATACGACATCGTTGCGCATCATCTTCTCGGGTTTTTCCTTGTAAAATGCATATTTGCGGCACTCCATTCATGGGCGGGACTTTATCCTGATTTTGACAGCGCCGCTTTCCATACGAACTTTCAGTATTTCTATCTTCCCGGGGGCGTGACACAGAGCATGCTCATCTATACAGCCGCAGGAGTAGCCCTGCCACTTATCTGGGTTATTTTGAAAAAGAAGATCAGAAAGGCCATACAGAATCGGACTGCAGAAACATGAGCAGAGAAAACGATAAAAGGAAAATCATAGTGATCGGCGCGGGCGCTGCGGGCATGATGGCCGCGGCAGCCGCTTCTGCCGCGGGGTGTCATGTTACCCTGTACGAAAAGAACGAAAAGCCGGGAAAGAAGATCTACATCACGGGAAAGGGCCGCTGTAATTTTACGAATATGTGCGACACTTCCGAATTTTTTGAGCATGTGATCCGCAATCCGAAATTTCTATACAGCGCAGTCTATGGGTTCGACCAGCAGATGATGGCGGATTTTCTTGAAAGGAACGGGTGCAGGACCAAGGTTGAAAGAGGAAAGCGCGCCTTTCCGGAATCCGACCACGCATCGGATGTGACAAAAGCCCTGGAGAGAAGCCTTCGTGAAGGGAATGTGAGGATCTGCCTGAATACCCCCGTAAAGAGCCTGATCATTCAGGACGGGAAAGCCGCGGGTGTGAAGCTTTCCGGAGGCCCGGAGGATTTTGCGGACGCGGTTATTGTCTGCACCGGCGGACTTTCTTATCCTTCGACAGGATCCACCGGAGACGGATACCGTTTCTGTGAGGAAACAGGAATTGAAACCACTCCGCGCTCGCCATCCCTTGTGCCGTTTGTTACGGACGAGGAATGGGTGCACAGGCTCCAGGGACTCTCACTCCGGAATATCAGCGTGTCCATGTTCCCTGTAAAGGCCGCGAAGAAAAAACGCGCGGTTTACAGCGGCTTCGGAGAGCTTTTATTTACCCATTTCGGGCTGAGCGGGCCATTGATTCTGTCGGCCTCCGCACATGCCGATTTTATTAAGGACCCGGAAGGGTATATACTGTATCTCGACCTGAAGCCCGCGGTCCCCGGGGACGAGTTCCGTGAAAGACTCGCGGGGATCCTTAAGGAAAACGCAAAGAAGACGCTCGGAAACGCGCTGCGTCCGCTCTTTCCGGAAAGGCTCGCCGAAGTGGTTGCCGGGCTTTATCTGAAGGAAACCGGGAAGGACACCGGTGAGCCGGAGGGAGTGTCAAGAATAACGGTCCAGGGCGCGGGGCTTACAGAGCCCGCCGCGGCGGCGAAGCTTTCCGGCCTGATTCACGCGGTGCCCGTCAGGATTACCGGGACGCGGGGATATGCGGAAGCAGTCGTCACCAGAGGGGGCGTTTGCGTAAAGGAAATCAATCCCTCCACGATGGAATCGAAAAAGATAAACGGCTTATATTTTGCGGGAGAGGTCATCGATACGGATGCCGTCACCGGCGGCTTTAACCTGCAGATTGCCTGGTCGACAGGACATCTTGCGGGTGAAAGCGCCGCTGCGGATAAGGAAAGGACTTAAGCTTATGAATTCGGACAACGGGCAGAAATTTGCGATTGCGATCGACGGACCTGCAGGCGCGGGGAAGAGCACCATCGCCAGGGCTGTCGCAAAGGAACTGGGGTATATCTATGTGGATACCGGCGCGATGTACCGGGCCATGGCACTGTATCTTCTTCGAAACGGTATGCAGTATGACACGGCGCAGAGTGACCCTGCCGCGTTCGAAAGCCGGGCGGCTCTCCTTTGCAGGGATGCGGACATCTCCATCCGGTATCAGGATAATGAGCAGATCGTCCTCCTTGCGGGTGAAAATGTGAATCCGTATATCCGCACAGGAGAGGTCAGCGCGATGGCAAGCGCGTCGTCGGCGCTGTCCTGTATCCGCGAGAGAATGGTCGAAATCCAGAAGAACCTTGCCCTGCAGGAAAATGTCGTAATGGACGGGCGCGATATCGGAACCGTCGTTCTTCCGAACGCCCAGGTAAAGGTATTTCTGACAGCCGGCGTAAAGGAAAGAGCAAGACGCAGATACCTTGAGGACCTGGAGAAATATAACCGTGAGGTTTCAAAGGCGCAGGAGACGGGAGCCGGCGTATCCCTGAAGAAGCCGGATCTTGAAAAGATCGAGGAAGACATCCGGATCCGGGACGAGCGGGATATGAACCGTCAGAACTCCCCGCTCAGGCAGGCCGATGACGCCGTACTTGTCGATTCGTCGGATATGTCTGTCGACCAGGTCATGGAGACAATCCTCAATCTTGTCTGTGTTAAAAAAAAACGCCCGCAGGTGATCACAGCTAAGACGGCGGGCTTCTGCTTCGGGGTAAGGAACGCCATCGATACGGTCTACAAACAGGCAGAGGCAAAAGAGAACGGACCGATCAACACCTTCGGGCCGATCATCCACAATGAAATTGTCGTCGAGGATCTCAGGAAAAAGGGCGTGGGCGTCATCAACACGGTCGAGGAAATCGACGCGCAGGAGGGCGGCACAATCATAATCCGTTCGCACGGAGTATCAAAGGCGCTGTACGAGAGAGCGCTTGGAAGCCGTGCCAGAGTCATTGACACGACCTGCACCTTCGTCAAACGGATCCACGAGATTGTCCAGAGGGAGAGTCTTGCGGGAAAACATATCATTATTATCGGCAATCACGGCCATGCAGAGGTGGAAGGCACGATGGGATGGGCCGAGGGGCCGGTGACGGTCATTGAATCGAAGGATGAAGCGCTGGCCTTTGACGCGCCGAAAGATGTGCCGCTGTGCGTAGTCGCGCAGACAACATTCAACGAGAGAAAGTTTCAAGAACTTGTTGCAACCTTAAAATCCAGAGATTATAATTGTTCTGTTGAGAATACCATCTGTAACGCTACGCATGAGCGGCAGACGGAAGCCGGAAAGATCGCTTCATTGGCGGATGTAATGATCGTAATCGGCTCCCGAAGCAGTTCGAACACAGCGAAGCTTTATGATATCTGCAGTGAGGTGTGCGATCGGACGGTCTTTCTTACAGGGGCGGAGGAACCGGATCTTAATCTGACAGGCGCGGAGAAGATCATAGGGATCACCGCAGGGGCTTCGACCCCAAAGAATATTATAAAGGAGGTTCAAAATCATGTCAGAAGAACAGAGTTTTGAACAGATGCTGGACGCATCATTTAAGACAATTCATACAGGAGAGGTGGTCGAAGGTTCCGTCATTGATGTAAAGCCTGAGGAAGCGGTACTGAACATCGGGTACAAGTCAGACGGCATACTCACCCGCCAGGAGTATTCCAATGATAATTCTCTTGACCTCACTACTGTGCTGAATATCGGTGACAAGCTGGAAGTGAAGGTTGTCAAGGTTAACGACAGCGAAGGCCAGGTAGTCCTTTCTTATAAGAGACTGGCTCTTGACCGCGGCAATAAGCGCATTGAAGATGCGTTTAACAATAAGGAAATCCTTACAGCTCCGGTCACACAGGTTCTTTCGGGCGGCATCTGCGTCGTCGTGGAAGGCGTGCGTGTATTTATTCCGGCGAGCCTTGTTTCTGATACATTCGAGAAGGATCTGAACAAGTATCTCGGACAGGAGATCGAGTTCATGATCACCGAATACAATCCGAGAAGACGCAGATATATCGGCGACCGCAAGCAGATTCTCGTCTCCAGACGCGAAGAGATGCAGAAGGAGCTGTTTGACAAGCTCCAGGTCGGTGATGTCGTTATCGGTATTGTAAAGAACATCACTGATTTCGGTGCATTTGTAGATCTTGGCGGCGCTGACGGTCTGCTTCATATTTCCGAGATGAGCTGGGGACGTGTTGAAAGCCCCAAGAAGACCTTTAAGGTCGGCCAGGAGCTTCGCGTTCTCGTCAAAGAGATCAACGGAAAGAAGATTGCTCTGTCCCTGAAGTTCCCGGATGAGAATCCCTGGGCAGGCGCTGAAGAGAAGTTTGCGATCGGCAATGTCGTGACCGGCAAGGTTGCGAGAATGGCTGATTTCGGTGCATTTGTCGAGCTTGAGCCCGGTATTGATGCACTTCTGCATGTATCTCAGATTTCCAGAGAGCACATCGAGAAGCCTTCGGATGTTCTGAAGGTCGGCGATGAAGTCACTGCAAAGATTGTTGACTTCAATCCCGAGAACAACAAGATCAGCCTGTCAATCAAGGCTCTGAAGGCCGACGAAGAGAAGGCCAGAAGAAAGGCTGAGAGAGAAGCAGCTGAGGCAAAGGGTGACGAAGAGGCTGTCACAGTCGACATCGACGCTCTTATTGCAAAGCAGCAGGCTGAAGAGGAATAATACGGATTTTCCGGAAATGTTCCTGTTTACCAGACATCAAACGCACGGCTTTTGGCCGTGCGTTTTGTTGTATCAGCGATTATTTTTATCAGCAGCTGTTATATCAGCAGTGATTATATCAGCAGTTTTTCAGGCTTTGCCTTCATGGAGAATATGCCGGAATACATATTCTGCATAGCGGGAAAAGAACGCCCTGTCATTTTTCAGTTCATCCGTCAGTTCGAAGTACAGTTCCCTGTCGTGATAATCCTTTTTGAAGAAGGGCTCTTTGAAAGCGCTCCACTGAGGCAGATAGGAAGAACGCTTCTTTGTATAGCAGTTGTCCGCTTTTGCCTGGACGCGGTGGGATTTTTCAACAAATGCAGCGATGGACTTGTGCATTGCCTGGTCTTCCGCGGGAAGGTAATAATAGTCTTTGTAATTTGCGTAGAAATACTTGAGCTCTGCGGTAATAATAGGGATCTTGAGAGTCACCCTGTTGCCCTGCATGGTAAGATAACATCCGTCTGAAGCGGCGGAGATCGTGAAGGGAAAACAGTTTTCGTCAAGTCCCTGTGCTCTGCTGAAGAGGATCAGTTCCTCTCTTCTGGCTCCGCTGACATCCGTATAGGAACCGGCCTGTGCCTTGTAGGCGGTCAGCTCGGTATCTGAGGCTGCGGTGAAGGCAAGAATCGGATGGAGCTTAAGGAGTCCCGAAAGGTCCGCTTCATTGTGCGAAAGATATTTTTCCAGGAGCTGTTTTGAATGACCGGCAAGCCACGCCCGGTAGATGCCGACAGCTTCTTTGCCGGACATGTTTTCCGCCCTTGGGGAGCCGAAATAAGCCTCCAGTGTTTCCTGGCGGTAATTGTCGGGAGCGATCAGATGTCTGTACGGCCTTAATATCCTGTACAGGTCAACCTCGGGCAGGACATCCAGTGCGTTCTTCAGATCAGCACTGATCCCGCAGACCTGCATACGTTCCTTCATAAAGGGGATGTCGAACCGTTCTCCGTTATAATGGACAAGCGCCGAAAAGGATGATGTGAAGGCGACAAAGCTGGTCAGGATTTCCTTCTCACCCTCGCCGGTATCGTCGAGCCACTGGATCATCTTCCAGGAATCTTCAGCATACCAGGCACAACCGATAAGGCATACACAGGAGGTTTTCGGGGAGAGGCCGGTCGTCTCGATGTCTACGAAAAGAAGGCCGGACTGGTCCTTTATCCCCTCCGGAAGCGTGAACTTTTCAGGCCCGTCAATTGTTTTTGTGAAAATCTGCATAGTCTTTCCTGTTCTGATTAAGTATTGCTCGAATAATATCACGAGGTATTCGATTTCGCAAACGGGACGAGGGATATCTGTATCTCGTATTCTTTGTAGTGGAAAAATGATTTGAAAAAAGTTATACTTTCAGATCATAGTGTCCGGCGACAGGTTTCTGCCGGCGGTAAGGCTTTGAATAATAGTAAGCGGAGGCACATAAGATGGCAGTTTTATATAGAAGTACAAGGTCAGACAGGGATCCGGTCAGCGCATCGCAGGCCATTTTGCAGGGACTTTCGGAGGACGGCGGTCTTTTTGTCCCGGATCATATGCCAAAGCTCGATGTCCCGCTGAAAGATCTGGCCGGCATGAACTACCGGGAGGTCGCATTTGAAGTCATGAAGCTTTTCCTTTCGGACTTTTCCGATGAAGAGCTGAAGGACTGCATCCGGAAGGCTTATGACGAAAAGTTTGACAGTGAGCTCATAGCGCCCATCCGGCAGCCGGAAAAGGGCGGTGCTTATTATCTTGAGCTCTTCCACGGTGCCACGATCGCGTTTAAAGATATGGCTCTGTCCATACTTCCTCACCTGATGCGCACCGCGGCGGCAAAAAATCACCTTGACAGAGAAATCGTGATCCTGACTGCCACCAGCGGAGATACGGGGAAAGCTGCTCTTGCAGGGTTTGCGGGCGTTCCCGGGACAAAAATAATCGTTTTTTATCCGAAGAACGGCGTATCCTCGATCCAGGAAAGACAGATGGTGACACAGACAGGCGATAACACATGTGTCGCCGGGATCATGGGGAATTTTGACGACGCGCAGTCGGGAGTCAAGGCGATCTTTACCGACCCTGCAGTCAAAGAACTCCTCGCACAAAGCGGATATCAGTTCTCTTCCGCGAATTCCATCAATATAGGCCGCCTTGTTCCCCAGATCGTATATTATGTCTATGCTTATACAAGACTTCTGGCAGAGGGGAGCATTCAGGAATCCGAGGAGATTAATTTTGTTGTTCCCACAGGGAATTTCGGCAACATCCTCGCGGGCTATTACGCTAAACAGATAGGGCTGCCCGTAAAGAAGCTGATCTGCGCATCCAACGCCAATAAGGTGCTCTACGACTTCTTCGGCACAGGCGTATATGACAGGAACAGGGAATTCATACTCACGAGTTCCCCCTCTATGGATATCCTGATTTCCAGCAACCTGGAGAGACTGATTTACCATATTGCGGGAGATGACCCTGCTGCGAACGCCGCCTATATGAGAGATCTTGCACAGGGCGGCAGGTATGCCATAACGGACAGGATGACAGAAGAGCTTGCGGATTTTGCGGGCGGGTTTGCCACGGAAGAGGAGACGGCAGCCGAAATCGCAAGGCTCTATAAAGCCGCCGGATATGTGATCGACCCGCATACCGCAGTCGCTTCATCCGTATATGAAAGCTACAGAAAATCAGCAGGCGATGCGGCTGCCGCGGTGATTGTCTCCACTGCAAGTCCCTTCAAGTTTGAGTCAAGCGTCATGAAGGCGCTCGGGCAGGAACATGACATGGATGACCTTGCACTTGCGGATAAGCTCAGCGAGCTTAGCGGGGTTCCTGTTCCTGCTGCTGTATCAAGCCTTAAAGGCGCACCGGTCAGACATACAAGAGTATGTGAAAAGAATGAGATGCTGAATGTGGTTAAGGATTTCCTCGGAATAGAATAGGAGAAAAATTTGGCAGATATCAACATTTATTCAGAAGTAACTCCCGAGCTTGACCGTCTTGCCTCGATGGCGGCAAAACAGGACGCCATCGAGCAGGCGCTTTATACGAAGTTTGATGTCAAAAGAGGCCTTCGCGATTTCAACGGAAAGGGTGTCCTTGCGGGACTGACCAATGTCTGTGAAATCAAGGCAAAGAAGATTGTCAACGGTGAAGAGGTGCCGGATTTCGGGCATATTATTTACCGCGGATACCAGATTGAGGACCTGATCCAGGGTTTTGTAAAGGAAAACCGCTTCGGATTTGAAGAAATGGCGTACCTTCTGCTGTTCGGCTTTCTTCCCACCAGGGAGGAGTTGGCACAGTTCGAGGAGATGCTGGTTTTTTACCGGAGCCTTCCGACCAAATTTGTCCGCGACATTATCATGAAGGCGCCCAGCTCCGACATGATGAACACGCTGGCAAGAAGTGTCCTGACACTTTATTCTTATGATGACAGGGCGGACGATACTTCGCTTGCAAATGTCCTTCGCCAGAGTCTTCAGCTGATCAGCCTTTTTCCGATGCTCTCGATCTACGGGTATCAGGCGTATAATCATTACGAGCTGGGGCAGAGCCTGTACATTCACCAGCCGCTGTCCGGCGGCTCCATCGCCGAGAATATCCTTCACCTCTTAAGGCCGGATTCAAAGTATTCGGATCTGGAGGCCAAGATTCTGGATGTGGCGCTCGTGCTGCATATGGACCACGGCGGAGGAAATAACTCGGCATTTACGACACATGTCGTAACCTCCACAATGACGGACACCTATTCCGTAATTGCGGCAGCGCTCGGCTCCCTTAAGGGGCCCAGGCACGGCGGTGCGAACATCAAGGTTGTCCGGATGTTTGATGACATGAAGAAGACGCTTCATGACTGGACCGACGAAGAAGAGGTTTCGCAGTATCTGCTCAAGCTCCTTCGCGGTGCGGCCTTTGACCATGCAGGCCTTATTTACGGCGTCGGCCATGCGGTTTATTCGAAATCGGATCCCCGCGCGGTTATCTTAAAGCAGTATGTCGAGCAGCTGGCAAAATACAACCACCGTGAAGAGGAGTTCCGCCTGTATTCTCTTGTGGAGCGTCTGGCACCGCAGGTAATTGCGGGAGAGAGGAAGATGTATAAGGGCGTCTGCATAAACGTCGACTTCTACTCGGGCTTTGTCTATCAGATGCTCGGCCTTCCGCTCGAATTATTCACACCGCTGTTTGCCATGGCGAGAATTGTCGGCTGGAGTGCTCACCGCATGGAAGAGCTTTCGAACAACGGCAAAATTATCCGCCCCGCATACAGGGCAATCTGTAAGGAGCAGGACTACATTCCGATGGATGAAAGAGCTTGATTTATGGCAGCTTTTATCTGTTTAATTCTTATGGGCACTTTCAGTGCCCTTTATATATGCGCTCTGTATTGCAGCGACGCCGCGCGCGGACTCCTGCAGAGGTTTCTGTGTGCGGAAAAAAAGAAACAGCTGGCAGCGGCCGGCGCAGCGTTTGCCGCGCTCTTTGCGGGAGCTGTTTTCACCGCTCTTATGCTGTCAGAAAACCGTTTTATCTACTGCTGGGATTACGGCGATTACTGGACGAGGAGCTTCCGGCAGGCAGGGTTTATGTTTTCCGATCCCGCAGGGTGCCTAAGGAGTCTTATTACTTCCGTCCGGTACGATGAATACAATGTCCTTCTGCCTTCTCTGATCAGTCTCCCGATGCACCTTTTCGGATACAGCTTCGAGAGTTATGTCCTTTGCTGCTATGTTTTCTTTCTTGCCCCGGCACTCCCGGTGCAGGCTCTTGCCTGCCTTCTTGCGGTGGAAGGTGATCCCGCAAAAGAGTGCGGGATCAGGCAGTGGATCCGGGCGCTCCTTGCGGCCATGCTCATGCCCGTCAGCTACTATGCGCTTCTTCGCGGCTATATCGACGCGGGCTGCCTTGTGCCTGCTGCCTTTATGCTCCTTATGACAATGGAGTGGAAGGCGGGGTCGCTGGAAAGAAGACAGATCCTGCGGGATATCCTGATGGCAGTCATGATGCTCGCCGCCTTTGTCGAGAGGAGGTATTTTGCCTATTACGGGGTCGGAATCGGCGCGGCTCTTGTCTTTGTGAGCCTTATGGAAGTGATTCGAAGACGCAGGGAAGGGTCTTTAAGAAAGGCGGTATTTGCCGCTGCAATTAACCTTTGCATTACCGGCGGATTTCTGATAGTATCACTACTTGCCTTCCTTCGCCCTCTTGTTCACCGGGCGCTTTCCGGCGGATACGCCGGGCAGTATGAAGCCTACGATCTTCCCCTGAATCTTAAAATTGCGGGATTTGCCGGAAGGTTTGGCCTGATATGTGTTATCTGCGCTGCTGCGGCAGCAGCGGCGGACATCTGTTTCCTTGTCCTTCGAAAGGAAGGGAAAACGGGGCCCCGGGAAGTGCGCGCGGATTTAAGCGTGCGATCACTCGCAGCCGGTATCTGCGTCTTTGTCTGTGCGGCGGCTTTTTCAACTGTACAGGCCTTCGGCATTCATCATGTATATCTGGCTGTATGTCCCCTGCTGGTTCTGGACTGTGCTTTTGCCGGCAGGGTCGCGGGCGCTTCCTGTTTCAGTAAAGGAAGCAGGGCGCAAAAAGCGATCGTCCCGGCAGTACTTGCAGGGCTTTGGCTTGTGAATTTCCTTGTGTGTTATGTGCCTGTCCCGGGCGATTCACTGTCCTATAAGGACGACTACACGCAGGATGCGGTCCCTGGCCTTTTTGCAAGGCGCTACTGTCCGCTTAAGAGAAATGATATTGATGAACTGCGACGCCTTTTCGGCGATCTGGAAAGGTGTGCTGCAGGCGATGATGCCGACGGGAGGCAGGTCTATGTGCTCGGCGGCAGTTTTATTCTCAATGCCGACCTGATCCGCTCGGTCAATAAGCCGTATGGGGATGATGAGTGCCCGTGGCTTTTGCCTGCGGCGGACGTGGATCTTCGGGACGGGTTTTCGACGTATCTGCTGAAAGCGGACTATGTGGTTACGTCCGATCCGGTGCAGACCTATCTGCCGGAGGGAACGCAGGATGTAATAGCCTACCCGGCGTCGCTTATCCGGGACGGGAACAGCATTCTCGGAAGACATTACAGAAAACTGCCCGGCGTTTACATGCTGGACGGCGCTGCGGCTGAGATCTATGAAAAGGTTTCCGATCCGGTTTCAGAGGAGCTTGACATGCTCGCCGCATATTATGACAGGAAATATCCCGGCATGGAGTATCTGTTCCGGGACAGAATAACAGACGAAAGATGAGATAGAGCAGATGGAAGAGAACATTTATGCATTAAGACTCAAAGAACTGCGCCGGGTCATGAAGGAGCACGATGTGACTGCGCTCCTGATTCCTACGGCAGACGCCCACGGTTCGGAATATGTCGCGGATTTCTATAAGGCAAGGGAGTACTACAGCGGTTTTACAGGCTCTGCCGGAACGCTGGTGGTTACTCTCTATGAGGCGGCGCTCTGGACAGACGGAAGATATTTTATCCAGGCGAGGCAGGAGCTGGATGGAAGCGGCGTAATGCTGCAAAGATCCGGAGAGCCGGGAGTTCCCGGTATCCATGAGTTTTTGAAGGAAAGGCTTTCTTCGGGAGGGACTCTTGCCTTCGACGGCGCATGCGTATCCCGCTCGGAGGGTGAATCGCTGGAAAATGATCTCTCCCCCTGCGGCGTCAAAATCGTCTGGGATCTTGACCTTGCAGGAGAAGCCTGGAAGGACAGACCTGCGCTCCCCTCATCACCCGTCCGTATCCTGGAGGAGCGTTATACCGGCGAGAGCGTAAGGGACAAGCTGACGCGGCTGCGCGAGAGAATGGCAGGCGAGGGCGCAAAATACTATATTACGGAAAAGCTGGATGAAGTCATGTGGCTGTTCAACATCCGCGGCTGTGACGTGGAGTGCAATCCGGTGGCGCTTTCCTATGCCTTTATCAGCGAAGAGGAGCAGTATATCTTCCTGAGAAAAGATGCGGTCACACCGGAATTTGTCCGGTATGCGGCGGAGGCGGAAATCCAGGTAAAGGAATACGAAACCTTCCATGATTTTATTTCAACCAGGACCTACGGCGGAAAGATTCTGATCGATCCCGACAAAATCAGCTACAAAACCTTCATGAACCTGCGCGCCGCTTTCTCCGAGTGCCATGTGCGGATCACGGATCAGCTGGCGCAGACCTTCAGTCCGGTTGAATATATGAAATCCGTCAAGAACAGCACGGAGATCAGCAATTTCAAGGATATTTATATTGAAGACAGCGCGGTCCTTACGAAGTTTATCTATCAGATTAAGAAGCTCAGCCGCTTAAATCCGGAGTCAGATATCCTGACAGAAGCAGACGGCACTCCCGTAACGGAGGGGAGCGCCGCGGCGTACCTGGACGGCCTTCGGAGCAGGATTAAGGATTATGTAGAGCTTTCCTTCCCGACGATCAGCGCATATGGCCCCAGCGCGGCGATGATGCACTACGAGCCGGATGAAAAGGGCGGAGCGGTCCTTAAAAAAGAAGGAATGCTCCTTGTTGATTCCGGCGGACATTATCTCAGGGGAACGACGGATGTTACCAGGACCTTCAGCCTCGGACCCGTCACGGAGGAAATGATAAGGGATTATACCCTGACGGCCGTGAGCGTATTCCAGCTCCAGGAATGCGTCTTTATGGAGGGATGCAGCGGAATTGCGCTGGACATTCTTGCCCGCGAACCCATGTGGAAAAACGGCATGGATTATAAATGCGGAACCGGGCACGGCATCGGGTATCTTCTGAATGTCCACGAAGGGCCGCAGACCATCCGCTTCCGGAAGAGAGCCGCTGCGGATATGACGCCGTTTGCGGAGGGCATGGTGATTTCCGACGAACCCGGCGTCTATAAGGACGGAAAATACGGAATCCGGATCGAGACCATCCTTCTTACGGTTCACAACCAGACAACAGCGGACGGAAAATTCCTTTCCTTCGAGCCGCTGACTTTCGTACCGCTCGACAGAGACCTGATCAATCCGGACCTCCTTACGCAGAAGACAAGGGCTGCCCTTAACGCCTATCATGCAAGGACACTGGAGGTCCTTCTGCCGTATATGACGGAGGAAGAAGGCGCGTGGCTTAAGGAGCAGTGCAGGGAAATTTAGCAATAAGCGAAATAACATGGCACTTTACCGCCCGGAAACCGCATGATATACTGAAAGCACCTGAAACGTACAGGTCCTGTTATTTTGAACCTACAAATACTTTAAACGGGAGTCTTACATCGATGGCATGGCTGTCACGCCCTCAGCTGCTGCTCCTTGCAGCGGCCCGGGTCAGGGGAAGGCAAAAGTGACACTGCGGACACCCACCTGGCCGAGGCTAGGAGTCAAAGTACAGGAGGCGTTTCGGGTTTCTTTTTGTCCGGATACCGGCAGGCTTGATACGGAATCCGGGTTCATCCGGGTTTATGATTATACGCCGCCCGGGTGTCAAGAAAAAAGCTTGACACCCGGGCGGCTTCCATGTACAATGACGTGGTTGCGGCAGGCAGCTTTTGCCGCAGCTTGCTGCCCGGAGGTGATTTGGAATGACAGAGCAGTCCGAGGGACTCAGGAAAATGGTGGAGCAGGGACTCCTGTTTGATTATTACGGGTGTCTGCTTACGCAGCAGCAGCAAAGACTTTATCAGGATGCGGTCTGTGAGGACATGTCCTTATCCGAGATATCGCAGCTCGAAGGCATCAGCCGCCAGGCTGTCTCGGACCAGATCCAGAGAACGACGAAAAAGCTTCGGGAATATGAAGAGAAGCTCCGGCTGATTGAGAAGTTTTCGGCGATCAGGGATCTGTGTGACAGCAGACTTTCCGGAGATGACAGCGCCGGCGGGCCCTCCGCCGAAGAGCTGCTCGCCGATTTGAGACGTATCCGCTCTTATATACAGGATTGATTGAATATGGCATTTGAGAGCTTATCCGAGAAACTGAATAATGTTTTCAAAAACCTCAGAAAAAAGGGGAAGCTGACTGAGGACGATGTCCGCGCCGCGCTCAAGGAAGTCAAGATGGCGCTTCTCGAAGCGGATGTCAACTTCAAGGTTGTCAAGCAGTTTGTCAATTCCATACAGGAAAGAGCGGTCGGCGAAGAGGTCATGAACGGCCTCAATCCCGCACAGCAGGTCATCAAAATCGTCAATGAAGAGATGATCTCGCTCATGGGGAGTGAGACGACAGAGCTCACCTATCAGCCCGGCAAGGAAATCACCGTCATCATGATGTGCGGCCTCCAGGGCTCCGGTAAGACAACAACCGCCAGCAAGCTCGCGGGCAAGATAAAGCAGAAGGGAAAACGGCCCCTTCTTGCGGCACTTGACGTCTACAGGCCCGCAGCTATCAAACAGCTCCAGGTCAACGGTGAAAAGGTGGGCGTACCCGTCTTTTCGATGGGGGATTCCGTAAGCCCCGTCAATATTGCCAAAGCCGCTGTCAGCCATGCGATGAAGAATAACAACGATGTTGTTTTCCTTGATACCGCAGGCCGCCTGCAGATCGATGAAGACATGATGCAGGAGCTGGAGGACATTAAGGCAGGAGTCACGGTTCACCAGTCGATCCTTGTTGTGGATGCCATGACCGGCCAGGAAGCTGTCAACGTCGCCAAGACCTTCAATGACAGAGTCGGCATCGACGGCGTTATCCTTTCCAAGATGGACGGCGATACCAGAGGCGGCGCAGCCCTTTCCGTAAAAGCGGTCACCGGTAAGCCGATCCTGTACGTAGGTATGGGAGAAAAGCTCACGGATCTGGAGCAGTTTTATCCCGACCGTATGGCGAGCCGGATCCTCGGAATGGGCGATGTCCTGACCCTGATTGAGAAGGCGCAGGATGCGCTGGACAAGAATGACGAGGAGCAGAGCCGTGAAATGGCGGACAGGCTCGGCAAGGGAAAGTTTGACTTCAACGACTACCTCGCGAGCATGAAGCAGATGCGCAAGATGGGCGGCCTTACGAGCATTATGGGAATGCTGCCCGGAATGGGAATCGGACTGGATCCCTCGGAGCTTGAAGGCGCGATCGACGAGAAGAAGATGGCCCGGATGGAAGCGATCGTCCTGTCCATGACGCCGCAGGAGCGGGCAAATCCCAAGCTCCTTACACCTCAGAGAAAATATCGCATTGCCAAAGGAAGCGGCAACGATATTGCCGAGGTCAACCGCTTCATCAAGCAGTTTAAGGCGATGCAGGATATGATGAAGAAGATGCCCGGCATGATGAAGGGAAAAAGAAGAAATCCCTTCGGCGGTTTTCCGGGATTCGGCGGAGGAAGGGGCCGCGGAGGATTCCCGTTCTGACGCATTATTATGTAAAAGTTCGGCTGCGCATAAGCGCCGCTGTTCTTAATAGAATTTACCCGTCCGCGGAATAAACCGGTCACGGCGGGAAAACAAAGCAATAAAGGAGATAATTATGGTAAAGATCAGACTTGCAAGACACGGACAGAAGAGAGAAGCTATCTACCGCATCGTGGTTCAGGAAGCTTCCCAGCCCAGAAACGGAAAAGCCATCGACGAGCTTGGCTTCTACAATCCCAACACAGATCCCGCGACCATCAAGATCGATGTCGAGAAGGCAAATGAGTGGATCACCAAGGGCGCACAGCCTACAACAGTTGTCAGAAAGCTCATCAAGGCAGCTGCAATGCAGGCCTGAGTACTTCGGTTAACATTTGGGGAATACTATGAAGGAATTAGTTGAGGTAATCGCAAAAGCGCTTGTCGAGAATCCCGACAAGGTTGTGGTTACTGAGAGAAAAGAAGGAAAGATCACCAAGGTCGATCTGCGTGTTGCGCGCAGCGATATGGGCAAGGTCATCGGGAAACAGGGGAGAATTGCAAAAGCCCTGCGCACCGTAGTGAAAGCTGCTTCCTCTATAGATGATTCCATCGTTGATGTGAACATCGACTCGGACGAGCCGACGGAATCAGCAGAGTAAAGCATGGTTGATCGATTTCAGATAGGCGTCATCGCGGGCACGCACGGCGTAAAAGGAGATGTAAAGATTTTCCCTACGACCGACGATCCCGCGAGATTTAAAAAACTTAAGACTGTGATCCTTGCGGGCAGGAAGTCGGAGAGCGTTGTTGCAATCAGCAATGTGCGGCTCTCCGGCAAATTTGTTATTGCCAGGCTCGAAGGAATCGATGACATGGACAAGGCGAGGCTCCTTCGCGAGAGCACGCTCTGGATTCCGAGAGAGGATGCGGTTCCTCTCCCTCCGGGAAAATACTATGTCCCGGATCTTATCGGAATCTCCGTCCGGCTTGAGGACGGGAGTGTTCTCGGCGAGCTGACCGATGTGATCTTCACCGGTGCAAACGATGTGTACCAGGTGACGACGCCGGACGGCAGAAACGTTCTTCTTCCTGTCATTGACGATTGTATCATCGAACTTAAGCCGGAGGAGGGGTATGCCGTCGTTCGCCCGCTTCCCGGTCTTCTTGATATTTATTTATGAATTTCTATATACTCACTCTGTTTCCGGACATGGTCCGCGACGGCCTGAATACCAGCATCCTCGCAAGAGCGGCTGCATCCGGGCTGATCGGCATCGAAGCCGTGAATATCAGGGATTATACGAATAACCGCCACGGAAGGGTGGATGACTATACCTACGGCGGCGGCGCGGGGCTCCTTATGCAGGCACAGCCGGTCTATGACGCATGGCGCTCTGTGCAGGACAGGCTCCCGAAAAAGACGCGGGTCGTCTATATGACGCCGCAGGGCGAAGTCTTTTCACAGGCAAAGGCCCAGGAGCTTTCGAAAGAAGAAAATCTCATTCTTCTTTGCGGGCATTACGAAGGAATTGACGAGCGGGTTATAGAAGAGATCGTGACCGACGAGATATCGGTCGGCGATTATGTGCTGACGGGAGGAGAGCTTCCCGCGATGATTGTGGTTGACGCCGTATCGCGTCTTATACCGGGCGTCCTTGGGAACGGAGCTTCGTCGCATACGGATTCGTTTCAGGACGGACTCCTGGAATACCCGCAGTATTCGAGGCCGGAGGTCTGGCAGGGAAAAAAGGTTCCCGAGGTCCTGCTGTCCGGCGATCACGCAAAGGTAGACGCGTGGAGAAAAGAACAGGCTCTCAAAAGAACGATGGAAAGACGGCCTGACCTGTACCGCAGGTATCAGGAACAATTGCTTGCAAATCAGGCTGCCGTATGGTAAATTATGTCTGCTGCTTTTTTGCAGCAGCAGGTAAAAGGTGTTCCTCTGCCGAGTGCGTGCGCGCTGCACGCAGCCCCGGTCCGTATCCGGAGGGGCGCATGATGCGCGGATAAGAACATCGCAGCAGATCCTTACGTTCTGGTTTATGCCGGGCTTTGACCGGTGCTCAGAATTTACTGACAGCTGCATACCGGATAGAAGGAGAAAGAGACATGAGTCAGATTATCAGGGAAATCGAGGCCGCACAGCTCAAAGAGCAGGCGCCGCAGTTCAATGTCGGTGACACCGTTCGTGTCTACGGCAGAATCAAGGAAGGAAACCGTGAGAGAGTTCAGGTTTTCGAAGGCGTAGTTCTGAAGGTCCAGGGCGGCAGCAACAGAGCGACTTTTACTGTCCGCAAAGAGTCCAGCGGTATCGGTGTCGAGAAGACATGGCCCCTGCATTCCCCCAACGTGGAGAAGGTCGAAGTAGTAAGACACGGTAAAGTCAGAAGAGCAAAGCTGAATTACCTGCGCGAACTCAGCGGCAAGAAAGCAAAAGTCAAGGAAAAGAGAAGCTGAGATACTGCATGTCAGGATCCGTAAGAACCGCACAATCATATGTGCGGTTCTTTTCACATGAAGGGCGCTGAAGTCCATGCTGCTGATACACAGAAAAAGAAAAGCAAGACATACATCGGGTCTGTCCTTCTACGAGGAAAAGGCTGCAATCAATGTAAAGCTCCTGCAGGAGATCGGCCTCTGGATCGCCAGCACACTGATCGCCGTGTTTCTGGGCGTCGCCTTTGTGACCGCCTTCGGCGTGCGCGTCAGGATGCGCAGCGCGGCGATGCAGCCGGAGATCGGCCGGGAGACGGTTGTGATGGTAGACAGGCTGTCTTATCAGATCTCGACGCCGTCCCAGGGAGACGTGATCGCGTTTTATCCCGGCGGCAACCGGGAAGCTGCGCCGCTGGTACGGCGCGTGGCTGCGGTGCCCGGCGAGGCTGTGCAGATTAATGAGGGGATACTCCTTGTCAACGGAGTGCCGCTTCGAAGCGGCATGCAGATGGACCCCATCACCGATCCGGGGATCGCTGCGGATCCCGTAAAGCTTCGTGAGAACGAGTACTTTGTGATCGGTGACAACCGCAATAACAGCGAGGATTCGCGTTCAGCCTATCTCGGGCCGGTGAACAGTTCCTGGATTATCGGCAGGGTATGGATTGCTCTGTGGGCGGACGGCGAAAAGCTGCATCTTATTAAATAACCGGAGATTATGGATAATATCAACTGGTATCCGGGGCATATGACAAAAGCCCGCAGGATGATGGAAGAGAATATTAAGCTCGTTGATCTTCTGATCGAGATTATCGATGCAAGGATACCATATACCAGCCGCAACCCCGATATTGACGCCATGGGAAAGTCAAAGGCAAGAGTCCTGGTGATGGGGAAGGCGGATCTTGCGGATCCTGTAAGGACGCAGAAGGCACAGAAGGAATTTGAAGACGCCGGGTTTACCGTGATCGCTGTAGATTCCAGGGACAGGAAGCTCGCTTCAAAGGTCCAGGCCGCTGCCTTTTCGGCCTGCAGGGAGAAAATTGAAAGAGATAGAAAAAGAGGAATCATCGGAAGACCGGTGCGTGCAATGATCTGCGGAATCCCGAATGTCGGGAAGTCCACGCTGATCAACTCGCTTGCGGGGCGTTCGAGCGCAAAGACCGGCAGCAGGCCCGGAGTTACCAGGGGAAAGCAGTGGATCAGTGTCAGCAGACAGGATTCGAGAAAGCTTGAGATCCTGGATACGCCCGGCATTCTCTGGCCGAAGCTCGGAGATGACGCGGTCGGCATAAAGCTTGCGCTTGTCGGTTCCATCGGGGATACTATTCTGGATGAATATGCTCTCTCAAACGAACTGATCGCCTTTATGAACCGAGAGTATCCCGGAATACTGGAGGAAAAGTACGCGAAGGGCAGCCCTGTGGAGCGCATCGAGGACATTGCCGGGGGAAGAAATCTTTACCTGAAGGGGAAAGAACCGGATACGGCAAGAGCTGCTCATCTTCTTCTGGATGATTTCAAAAACGGAAGGACAGGTAGGATATCGCTTGAATAACACAATTGTTAAGGAAATCATCTCTTATATAACCTGGTTTGCGGCGGTTATTCTGATCTCTTTTCTTCTGATCAGATTTGTGACGCAAAGGACGGATGTCAACGGCTCGTCCATGGTTCCGACGTTGGAGGACGGCGATCAGCTGATGGCTGATAAGCTCTCTTATCGTTTTCATGACCCCGAACGGTTTGATATTATTATTTTCCCTTTCAAATATAAGGAAAAGACATACTTCATCAAACGGATCATCGGCCTTCCGGGCGAGAGCGTGCGCATCGATGAACAGGGCGTTATCTACATCAACGGAGAGGTCCTGGAGGAGAACTACGGCCTGGATCCCATCTATTACGCAGGGCGGGCCGCAGAGGAAATCCATCTGGCAGACGACGAATACTTCGTGCTCGGCGACAACCGCACGGTCAGTGAGGACAGCCGCTATGAAGAAGTCGGGAATATCAAGCGCAGGGACCTGATCGGCAGAGCATTTATCCGTATCTGGCCTTTGAACAAGTTCGGAATCATAAAGAGCGACAGTCAGGGAGCCGCCAAATGACGAAAAAAGAAGAGGCCGCGATAAAGAGGCAGGAGCGGCTCGAGAAGGAAAAGCAGCGCGTCGCCGCAATGAGAGAGTTTGAAAACCATGCGGTGACGGACTGCATCGGGAAGGACGTGCGCGGAGCACACCTTCTTATCTGCGGCATCGATGAAGCTGGGAGAGGCCCTCTTGCGGGGCCGGTGGCTGCAGGCGCCGTCATTCTTCCTGCCGATTCGGACATCCTGTATCTGAACGATTCCAAAAAGCTCTCGGCTGCAAGGCGAGGGGAGCTCTATGACAGAATCCGGCAGGAGGCGCTTGCATATCATGTCGCGCTTGTCGGCCCTGAGAGAATTGATGAGATCAATATTCTGCAGGCCACCTATGAGGCCATGCGGCAGGCCGTGGCGGGTCTTTCCGTAAAGCCGGACGTTCTTGTCAACGACGCAGTCACGATACCCGGGATCGGAATCCCGCAGGTTCCTGTCATTAAGGGCGACGCAAAATGCATCAGCATCGCCGCCGCCAGCATTATGGCAAAGGTCGAAAGAGACCGGCTGATGGAAGAATACGACAGGCAGTATCCCGAATACGGTTTTGCCTCCCATAAGGGATACGGAACCGCGGCGCATATCGAAGCCATCCGGAAGTACGGACCCTGTCCGATTCACCGCAGATCATTTATCGGCAATATCATTAGCCTTTGAAAGAAGGGATCAGGCCTGACCGGGGATAAAAAGAATCCTGAAGATAAAAAGAATCTCAGAAAATGCGGAGCCGTGAGGGAGGCCCTCGCGGCGTGCTTTCTTGAAAATAACGGCGTCAGGATCACGCACCGCAATTTCCGCGGCGGAAGGCGCGGTGAGATCGATCTGATCGGATATGACGGAGAATACCTCGTATTTTTTGAAGTAAAGTTCCGGTCGTCACTGTCTTCGGGCTTTCCGGAGGAAGCGGTCACCATTACAAAGCAGCGGACAATCTGCAGAGTCGCGGACTACTTCAGGGCAGTATATCCGGAGGAGGATACGGGGAAAGTACGCTTCGATGTCGTTGCACTCACAGACGGTCCGGACAGGGTATGTCACCTCCGGTGGATCAAAAATGCCTTTGAATATCACGGCCGTTAATGTAAACTATATTGATGCCGAAAATGTATATATAGAAAATAAGGAGTCCTGCCATGTCAGATATCGAACTTCATCAGCAGCTGGAACGCAGAATCCCTGTAGCGCCGCTGGGACTTATCATCATGCCCTCGGCTCAGCAGATCGGCGAGAGGGTCAATAATTATATCGCCGGTTTCCGCAGAAACTTTGACAATATCATCAAAGGGGAAAGCAGCTTTGCGGATTATCAGAAGGATGACTACCGGATGAATGTCAGCGCGGTCCGGTTCGGCACAGGCGAAGGAAAGGGCGTTGTCATCGATTCCCCCCGCGGCAAGGATATCTATATCCTTACGGATGTGATGAACCATTCGCTGACCTATAAGATGAACGGTTTTATCAATCATATGTCGCCGGACGATCATTTCCAGGCCCTGAAAAGAATGATCGCAGCCATTCAGGGAAAGGCGGCGAGGATTACGGTTGTCATGCCGTTTCTGTATGAGGGCCGCCAGCACAAACGTTCTTCCAGGGAATCCCTGGATGCGGCCATGATGCTGGACGAGCTCGTAAAAATGGGCGTTGACAATTTCATCACCTTTGACGCGCATGATCCGAGGATCCAGAATGTCGCGCCACTATTTTCCTTTGAGAATTTTATTTCGCCCTACCAGTTTTTAAGGTGCATCATTCACAGCTTCCCGGATATTGTGATCGACAAGGATCATTTCGTTGTCATCAGTCCGGATGAAGGGGCGCTCGACAGGGCCGTGTATTTTGCCAATGTCATCGGAGCGGATACCGGCATGTTCTATAAGAGACGCGACTATTCCAGGATTGTCGGCGGCAAGAACCCGATCGTAGCGCACGAATTCCTGGGAACCGATCTTGCCGGCAAGGATGTCATCATCATGGATGATATGATTTCCTCCGGCGGCAGTATCCTGGACACTGCAAAACAGCTCAAAGCAATGAATGCCGGGCATGTCTTTCTCTGCACCACATTCGGTCTGTTCACGGACGGCCCGGAGGCATTTGATGAAGCCTATGCCGCGGGCGGCTTTGACAGAGTCATAACAACAAACCTGACCTATCTGCCTCCGGATGTTCTTGACCGCGAATGGTTCATGACGGCGGATATGAGCAAGTATATTGCAACAATAATAGATTTTTATAACCACAACGCGTCTGTCAACAGCGTTTCGACGCCCACGGATAAAATCCATGAGGCACTTGCCAATTTTAACCGCAGGGAGCAGACAGCTTTTGACAAAGAGATGCTTGAAACCACGGAATTCTGATTAAACAATGTCTAAAAGAAAAAGAAAACCGATTATAGCAATCGTCGGAAGACCGAATGTCGGCAAATCCACGCTGTTCAACGCAATTGCCGGCGAGAAGATCTCGATTGTAAAGGACACGCCCGGCGTTACGAGAGACCGCATCTACGCGGAATGCAGCTGGCTGAATTATGACTTTACGCTGATCGACACAGGCGGTATCGAGCCGGATTCCAAGGACGTGATCCTGCGCCAGATGCGTGAGCAGGCCCAGATTGCCATCGATATGGCGGATGTCATCCTCTTTATGGTGGATGTGCGGCAGGGACTTACGGATACGGACGACAAGGTCGCCGACATGCTCCGCCGCTCGGGCAAGCCGATCGTGCTGACGGTCAACAAGGTCGACCGGCCGTTGGAACAGCAGGCGGAGGTCTATGAGTTTTATAACCTGGGGATCGGCGATCCGGTTCCGGTATCCTCCGTCAACAAGATGGGCCTCGGAGATCTTCTGGACGAAGCGGTGAAATATTTCCCCGACACATCCCTGGAGGAAGAGGAAGAAGACACCGTCCGCGTCGCCATTATCGGAAAGCCGAATGTCGGAAAGTCTTCGATCGTGAACCGTCTGATCGGTGAGAATCGTGTTATTGTCTCGGACATCGCGGGAACCACCAGGGATGCGGTCGATACGAGGGTGCGATACAACGGCCAGGATTATATCTTTGTCGACACGGCCGGTCTTCGGAGAAAGAACAAGATCTCGGAAGAGCTTGAACGCTTTATGGTCATCCGCGCCGTAGCCGCCGTTGAGCGATCGGACATCGCCGTGCTCGTCATCAGCGCGACCGAGGGCGTAACGGAGCAGGACGCAAAGATTGCCGGCATCGCGCACGAAAGAGGCAAGGCGGTTATCATTGCCGTCAACAAGTGGGACGCAATCGAAAAGGATAACCACACGACGAAGGAATTTACCGATAAGATTCATCAGATTCTTTCCTTTATTCCTTATGCCGAGATACTGTTCCTGTCCGCAAAGACAGGCCAGCGCCTCACGAAGCTGTATGAGACAATCGATACGGTTTACGCGAACCAGAATCTGAGAATCCAGACCGGCGTCCTCAACGAAATCCTCACGGAAGCGGCGATTATGCAGCAGCCCCCGTCAGATAAGGGAAGAATGCTGAAGATTTACTACGGCACGCAGGCGGGCGTAAAGCCGCCGACCTTTGTTCTCTTTGTCAATTATAAGGATCTGATGCATTTCTCGTATCAGCGGTATATCGAGAACCGCATACGCGAGAGCTTCGGTTTTAAGGGAACACCCCTGCGGTTTATCATCCGCGAAAGAAACGAAAAGGATAAAAGCTGAAACATTATGATACTGCGAATCGTATGTCTTGTAATGGGATATTGTTTCGGAATGATCCAGTGGGCCTATATTCTGGGGAAAAAGCACGGCATCGATATTCGTGAGCACGGAAGCGGCAATTCCGGAACGACAAACGCCATCAGGGTAATGGGGCCCAGGACCGGAATCCTGGTTTTTCTCCTGGATATGGGCAAAAGCCTTGCAGCTATCCTTCTTACAGGTTTATTATTCGGAAAGACGCATCCGGAGATGGTATATCTTCTTAAGATGTATACGATCGCGGGATGTGTCCTGGGACATGATTTTCCGTTTTATATGAATTTCAAAGGCGGAAAGGGTGTCGCCGTTCTGGCAGGATTTGTTATTGCGTTTCACATTTCCTTCCTGCCGGTCGCGCTGCTCCTGTTCTTCGTCCCGTTCCTGGTGACACATTATGTGTCTCTCGGATCACTTTTATTATATGCCGGCGTCCTCATACAGCTTATTATTGAAGGACAGTGCGGCGTGTTTTCTCCGACGCCGCAGAAATACCTTGTGGAAATGTATGTGATCCAGGCATTTCTTTCCGGCATGGCATGGTACCGTCACCGCGCGAACATAAAGCGTCTGATAAGCGGCACGGAGAGTAAGACATATTTGGGAAAGCACTGATACTATGGCTAGAATAGGAATTATCGGTGCCGGCAGCTGGGGAACCGCACTGGCTTTTGAGCTGTCAGGCAACGGACATTCGATCACGATCTGGTCGATCGATCCGGAAGAAGTCCGGATGCTGAATACATATCATGAGCAGAAGGTAAAGCTGCCCGGCGTGATTCTAAAGGATACGATCACGGCGACGGACAAGCTTGATATCGCAATCTTCGGAATGGATCTTCTGGTCCTTGCAGTCCCTTCACCCTTTACAAGGCAGACGGCGCGGAAAATGCAGCCGTATGTCGAGGACGGACAGCTTATCGTCTCCGTCGCCAAGGGCATTGAAGAGGATACGCTGCTTACGCTCAGCGAGATTATCGAACAGGAAATCCCGCAGTGCCGCACAGCCGTCCTGTGCGGCCCTACGCACGCCGAGGAAGTGGGAAGGTCGCTTCCCACGGCAATTGTCGCCGGCAGTACGGATGACAGGACAGCCCGCTACGTGCAGGATATTTTCATGAGCAGGACTTTCAGAGTCTATACGAGCCCCGATATTCTCGGCATGCAGATCGGGGCTGCGCTTAAAAATGTTGTCGCTCTTGCCGCCGGCATTTCCGACGGACTCGGATTCGGTGATAATACGAGAGCGGCGCTGATAACAAGAGGAATTGCCGAGATCGGACGAATCGGGTGTGCGATGGGCGGAAAGCCCGAGACCTTTGCGGGACTTACGGGAACCGGAGATCTTATCGTAACCTGTTCTTCCATGCATTCACGCAACCGCCGCGCAGGGATTCTGATCGGACAGGGAAAGACGCCGAAGGAAGCCATGGACGAGGTTCAGCAGGTAGTAGAGGGCGTTTTTTCCGCGAAAGCGGCGAAGCAGCTCTCTGAAAAATACAAGGTGGACACACCGATCATTAACGAGGTATACGCGGTCCTGTTCGAAGGCAGAAACGCTGCCGACGCCGTGACCGATCTTATGCTTAGAGATAAAAAACAGGAGCAGGAAAATGGAAAAGAACATGACAATTTATGAAGAGCTGCAGGCAAGAGGACTGCTTGCCCAGCTCACGGATGAGAAGGAAATCGCCCAGCTGATCAACGCAGGCAAGGCGACGTTCTATATCGGTTTTGACCCGACGGCAGATTCTCTGCATGTCGGCCACTTTATGGCACTTCTTCTCATGAAGCGTCTGCAGGAAGCCGGAAACCAGCCGATCGCGCTGGTCGGCGGCGGAACCGGAATGATCGGAGACCCCTCCGGAAGAACCGATCTCAGATCTATGATGACGATTGAGACGATCGACCACAACTGTGAGTGCTTCAAAAAGCAGATGAGCCGCTTTATCGAGTTCGGCGAGGGCCCGGGCAAGGCAAAGATGGTCAATAACGCCGACTGGCTCAGGGATCTCAACTACATTGAGTTTATCCGTGATATCGGAGTTCATTTCTCCGTAAACGAAATGCTGCGCGCACGCTGCTATGAGCAGCGCCTTGAGAGGGGCCTTTCCTTCCTCGAGTTCAACTACATGCTGATGCAGGCCTATGACTTCCTCAACCTGTACGAGAAATACGGCTGCCAGATGCAGTTCGGCGGTGACGATCAGTGGAGCAACATGCTGGCCGGCACGGACCTGATCCGCAGAAAGCTGCAGAAGGACGCATACGCCATGACCATCACCCTTCTTCTCAACTCCGAAGGAAAGAAGATGGGCAAGACGGCAAAGGGCGCCGTATGGCTGGATCCCGACAAGACGAGACCGTACGATTTCTACCAGTACTGGCGCAACATCGGCGACGCGGATGTCCTTAAGTGCCTGCGCATGATGACCTTCCTTCCTCTCGAGCAGATCGATGAGATGGACAAGTGGGAGGGCAGCCAGCTCAACGAAGCAAAGAAGATCCTGGCTTATGAGCTCACAAGCCTCGTCCACGGCGATGATGAGGCAAAGAAAGCCCAGGCAGGCGCCGCGGCACTGTTTACCGGCGGAGCCGTAATAAACGACGATATGCCCGAGACCATCCTGACAGATGATGACTTCATGGAAGACGGCACCGTCGACATCCTTGCCATCATGGTAAAGAGTGGAATGGAGCAGTCCAGAAACAACGCCCGCAAGAACGTACAGGCGGGAAGCGTTACCGTGGACGGAGAGAAGGTCGATGACTTCAAGAAGGCCTACACCAAGGACGACCTGAAGGACGGAATCCTCGTGAAGAGAGGAAAGAAGACGTTCAAGAAAGTACGGTATGAATAAATATCAGTGCAGTCGCGGGGGCAGCCCCGCGGCTTTTTTTATGCTATTTGCCCTGCACGCAGGGGATGCCTGCTCACGCGGGCCTTGCTCGCAGTCTGCCGCAATGTTCGGCAGGCATTGCCCTGCGCCACGGGTAATAGAGAGCAACATATTGAAGCAGCGGGGCGGGCTCCGGCGATGTACAGAAACAGGAATAAGAAAAGGAGCTCTGTGCGAGCTCCTTTCCTTTATTCCGTATTATGAACGTTTGGTTGTTCGGGCTATTCGGTGTCTTCGGTGACGGTCATTCCTTCGGGGATTTCGCCGTGGAGGAAGGTGACCATGTAATCGAGGCGGCCGAAGGATTCGTTCATGTAGTCCTGTGCGTTCGCAAAGGCCTGGCTGTCGAAGGCTTCGCTTTCAAAGGCGAGGTGATACTGTTCTGCGGCGGCGTCCATGTAGAAGGCGGCCTGTCTGCACATTTCCTGCGCGTTTTCAAATTCTTCAGGGGCATCGAGCTGTGCACCGTCGTCGATCGCCGCCTTGAGTTCGTCAACCGCGGCAAGGAACTGTCCGGGCGCATCTTCGCTGTCCGGATCGATGGTGTCGATGTAGTCGCTGCAGGCGGCAACCTTGTCAAAGAATGAATCTACGCTGCCGTGGTATGCCGAGAGCTCGTCCGCCTGCTCGGTTGATCCGCAGGCCGAAAGCATACAGGATATAAGAACAACGGCCAGAAAGCCGGTGAAAGATGCGCGCATTCTGAACTTCATATTACTATTGCCTTTCATAAAAGATATGTGTAACAGTGAATATAATTGTAGCATATTTTATCAGGGAACGCCTATTGCGTTCTTGCCGCGATGACTGTGTTGAAGGTATGTGATTTTAGTGATAGTATTTATGATTATCACTTTTTGCAGGCCTTAGTTTCCTGCCTGCAATATTTTCGCATATCTGCCGTGCGCGCCTTCGCTGACGCTGCGGCATGGAGGAAAATTATGACAGGAGCGGATGCCATCATCAAATGTCTCGTCAATGAAGGCGTTGAGTACGTGTTCGGATATCCGGGCGTTGCGATCGCGCCTTTTTTTGACAGTATTCTGGAATCCGGTATTCATTCTATACTTGTGCGGCAGGAGCAGAATGCCGCACACGCCGCGAGCGGATACGCCAGGATCAGCGGCAAGACAGGCGTTGTGGCGGTCACCAGCGGCCCCGGTGCGACAAACCTGATCACGGGTATCGCTACGGCCTTTGCGGACAGTATTCCGATGGTATGCATCACCGGTCAGGTCAACTCCAAACTGATGGGCAGTGATGTCTTTCAGGAAGCGGATATCTCAGGCGCGGTCGAGTCGTTCGTAAAATACAGCTATATTCTTCGCGACGCGGCCGATATCCCGCGTGTTTTCAAGGAAGCGTTCATGATCGCCTCCACCGGCCGCAAGGGCCCCGTGCTTATCGATATTCCCATTGATATCCAGCAGGCGAATATTTCCAGATATGTATATCCGGAAGACGTCAAGATGCGCACCTACAAGCCGACCGTTTCCGGACATGCCGTGCAGATCAAAAAGGTTATCACCGCACTCGGAAAGGTCAAAAGGCCGATCCTCTGCGTGGGCGGCGGCGTTCATCTTTCGGACGGTGTTGCGAAGGTACGCGCCTTTGCGGAGAAATTCGGAATTCCGGTGGTCTCTACAATGATGGGGCTTTCCGCCATGCCCAGCGACCATCCACTGTATTTCGGAATGGTTGGCAACAATGGGCAGCAGTACGGAAACCGGGCCATGAATGAGTCGGATATGATCATCATGGTCGGCGCACGTGTGGCCGACCGGTCGATCAGCCAGCCGGACCTGATCACGGACAACAAGATTCTGGTCCACATTGATGTCGATCCCGCGGAAATCGGAAAGAACGCCGGCCCCAATGTCCCTCTGGTCGGCGACATCAGTCATATTTTCACAAAATTCCTTGAGCAGGAGCCTGCTGCCGATTATTCCGCATGGGTTAAGGTCCTTGAGGGATACCGGAACGTCGGCGAACATACAAGGCAGAAGAACATTAAGGATGCGATCCGTCAGGCGGATCCGGACGGAATCCATCCCGCAACCTTCATAAGGGCCCTGTCACTGGCGATGGATGAGAACGCGGTCTATGTGGCGGACGTGGGTCAGAACCAGATGTGGTCCTGCGCAAACGCCTGGATCCGCAGCGGAAGATTTCTTACCAGCGGCGGCATGGGAACGATGGGCTATGCGGTTCCTGCGGCCATGGGCGCACAGGTTGCGGACCCCGACAGGCAGGTTGTCGCGGTCTGCGGCGACGGCGGCTTTCAGATGACCATGATGGAGCTGGCGACAATAAGGCAGCAGAACATTCATGCCAAAATCGTAGTTATCAAAAACGGCTATCTCGGACTTGTCAGGCAGTATCAGCACTATTCCTACAAGGACCGCTACAGCGTGGTCGACCTGGGCAGCTGGCCGGATCTCGAAAAGCTGACACAGGCGTACGGAATGGACTTTATCAGGGTCAGCAGAAAAGAAGAGCAGGAAAAAGCGATCGAAGATTTCCTTGCCGACAGCGCGCCGGTACTGATGGAGGTCGACGTGGCAATGGAGCTTTTGTCTTAAACAGGAGGCGCTTTAACGACCTGCCTGGCTGCAGGACCCTATATGCTGAAGGAGTGACAAAATGAAGCGTATCTATTCTGTCCTTGTTGAAAACAGAGCCGGCGTGCTCTGCAAGGTGGCCGGACTTTTCTGGAGAAGATGTTTTAATATCGATTCGCTTGCCGTCGGCGAGACGGATGACAGGGAGGTATCCCACATGATCATCGTCAGCAGCGGCGACAAGAAGACCCTTGAACAGATTGAAAAGCAGCTGAACAAGAAGCTCGACGTCATCAAGGTCAAAACCTTTGACGAGCATGAGGCTGTCAGCCGCGAGCTTATGCTGATCAAGGTCAAATACAACCGCGATAACCGCCGCGATATCATGGAGAACTGTTCAATCATGGGCGCGCAGATCATTGACATGTCCAAATCCCTGATGACGATCCAGATCTGCGATACGCCGGAGAGGGTTGAGATGTTTCTTGAAACCTTCAGGACCATCAGCATTGTGGAACTGACCCGCACGGGAACCATTGCCGTTCCGAAGTGCACAGGCACTGTATAGAAGTTTGGGGGATAAAATGGATCTTAATGAACTGCTGCAGGCCGCAAAGGAAAAAGAGGCCTCCGATCTGCATATCACGGTAGGTTCACCCCCTGTAGTGCGGATTCACAATAAGCTGACCGTGATGACGGAGTATCCGAAGCTGATGCCTGCGGATACGCAGTCGCTTTTATTCAGCATTATGGACGACGAACATCTTGAAACGCTCCGCCGCACCGGCGAGGTCGATCTGTCTTACGGCGTAGCGCAGATCGGACGTTTCAGGGTCAATGTCTACCGCCAGAGAGGCACCTACTCGGCAGCAATCCGTCTTATGAGCTCCAAAATACCCACCGTGGAAGAGCTGGGCATCCCTCAGACGGTCGTTGATCTGTACAATAAACAGAGCGGCCTGGTACTCGTTACCGGTCCCACTGGCTCCGGAAAGTCAACGACGCTGGCCGCGCTGATCCAGAAGATCAACGACAACCGCCGCTGCCATGTCCTGACGCTGGAGGATCCGATCGAGTATCTTTACCGGCACAATAATTCCCTCATCGACCAGAGGGAAATCGGACTGGACAGCGCCAGCTTTGCCTCCGGCCTTCGCGCTGCGCTGCGTGAGGACCCGGACGTCATCCTGGTCGGCGAAATGCGTGACCCGGAGACGATCAGCATCGCAGTAACCGCCGCGGAAACAGGGCACCTTGTCTTCTCAACGCTCCATACAACCGGGGCGGCATCGACCATCGGACGTATTGTCGACGCATTTCCCGAGGGGCAGAAGGAACAGATACGCACACAGCTTGCACTTGTACTGGAATCCGTCGTCTCCCAGAGGCTCCTGCCGAGAGCGGACAGGCCCGGGCGGATCGCGTGCTTTGAGATCATGCACTGTACGCCCGCCATCCGGAGTCTTATCAGGGATAACAAGACCTTCCAGATTCCCAGCATCATCCAGACAAACCGAAAGCTCGGGATGATCACCATGGACGACGCCCTGATCGAAGCCATGCAGGCAGGAAAGATCAGCAGGGAAATGGTGATGGAATATGCATCCGATCCCGCGCTGGCCGCTTCAAGGCTCGGCATCGCGCCCCCTCCGGGACGGGAGGACGCAGCGCCTGCAAGGGAAAACAGGCGTCCCGGCTGGTAATTGTTTTTGACTTTTAAATATACGTTGACGTATAATCTGTTTTATGCATGCAGGGAGGATATTTATGCAGAAGAAGGTTTTCCAGCTGCTGGTTGACAATACGTCCGGCGTTCTGAGCCGTATTTCCGGTCTTTTCTCAAGGCGGGGATATAATATCGAATCGATCACGGCAGGCAACACGGCGGATCCCCGTTTTACCCGCATAACGATTGTTGCCTCGGGCGATGACGATATTCTCGAGCAGATTGAGAAGCAGGTCAGGAAGCTGGTAGACGTGCGTGACATCCATGAGCTGAAGCCGGAGGAATCCGTCTTCCGTGAGCTCGCCATGATCAAAGTCAGCTGCACGGCCGACCAGAGACAGAACGTGATTGCGCTGGCAGGTATCTTCCGCGGCAATATTATTGATGTCAGCGATGAGAGCCTTATGATCGAGGTCACAGGCAATTCGAGCAAGATCGACGCCTTCCTTCATCTTCTGAACGGATATGAAATCCTCGAGCTGGCAAGAACGGGCATTGCAGGCCTCGGCAGAGGTGTCGAGCACGTCATCCGCTTTGACTGAAGGCCCGTCTGATTATGTATCTGCGATGTACCGATAACCGGCACATCCTTATAGTTAATTCATAGGAGGAGTAAAAAAATGTCAGATGCAAGAATTTTCTATCAGGAAGACTGTAACCTGTCTCTTCTGGAGGGAAAAACGATCGCCATCATCGGCTACGGCAGCCAGGGCCATGCTCACGCGCTGAACCTCAAGGAATCCGGTGCCAATGTCATTATCGGCCTGTATGAAGGCTCCAAGTCCAAGGCAAAGGCCGAGGCACAGGGTCTTAAAGTTTACAACACCGCAGAGGCTGCAAAGCTCGCCGATATCATCATGATCCTTATCAATGATGAGAAGCAGGCTAAGATGTACAAGCAGGATATCGAGCCGAACCTGAAGGCGGGCGATATGCTCATGTTCGCACACGGCTTCAACATCCATTTCGGACTGATCAAGCCCCCGGCAGATGTTGACGTAACCATGATCGCTCCCAAGGCTCCCGGACACACCGTCCGCTCCGAGTATCAGGCGGGCAAGGGAACTC
>CADBPC010000019.1 GCA_902796425.1 uncultured Lachnospiraceae bacterium
CTGCTCATAGCATGGACAGACTCCGCTTTGATTACAAAAATGCAATCCATGATTTATGGGTATTATCCGGATTATGATGAAATGATGCAGTTTATCAAAGAGCTAAAGGCCGGAATTAACGCAATACTGTAACCGTGTGCGGAATACTAACGAAAGTTCTAACCATATGCTCTTTTTGTTGTAAAGGATTACGTGCGTGATAGAATATTAAAAACGGGCATCGACACTATTAGTAGAAAAGCTGCAAGCTTAATGAAGCAACGTGCAAAAGAGAGTGGTGCAAATGAGCAAAAAAGTGCTGATCATAAATACAGGTGGAACACTGGCCTCAGTTGTAAGGGAGCACGGGCTTACACCGGGCCTGACGACAGAGTCCATGGAACATGAGCTGCATATCGTAGCCGGGGAAGCGCAGCTGACCATGCAGGAATTTTCGTCGTTGGACAGCGCGAACATCTTCCCGGAGGACTGGGCGAGCCTCGCGCAGACCATAAGCCGGCAGAGAGAACACTTTGACGGGATCGTGGTGATCCATGGAACAGACACTCTGGCTTATACGTCGTCAATGCTGTCGTTTATGCTTCAAAACATCAATATACCTGTTGTGATCACCGGCAGCCAGCTTTCCATTTCAAACCCCGTCGCGGACGCAATGGAGAATTTGCGGTGTGCGATCTACATGGCGCAGAGCGGATGTCCGGGCGTATTTGTCGCTTTTAACAGAAAAGTCATGCTGGGATGTCGTGTATCAAAGGTAAGGTCGCTGAGTTTTGATGCTTTTGACAGTATCAACTGTGAAAACGTGGCGGAGATCAGTTCGATCGGCATGAAGATCAACGAGAGAATACTGCCGATGAAGAAGGGAGTTTTCAAGCTGCAGGATCACTACTGTCCGGACGTGGCGGTCATAAAGCTTTTTCCGGGTATTCACAGAGAGGTGCTGCGGATGTATGCGGATAGGGGATACAGGGCCTTCTACATCGAAGCATTCGGATTAGGAGGGATGCCATTTCTGAGGCATGATTTCATTAGCGAGATCAGCAGCCTCACAAGGCAGGGGATGACTTTCCTTGTCGGGACGCAATGTCGGTTTGAGGGAAGCAGCCTGGAGGTTTATGAAACCGGGCGGCGTGCGCTGGAGGCAGGAGTCATTCAGACGTATGATATGACTTCTGAAGCGGCAGTCACCAAACTTATGTGGGTGCTGGGACAGACGGAAGACCCTCAGGAGATTAAGGAATACTTTCACCTTAGCCTGTGCGGTGAGGTGTCGATCCCGTAGCAGACCGATCTCGGGATTTTATGACGCATAGCTGGGGACAAAAGGTCGTGCGTTTTTATGATCCGGACGGTAATCTGATCGAAGTTGGGACAGGGGTATAATCTGTGAAGGCAGGAGAGTGGTAGACTGACTTCGAGGATCATACTCAGTCGAAATGCAGAAAAGTTCCTTAAGGAGTAACCTATTCTGCTTAGAAGTGCGGCAAAATACAGGAGGATTCCCAAAATGCCAAGAAAGAGTATTTTCGACATGCCATTCCACATGGTCTACGAAGCCCTTGTCAAAAAAGCGGAGAAGAAGGGGAGAACCAAAGCCGAAGTAGATGAGGTCACGCGCTGGCTTACGGGGTATTCCAATCTGAAGGAACTTGACGGTAAGACTTATGGTGAGTTTATAGCGGGAGCACCCTCGTGGAACCTGCGTGCTGAGTTTATCACCGGCAAGATCTGCGGCGTGCAGGTGGAGACGATCGAAGACCCGGCGATGAAAAGGGTGCGGCAGCTCGACAAGCTGGTCGATGAACTGGCAAAGGGTAGGCCGATGGAGAAGATAAAGAGATAGGCATGAACTGTCTTTCGCAAGAGTATTGAGACACTCGTAGATGGGTGTCTCTTTTATTGTAAAAGAATGGTTTATCGAGTGTGATAGAATGATAATTGAAGGTGATGATATAGTAGAAAGAAGGGTGAGATTCTGAGATGATATATATAGTTCGCCATGGACAAACGGAAATGAATAACCGTAAGGTGCTTCAGGGAAGGAGCAACTATCCGCTTAACGATGCGGGGATTGCCCAGGCACAGAAGGCTGCCGATAAACTCAGGCATATTTCCTTCATGAAAGTATACACAAGTCCACTGAAACGGGCGGTCCAGACGGCTGAGATAATTGCGCTAGATGTATCTGCTGTAATCGATGATCGCCTGATCGAGATGGATTACGGCCCTTATGAAGGGGCAGACCTCAATCGCTTACCACCGGAAATGTTAATGTTTTTCAGCGATTTTGCCCATAATCCGGCACCCGACGGTATGGAGCAGTTAAGCTCAGTGGTAGAAAGAGCCGGCAGTTTTTTGGAAGAGATCAGGAACCTGGAAGGCGATATGTTGATATCTACCCACGCGATCGCGATGAAGGGGATCCTGGAATATCTTACACCGGGGTCCGGCGGTGCGTACTGGTCAAAGTATATTGGCAACTGTGCGGTGTATGCCGCAGAGAATAACAACGGGACGATAGGAGTTCCGGAAGAGTGGGGTGATGAGTGATATAAGGAAATACAATGTGTATCCGCTCATAGTAAACGTGTATCTTATACTCAAAGGCTCTGACATCACAAAGAGTATCAAATATACGGCAATACAGTTATCACCAAGAGAAGTCTTTATACTACAGATTTAATGACAAGACGAATCGTAAATGGTATTGTATGATTAATAAAAAGGACAACAGGTCCGGAAAGGAAAGGCTATGCTGAAGATGAATACAAACAGAATGAAAAATACACACCGCCTGTTTGATCTTCAGGGGACAGCTATGCCGACTGCAAAGGAAGCGGATTGGCCTGTTTGTGTATGCCTTTATAAGACCGGATCAAGTGGATGTCTGGGACCGGGAGCCTCCCCGCGAGCTACGGGATAACCAGATGAATTGCAGTGATCAGTGCTGAGACTGCCGCTTGTCCGAAAAGACAAGCGGCTTTTTCTTTGCA
>CADBPC010000020.1 GCA_902796425.1 uncultured Lachnospiraceae bacterium
CGTCTTCGTGGAACCGTTTCCTCCAAGCATGACAAGGCAGTTCAGCTGAAGCTTGTGATAATTCTGCTTCATCGCCTCAACCTTGTTAAGGCCGTTCTCATCGGGCTTGTCGATTGTCTTGAACGGCACGCGGCTCGTTCCGAGGATCGTTCCGCCGACCGTAAGAATACCGGAGAAATCCGCGCCGGTAAGCATCCGGAACTTTCCGTAAATCAGGCCGTTATAGCCGTTCTCAAAGCCATAGAGTTCAAAAGGCTCCTTTGCATTATTCTGAATAACCTTGACGACGCCGCGCATGGCCGCATTCAGTGCCTGGCAGTCACCGCCGCTTGTAAGAAAACCGATTCGTAACATAATTTGCAACCCTCCTGTAAAATTCCGCCCCTGCGGAAATTGTATAATCAATTATACAAAAAAACGCCCTGCACTTCCACAATAATTGCAGTGCAGGGCTTATGCCGTCTTACTTTTTCAGGGCAGATATTCTTCAGGGAAGATATTCTTTTACGCCGAACGATGTGTATACGGCTCTCCGGAGCGAGTACAGATCCGGGAAGACGCCGTCCGCGATCATCTGGGCGCCGAGGTTCCCGATTGCGGTAGCCTCTCCCGGGCCGGCGAGCACGCGCCTTCCGGTCATCTTCGCCGTCAGGCGGTTCAGATAATCGGCGTTGGACCCTCCGCCCACGATATTGATCGTATCGTAGTGCCTGCCTGTAATGTCCTCAAGCTCCTGCGCGGCCTTTCTGTAGCATTCCGCAAGCGAGCGGTAAATAACTCTCGCAAGCTCCCAGGGAGTAGCCGGTATCTGCTGCCCGGACTCCTCACAGGCCTTCCTGACCTCCCCGATCATCGATGCCGGCGCCATGAAGCGGTCATTGTTTGCGTCTACAACCGATGCGATGTCTACTGTTTCCGCCATCTCGCAAAGATGCCCGAACGAGAAATCGGTGTCCGCGGTAAGGGTGATTCCTTCCGGCGCGATGCCGGCCGCAGCTCCCTCTTCCAGCTCCTTTTTCACCGACTGGATCATCCACAGACCCATGATGTTCTTTAAGAAACGGTACCGGTGGTCATAGCCTCCTTCATTGGTGAAGTTGGCCTCCATTGCCTTCCTGCTGCAGTCCGCCTTCGAAAGCTCAGTTCCCATCAGCGACCAGGTGCCCGAAGAGATGTAAAGGATATCCGTGCCGCTCCTATCGCCTGTGCCTTCGGAAACCGGGACGCTCATGACGGCGGAGCCGGTGTCATGCGTCGCGGGGAGAATTACGCTGCAGTTAAAGCCGACCTTCCCCTGAACCTCCTCTGACAGGTCTCCGACCTTTGTTCCGGGAAGCGAGAGCTCCTTAAAGAGCCGCGCGGGGAATCCGAGCTTCTCAATCAGTTCATAGTCCCAGTTGAAGGTGACAGGATCTACAAGCTGGCCGGTAGTTGCGTTTGTGTACTCCTGCTTTGCGACGCCAGTTAATAGGTAATGCAGATAATCCGGCATCATCAGAAAAGTCTTTGCCTCCTCCAGTGTCTCCGGCTCCTGCTTTTTCGCCGCCATCAGCTGGTAGATCGTGTTGAAGATCGCCTTCTGGATGCCGGTCCTCGCATAAAGGTCTTCCTGCGGAATAATGCGGTAGACCTCCTCGTCTATGCCGCTCGTTCGCTCGTCTCGGTAGCCGTAGCACCTGCCGATCATCCTGCCCTCATCGTCCAGCAGAACATAGTCGACGCCCCAGGTATCGATACCCACGGAGACCGGGATCTTACCCGCCTCGCCGCACCGTCTCATTCCTTCGATGACTTCATTAAAAAGCCGTTTCGTGTCCCAGACGCGGTGCATTCCGGTGACGCCGGAGAGCGTCACCTCTTCCATATCGTTCCCGTTATAAAACCGGTAGATCTCCTCAAGGACGATTTTCCCGTCCTCCATATGCGCGAGGATATGCCGTCCGGAGGACGCGCCGATATCCACCGCAAGATAATATTTGACTCCCATGTCATCCTTCCTCCGAAAAGGCCGCGTTATCTCTCTCCGATAATGTCGCTCTTCTTTTCATACAGGAAGCGCTCGTCAACGTGGATTCCGAAGGGCTCATTGAGCGCGCGGAACTCATCGGGCTGGATTGTCTGGCGCTTTCTGTCTGTCATGGAGCGGACCTTGACAAGAACCTCGGCCGCCTTCTCTACCGTGTGCATCAGGCCGAATGTAATGTCAAAATCTGTGCCGCAGGCAAACGCGCCATGGTGTGCCCAGACCGCGAAATCCTGCGCTGCCATGATCTTCGATGTAGCTACCGCGATGTCTCTTCCGCCCGGTACCATCCACGGCACCACGCCGATTCCCTGAGGGAAGACCACGGGGCACTCTGTCGCCATCTCGAAGATCTCTCTCGTGAAGACCTCTCCGTCAAGCGGCAGGACATAGGTGAGTGCGATGATGTTGGCCGGATGGCAGTGATAGACCACTCTGATCTCCGGGTTTCTCTTTTTGCACACCTCAAGATTCATAAGGTGTGAGGGCAGCTCGGAGGTGGGTCTTCCGCCCTTGTTCAGGCCCCAGAGGATCTTGTACTTCTCGCCGGTCTCATCCACCTTGATGATGCATACGTTTGCCGCCGTGTCGAGTTCGACATTGCGGAAATATTTTCCGGAGCCGGTGACAAGGAAATATTCTCCCGCAAGGAAAGGAACCTGGGTTCCGATCTCCTTCCAGACGCCGTAATCCTGGCATCCGTCCGGTGCGGGGGCGTCCTCGCCGATAAGCTCCTCCCTGACCGACTCGATCTCATCTTCCTTTATGCGGTAGCTGAGATTCCCGCCGTTTCTCTCATGCCAGCCCTGGGCAAAGCCGTCCGAACACAGTCTTACAAACCCCTTAACAAATTCCGCGTCCAATACCTTCATAGTCTATACCTTCCTTTATAAGCAATCTTTTCCGGATGCAGGACTCGCCCTGCATCATAATTATTGTAAATTATAATACGCCTTCTGTCAGCAGAAAGTGCATACTTCAGCAGGCAGCTCCCCGGCACTCCTCAGCGGGCGGCGCTCCGGCACTCCTCAGCAGACAACGCACCGGGACCTTCCCTCAAGGAAGGCTTCAAGGTTGAGAACATTTTCCTCAACGCAGCGCGTCCTTGCCTCCACGCTCGCCCATGCAAGGTGCGGCGTGATAATCAGTTTTCCGCTGTCCTTGATAAGGCCCAGCGGATCGTCCTTTGAAAGGGGTTCCTTTTCCAGTACGTCCAGGCCCGCCGCGGCGATCTTTCCGTCCCTGAGGGCTTCATACAGCGCGAGGTTGTCAACGACCGGCCCGCGGGCGACATTGATGAGGATCGCTGTCTTTTTCATCATTCCAAACGCGCCGGCATCGATGTATCTGCGGGAGAGGTCCGTCAGCGGGCAGTGGAGGGAAATAATATCGCTCTCCTTAAGAAGGGTTTCCTTGCCCACCTGTTCATACCCGGTATCCCGTTTTCTTCCGGTAACAGACGCCGTGATCACCCTGCAGCCGAGAGCGGATGCGACCTTTGCCACGCGGCTCCCGATATTGCCCATACCGACGATTCCCCAGGTTTTGCCGTCCAGCTCATTGAAGGGGACATCAAAATTGGAGAACCGCTCCTGTGACGCGTACTCTCCGGATTTCACATAATTGTCATAGTGAATCAGCTTCATGGTCAGGGCGAGCGCCAGTGTGATCGTTGTCTGCGCAACCATGGCCGTGGAATAATTCACTACGTTGCAGACACGGATCCCTCTCTCTTTGCAGTATTCGAGATCGATATTGTCATAGCCTGTCGCGAACTCTCCGATGTAACGCACCTTTTTCGACCCGGTGAGTGTCTGCCTGTTCATGGGCGCCTTGTTCGCAATAATGATGTCTGCGTCCGCGGTCCGCTCCGCCACATCCTCCGGCCGGTAGGTATTGGCGTAATATTCCACCTCGCCGAATCTCTCAAACGCGGAAACGTCGATATCCGTCCCGACACTGTTTCTTTCAAGAACTACAATCTTCATTCTGTTCCTCCCAAAAAGAAACCAGGGAATTTCTGTTAACAGAAATTCCCTGGTTACGGAGACGGAGGGATTCGAACCCTCGTGGCAGTTGCCCGCCAAACTGATTTCGAGTCAGCCCCGTTATGACCACTTCGATACGTCTCCTTATCATTGCCGGACTTTACCGGCAGACTTATGTATTATAAGCCGGTTGACTTCAGGATGCAAGTGCAAGAGTAATCTTCACCCTCTTCACATCCGCAGTTCTTTCAGCCTATAACCCTCTGATAATACTCAGATAATCCTGCCGCTGATCCACTATTGCATAAATTGTTACAACCTTCTCAGCCTCATTAATCTTATAGAATACCAGATCCTTTTCAAGGATCATCACCTTATATCCCTGTCTGCGAAGCACCATGTACTTCGGATCCATTCCAATATACGGATTATCAGCAAGCCTGAGAATGTCTGTCTCCAACTGATTCAGCCGTTCCAGCGCTGCCCGGTTTCCAAAGTTCCCGGCTATGTACATTATAATCTTATGTAAAAGCGCATCGGCTGTGTCAGTCCGTATGATTTTGTACAATTCTCTCATTCTCCCTTCAACTGCGCACGGAGTTCATCAAAGGTGCTCTCGATCGGAGCGACCCTGCCGTTTCGTACATCATCTTCTGCTTCAGCCAGTGTTTCCATCAGCTCCAGTCTTGCCTTCATGCGATTATAGTCTTCATAACTCATGGATACGGTATCGCCTCTTCCATTCACTGTTATTATTACCGACTCGCCATTTTCCCTGCACTGTCTTGAAATCTCACTGTAATGATTTCTCAGATCAGCTGACGGCCTGATTGTTTCGACAAATCTCATTCCGCACCTCCATAGCTTTTTTATATCATTATTTGACTATAATACCACTTGCTCCCGAATTTTTCCAGTGTGTCGTTTCCTAAGGCACCCTGCGTCATCGCAGAAGGTACCTGACGGCCCGCGAGAAGGAGGTGAAGTTCTTTCCGATATATCTCTTTGCAAGATAGCTTTTGAGGTACCCTGCCTCGCGCACCTCCTGCCCCGTTGCCGGGCGCATGGCGAATCTCTGCCGGTACCATATACCGGTGATGCGCTCCGTAAGCTCTTCGGGATCGGTTATTTCCAGATGCTCCCCCGGCACTGCGTCCTCCCATTTTCCGGGTTCTTCACTTTCCCCTGAGGCATCGCTGTTCCGGCCGCCCCTTTTTTCGACTTTGTCCAGAAGCCAGAGGATGTCCCTGTAATCCGCGGCGAATTTCCCGGCAAGGTCCTTTCCTGAGTACCGGACTTTCCGGATCAGGGGGACCGCGGCGAGCATGAGGGCAAAATATGCAGCTGCTGCGAGGGCAAGGTATTTCAGGACCCTTGCGATGCGTCTGAAGTCATCCGTCCTTCGCTGCCTCACTGCGGCAGCGGCGTCCTCTTCATCCTCTGCCTGCATGGCCTCCTCGGGAATGGCAGGGACATCCTGCGCTGCAGCGGGAGCAAAGCCCGGCGCCGCGCCGTCCGGATCCGGGGCATTCCCGTAATCCTCGGGAAGGCGAAGTCCCCAGGCCGTATCAAAGGACGTCATCCGGATCACCGTCGGCTCGAAGGGAACCCAGCCAAAGCCCTCGATGTACGCCTCCGGCCAGGCGTGCGCACTGTTGCCGGTGACGGTAAAGACCGCGCGCTTTGCCTCCGGGTATGTATAGCAGTACCCCTCCACGTATCTTGCGGGAATCCCGGACAGCCGAAGGAGGGCTACCATGGATGATGCAAAATGGACGCAGTAGCCCTCTCCGGTCTTAAAAAGGAACTGTCCGATATAGTCTTCGTCACCTGCCGCGGTGCTGCGCACGGAATACCTGTACTGTCTCAGATACCTCTCCACCGCCCTGCACGCGTCGTAGTCGCTTGCGGCGCCCGCCGTGATTTTCTGCGCAAGGTCCTTCATCTTCTGAAGCGTTTCCGGATCCCCCGACTCATACTGCGAGACATCAAGATAAGGCGCAAGGTTCGTTTTTTCATTGATCCACCGCTCATATTCGAGCGGTGTGACCGTGAGATTAAGCTGGATATCATAAAGCCTTCGGGAATACTCCTGCATCTCGTCATAATCGGGATACTCACACTCCGCAGGCGTACGCAGGATATTCTCAAGGAAGCTGTTTGCATAGTCGATATCCAGATACGCCGTATCATAGCGATATCCTTTTCTCTTGACGTCCGTAAAGGATACGCCGTCCTGCGAAAGAGAGTCCGAAACGCTGCCGTCAATCCTGAGGAGCTTTTCCGGCCGGATCAGGTCACTCGTCCTGATGTAGCCGTACTCAATTTCCGCGCTCTGTCTCCTGCCGAAGAGCCGCGCCGTCTCCCTTGTTATGCCGTGAGAGTACATGGCAGCAAGATAGTCCAGATACCACCGCCCCCTCAGCTCGTCCGCGACATCGTCCTGTCCGTAAACCGCACCGGCAAGGTAGATATTTTTCGCATAGCCCGACGCTGTGATATAGAGCTCCTCCCGGTCCGTGCCCTGCAGGGTGCTGCCGGGACTGACCGCATTCTCCAGTCCCCTGTAGCCGCTCTGGGATGCGGTGCCGCTCCCGAATCCCTGAAGATAGTATCCGGTGTAGCTTGTGATATCCGCGACGCCCTCCGCGATTCTTTGCCCGAAGCGGATGACAAAGCTCCAGTCGATCGGATTGTCCGGCGCAGGAAGAAAGAATACGGCCGCCTCCAGGGCAAACAGGCAGAGCGCCCACCGCAGCGCCGCGCTCTTCGGGATCTCCTTTCCCGGCCAGTCCGCGGACGGCTTCAGGACCTTCTGCACCTCCAGTAGGGTAAATAAAATCGCACCCGCGATAACGCTCTTGTGCGTCCCGATCCCCCACACTGCCCGGAGAATAACCGCCGCATCCGCAAGCGCTGCTGTTATGCGCATCAGTACAGGAAACGATGTAACCGCAAGAATAAGAAGGTAAAAGATCAGGGCTCCTGCCGCTGCGATCCCGCCCGCAGCAAGAATCCCCGGGAGCATGCTGCCTTCCGGGGCCTGCTGTGAAAATACCCCGGACAGCGCAGAAAAATATCTTTGCAGGAAACCGGCGTCCCCCTGCTCTGCCTGCGTAAGTCCGCCTGCGGAAACGGCAAGGAAAGCGGCTGCGACGATCAGCTGCGCCCCCGCGAATATCAGTCTCCTGCCGCTGATTTCACCGGCAAGGTGAAGGCCCGCATAGAGAATAAGAAGAACCAGGAAAAGGGCGTAAAGTCCCCCGGGCAGGACGCCTTCCTGCACAAACTCCAGGAGAACGCCTGTGATAAAGACCGCAAAAAGCACCCGGAGCGCTTCACATTCTGATCTCCAGAAAACGTTCTGAAGGGTATTCTCTTTCCCTGAGTGTGATAACGATGTTTCCCTGTTCATCTGCCCCGGCCCTGCCTGCGTACTCCGCAAGCTCGTTTATATCCGATTCTTTGTTATAGAAGGGTCCCCTTGAAATATCTTCGTAGAAATCAGAAAAGTCCTCGGGGGTGATTACCATGGTATGCTTAATGCTTCCCCTCGGATAGATGATAAGGAGCGGCTCCGCCCTGTCGGCGTGATACCACGCAGCGGAAACGGCAAACTCCAGAAAATAGTCTCTTCGTTTTACAGCTTCGATGGTTTTGTTCTCCGAGCGGTCGGGATCGGCGACAAGTACCAGGATGATCCTGTGAACCTCCAGATTGTCGGGGACTCTTGTCATCAGCTCCCCCGAAGAAGCGCTCGCCTTCCAGTGGATACTCCGCAGCGGGTCGCCGCGCATATAGAGGCGGATGTCGTTTCCGGGCACGGGCTCTTTGAGCCAGGGGCTCTTCATCCTCGTGCTGTTTTTCAGGTTTTCAAAATTCAGCACGCTGTCGGCGACCGAGGTAATTCTCGGCATCACCGTAACGCGAAGAGGCGAGGGAACAGGATATACCATCCGGAAAACGCCGAAGGGATCCGAGAGCGAGATGTCCGTAAGACCGACGCAGTAGCCTCCCGCATATTTTGCGGTAACCTTTCCCTCAATCGGGATTCTCTCGCCCGCCACTGCGGACCAGATGCGGGTTCCCTCCTTCTCGTCGGAGAGGACTGTGACGGAGCGGGCACTGTCAAAGTGAAGCCGGATGTCATTGATGCGGAACGGGCCGTCATTTTCAAGGACCAGCCGGAAGGGCTGCTCCTCCTCCTTCATAAATCTTAAGTTTTCGGTTTCCTGCCAGGCAGAAAGATACCTGCGGCCCGCCAGCATCCATACAAGAGAAACCGGAAGATAAAGGACCGCGGTAAACAGACACATATAGGGGATGGTGCCTCCTCTTACGGAAGCAAAGGCAATGCTTCCCGAAAGCACCAGGAGAAATACGATGAAGCGCCCCGGACTGATCTTCATTTCGGCACCGTTGTCGTGTTGATGACCTGGAGAAGCGCCGCATACCGGGTGATCCTGTTCATCCTTGCCTCAGCGGACAAAAGGAGTCTGTGCGGCAGGACATCCTTTGCGGTATCGATGATGTCCTGCGGGATAAGATAGTCGCGCCCGCTTATCCAGGCAGCTGCCTGGGATGCGCGAAGGAGCTCAAGCAGGGCCCTGGGGCTTGCGCCGCAGGAGATATCGTGGTGATGCCTTGTCGCTTCGACAAGGTCGGACGCGTACTGTACAAGATCGTCGTGCACCATCACGCCCCTCACCTCCTCCTTCATTTCAAGGAGGGTCTTCACGTCCATGACAGGGCGCGTTTCTTCGTGGAGAGTTCCCGCAAGGAATTCCTTTGCCATCACGGCGGCGCTCTCCGCGGAGGGATACCCGACCGAGAGCTTCATCATGAAGCGGTCGAGCTGCGCCTCCGGGAGGGGATAGGTCCCCGTCATCTCCACAGGGTTCTGGGTGCCGATCACCATAAACGGCTCGGGCAGGGGGATTGTCGTCTTGTCGATCGTAACCTGCCTCTCCTCCATTGCCTCGAGAAGGGCCGCCTGCGTCTTCGGAGAGGTCCGGTTAATTTCATCCGCAAGCACGATGTTATTGACGACAGGGCCCGGGATCACCTCAAACTCGCCGGTGTGCATATGATAGATGCTGACGCCGGTGATATCCGACGGCATTGTGTCCGGCGTGCACTGGATTCTCGCAAAGCTGCAGTCGACCGAATCCGCGAGAGCCCTCGCAAGCGTCGTTTTTCCGACTCCCGGCACGTCCTCCAAAAGAACGTGTCCTCCCGCCAGAAGGACCGTCAGCATTTTCCGGATCAGGTCGTCCTTGCCGATCAGGCGTTTTGAAATGTTTTCCTTCAGTTTTGCAATGCCGCTGCCATCATTCATAAGAATATGAGACTCCTTTGTCAGGGCAGGCTTATTTTGCCTGCCGCAGGTACTTGCTGAAATCAATCAGCAGCGTCTCGACTGCGCTAAGGAGAGTTTCCTCATCCTTTACCGTAATTCCGGATGTCTTGAACTGAAGTATAAAATACGGCTGTCCCTTCAGGTCTCCCTTCGAAGCTCCCTTGGGATAAAAGGTAAGCGCACCCTTGTACCGGTTCAGCAGGGCGGGAATGTTCTCCACCCTGACGGCCGCTTTCCGGTCCATGGTAAGACGGATGCTGCACATGGTCGGCGCCTGTTTTCCTCCGACAATCTCGGCGATATCCAGCATTGCCGCGACCGACCGGATCAGCGCGATGCGAAGGAGGTTCTCCGCCGCGGCGGGGATCTTCTCGCCGAATCTGTCGCGCATCTCATCCCGGACATCGTCGCATTCCGCAGAGGACGAAATCGATGCAATCCTCTTGTAAATGTCGAGCTTCTGCGCCTCATTCAGAATATAACTCTCCGGAATAAAGGCATCAACCGCAAGATTGACGACAACCTTCTTTTCCTCGCTGACAGGAAGGCCCTTTGCCCTCTTGACCGCGGTGTCGAGAAGCTTGCAGTACAGATCGTAGCCGACCGCCTGCATATGTCCGTGCTGGGCCTTGCCGAGTACGCTGCCCGCGCCGCGGATCTCCAGGTCCCGCATGGCGATTTTAAAGCCGCTCCCAAGCTCCGTGTATTCCCGGATCGCGGCAAGGCGCTTCTGAGCCTCCTCCCTCAGCATCCGGTCCTTCCGGTACATGAGGAAGGCATAGGCCGTCCGGTCTGACCTGCCGACACGTCCGCGCAGCTGGTAGAGCTGGGACAGACCCATCCTGTCGGAATCGTGGATGATAATCGTGTTGACGTTCGAGATATCAAGTCCCGTCTCGATAATTGTGGTCGATACAAGGACGTCGATCCCTCCGCTGATGAACTCGTACATGATCCTCTCGAGTTCGCCCTCGTTCATCTGCCCGTGCGCGCTGGCGATGCGGGCCTCCGGGACGAGCCGGGAGAGCCTTGCGCTGATCTCGTCGATGTCGTTTACCCGGTTGTAGACGTAATAGACCTGTCCTCCCCTTGAGAGCTCGCGAAGGATCGCCTCCCTGACCATCTCCTCGTTGTACTCCATGACATAGGTCTGGATGGGGGTTCTTTCTCCGGGCGCCTCCTCCAGGACGCTCATGTCGCGGATTCCCACAAGGCTCATATGGAGCGTTCTCGGGATCGGCGTCGCCGTAAGCGTAAGGACGTCCACGTTCTCTTTGAGCTTTTTTATCTTCTCCTTGTGTGCGACGCCGAAGCGCTGCTCCTCGTCAACGACCAGAAGTCCCAGGTTTTTATAGACGATATCCCTGGAAAGGAGCCGATGTGTTCCGATCACGATATCCACCCGGCCGCTCTTTATTCCTTCGATTGTCTTTTTCTGCTCCGCAGCCGTCCTGAAGCGCGAGAGGAGCTCTACCGTCACCGGGAAATCCTTCATCCTCTCCGTAAAGGTATTGAAGTGCTGCTGTGCGAGGATCGTCGTCGGGACGAGAACCGCGACCTGCATGCTGTCCTGCACGGCCTTGAACGCCGCGCGGATCGCGATCTCTGTTTTCCCGTAGCCGACGTCTCCGCAGATCAGGCGGTCCATGATCCCGGAGGATTCCATATCCTTCTTGGTATCCTCGATCGCAGTGATCTGGTCTGCCGTCTCCTCGTATGGGAACATTTCCTCAAACTCCCGCTGCCAGACCGTATCCGGGCCGAAGGCGTGTCCCTTCATCGCCTGCCGTTTTGCGTACAGCTCGACCAGGTCGGCCGCAACCTCCTCGACGACTCCCTTAACCTTTGAGCGGGTATTGGACCACTCCTGGGTCCCCAGCTTGTTGAGCTTTGGCTTTGCGGCGCCGGCCGCGGCATATTTCTGCAAAACACGCAGCTCTGTCGGCATCACATACAGGATACCGCCGCTCCCGTATTCAATCTTCAGATAATCCTTGGAAGCGCCCTCGATATCGATTTTCTCAACGCCCCGGTAGATTCCGATGCCGTGATCCTCATGGACAACGTAGTCTCCGATCTTAAGCTCGGAGAAATCGTGGATCGATTCGCCTTCGTATTTGTGCTTCTTTTTGGCGCTTCTTACCGTCCCGAAGATGTCTGTCTCGGCAATCACCGTGAATTTGATCCGCGGATACTCAAAGCCCTGCCGGATGCTGCCGTAATAGGTCATGATCTCCCCGGGCTCGAGAACCCGGTCCGGATTCTCACTGTAAAATGTGGAAACGCCGGCATCCGTGAGGTCCTGGGCGAGTCTTTTGGCCCTTGTCCTGGAAGCGGAGATAATGACCACGCGGTACTTCTGAAGCTTTAAGGAGCGAAGATCCTTCTCCAGCGCCTCAAAGCTCTTGTTGTACGGCTGCGCGCTCCTTGCATGGAAAGAGAAAACATCCCCGTCCTTTTTTTGCAGGAACTCCGCGTCCTTTGCGGAAATAATGGAGGACAGGCCGAGCCTCCTGTACGCCGCGGCCTTTGCCATTGTCTGCTCGCTGGAGGACAGAAGCGCCATCTGGCCGGGCAGGACATACCCCTTCTCCGAGCGGCTCTCCATGCTCTCCCGGAATTCCAGCTCGACGGCCTTCGCCTGCTCGCATACATGGGAGGGCTCGTCGAAGAAAAGACAGGTTTCCTCCACCGGGAACAGGTTCAGGAAGCTGTCCGTCTCCGGGTAAAAATAATGGATGCAGCTCTCAAGCCTCGTATAATCGTTCCACTGCAGTGCCTCTTCGATTGTCTGTCCGATCTCGGTCGTGAGCCTGGAGGCAGCCTCGGCGTGGAGATTTTTTCTCAGCACTGCCGCTGTCTCATCCAGTTCCCTCCGCATCCTTTCGATGCCGTCCGAAAGGCGCTCCTTTGAGAGAATCATTTCCGTCGCGGGATAGATCCTCACGTTGTCCAGCTGCTCAATGCGTCTCTGGGACTCAATGTCAAAGCTCCTGAGCGCGTCCACCTCGTCGCCGAACAGCTCGATTCGGTAGGGATTCTCCTCTGTCAGGTCGAAGACATCGATAATATCTCCCCTCACGGCGAACTGTCCCGGGGCCTCGACCTGATAGGTCTTCTCATAACCCATGGCGACAAGACGCGCGGAAATCTCTTCAATCGAAATTTCGTCTCTTTTTGATATGCGAAGGACCGCCCTTCGAAGCTCTCTTAACGGCACCTGCGGCGTCATAAGCGCCGCAAAGGTAGTGACGACGCAGACCGGCCTCCCGTCAATGATCCTGCGGAGAGTCCCTATTCTCTGCGTCTCGATCTGTCTGCCGCGGAGGTCCGCCTGATAGAAGATCAGGTCCTTTGCGGGAAATACGCTGACTCCCCTGTCATAGAAGGCATATTCCTGCGCAATCTCTCTCGCCCTTTTATCGGAGTAGGTAATAATGAGGCTAAAGCGCATATTCCCCGAAAGCCCGCCCTGCCTTGTCAGCGAATTGATCAGGTGGAGCTTCTGTGACTCCACGCACCCGTCCGCAAGACAGGCCGCTGCAGGCTGCATAAGGCTGCTTACCAGTCCGCTATATTCTTCCAGTTCCCCCAGAGGGGCAGTCAGTGCTCTCATAGATTCTGCCCGGCCGTCAGCCGTTAAACTCGTTCATGGCGCGCTCTGCGCCTTCTTCAACAATGCATGCCACCGCGCGGGCGGCCCTTTCGACAGCCTCCTCAAGGAGTTCTTTGTCCTCGCCTGCCGGGCGTCCCAGCACATAATCGGCAAGGTCCGCCTCCTGTGATGGCTTTGCCCCGACCCCCACGCGCACGCGGATGAAGGCGTCGTCTCCCAGATGGCTGATGATATTCTTAAGGCCGTTGTGTCCCCCGGCGCTCCCTTTGCTCCGTATGCGGAGCCTCCCCGCGGGAAGGTTGATGTCGTCGGAGATGACAATCAGCCGGGATGTGTGGTCGATCTTATAGAAATCCACGCCCTCCCGTACAGCCTCTCCGGACAGGTTCATATAAGTCATCGGCTTCATGAGGATCACCTTCTCGTTCCCGATCCTAGCCCTGCCGGTCAGCGATTTGCCGAAACGCTTCGGCCCGTCCGCGTTGTAGTCCGTAACCAGCCGGTCAATAACCGCAAAGCCGACATTGTGCCTTGTTCCGTGATATTTTTCCCCCGGATTTCCCAATCCGACAATTAATGTAAAATCATCCATAAGTCTGAATAAGGAGAGGCTTTCACCTCTCCTTGCAATCGCACAGTGTTTTTGTTGTCAGGAAGATGCTGATCCTGCCGGCATCTTCACACTAATTCCTCTTCTTCTGATTCCAGGCTTTCCCGGTATTTCTGAAGAATAGTCTCCTCTAATATACTCCTTGTCTCGGAATTAATCGGATGAGCTATATCGCGATACTCGCCGTCCGCCGTTTTCTTGCTCGGCATTGCAATAAATAAACCTTTCTCGCCTTCAATTACTTTAATGTCATGTACCACAAATTCGTTGTCGATTGTAATTGAAACGACTGCTTTCATCTTACCGACTTTAGCAATCTTGCGTACTCTAACATCTGTAATTAACATAACGGTTTCCCTTCTAAATGTTATAGCGCTCGCCTTTCTCTTCAACGACTATTCTGATACCGTTCTCTCCTTTATAATAAGAATTTGCCTGAATTGTGCTGTCACTTTCCACGATGCAGTTTTCGATATAAGTATTGTCTCCGATGTATACGTCGTTCAATATCAGTGAATTCCTGATTACGCAGTTATTGCCAACATAGACCTGTTGGAACAGAACTGAATCTTCAATAGTACCGTTCACAATGCAGCCGCTGGACAACAAACTGTTTCGTACAGAAAATCCGGTATTGTACTTGGCCGGCGGAAGATCCGCGACCTTGGTATGCACCGCCGGGTACTGCTTGAAAAAGTAGTCGCGAACATCATGTCTGAGGAAGTCCATATTCGTTCTGAAATAGTCATCCACAGACGCGATGTTGCTCCAGTAGCCAGTCAATTTGTAACCGAAGATCCGCTTCACTTCTTTGTACCGTATCAGGATATCCTGCACAAAGTCGAAGCGTCCCTCCTCTTCGCATTTTTCCAGCAGCTCAATGAGCATCCTTCTGCGGATCACATAAATGCCGCATGAGATAATACTGGAATTTGCAACCAACGGCTTCTCCACGAATTCCGTGATTCTGCCGTCGTCGTCCATACCGACAGTGCCATAGCGCTCCACACTGGCTTCCGGCGGGAGCTCCTTACAGACAACTGTAATGTCCGCCCGCTTGGCCACATGGTACTCAAGCACCTCGTTATAGTCCATTTTGTATACGCAGTCCCCGGATGCAATAACTACATATGGTTCATGCGCGTTTTTTAGGAAGCTGATGTTCTGTGCGATAGCATCAGCGGTTCCGCGATACCAACTGTTATTCTCACTCGTAAACGCAGGGGTAAACAGATACATGCCGCCCTGCTTGCGTCCGAAATCCCACCATTTGGAAGAACTCAGGTGTTCATTCAGGCTTCTCGAATTAAACTGTGTAAGGATCGCAACCTTGGAGACCCTGGAGTGCTCCATGTTGCTGAGGGCAAAATCGATTCCCCTGTAGCTGCCCGCGATCGGCATTGCGCATACCGCGCGCTTTCTCGACAGCTCCTTCATTCTGTTGCTCTTGCCGCCCGCAAGGATAATGCCTATAGCTCTCATAATGCATCACCCTCCCTGCGCAATGTCCTGCCGCTCGGAAGATATCCGTCCGGATAATCCTCGTGCGTGGTTACGCCTGCTATCATCACATTTCTGCCGATTGTGACATGCGGCGGTATTACCGCGTCCTCGGCCACTACGACCAAGCCTGCGGTATAGATGTGGGGATCCGTCTCATTGGGTGTGTCATCCCCGTGACCGATACGGACATTATCACCGATCCGTGCTCTTTCGGCAACTATGGTCTTTAAAATCTCACCGCCGCCGCCGATCTTCGCGTCATTCATGATAATCGAATCGCGCACCACGGTATTCTCACCGATCACCACATCGCTGCCGATTACGGAATTGTAGACGCGCCCGTAAATCTCACTCCCCTCACCGACAATGGATCTCTCGACATGCGAATTCATGCCGTAATACTGCGGAGGAAGTGAGGCTACGTTAGTGTATATCTTCCAGTACTCTTCGTAAAGATTAAATTCCGGAACGATGTCGATCAGTTCCATGTTCGCTTCCCAGTAGGAGGTCAGGGTTCCGACATCCTTCCAGTAGCCGTTGAACTCGTAGGCGAACAGTCTCTCCCCCTTGTCCTTGCAGTAAGGGATGACATGCTTTCCGAAGTCAAGGCCGGACTGCCGGGCGTTTGCAACCAGTGCTTCCTTCAGGGCCTTCCAGGAGAAAATGTAGATTCCCATGGACGCAAGGTTGCTGCGGGGATTCGCGGGCTTTTCCTCAAAGTCCACAATCTGTTTGTTCTCATCCGTGATCATGATGCCGAAACGCTTCGCCTCTTCCATGGGCACCGGCATGACGGCAATCGTGACATCCGCGTTGTTGCTTTTGTGAAAATCGAGCATGGACTCATAGTCCATTTTGTAAATATGGTCACCCGAAAGAATAAGAACATAGTCAGGATTGAAGCTCTCCATGTAACTCATGTTCTGGTAAATCGCGTTAGCCGTTCCCGTATACCATTCTGTCCCCTCGATCTTCTCATAGGGGGGCAGAACCGATACGCCTCCGGATAGCTTATCCAGATCCCACGGGATACCGATTCCTATATGGGTATTCAGTTTCAGCGGCATGTACTGTGTCAGTACACCAACCGTATCGACGCCGGAATTAATACAGTTGCTCAGCGGAAAATCAATAATTCTGTACTTTCCGCCGAAGGAAACTGCCGGCTTAGCCATTTTCGAAGTCAGTATTCCGAGGCGACTACCCTGGCCCCCAGCCAGCAGCATGGCGATCATTTCTTTCTTGATCATTGCTTATCACCTCTACACCATAGTTTTCTGCAACACCCTGTTTAACTATAATATGGATAAAAATAAATGCGTCGATATAAACAGGCGCAGTGTGTTATAAATTATACCATAGGAATTTTTCAAAGGAAATACTATACTATAGGCACACTTTTTTAAGGAGCAGACCATGTATCAGATAGATTTTTCAAATCCTGTCCACGTATTCTTCTCCGGCATCGGGGGCATCTCGATGAGCGGACTTGCAAAAATTCTCATGTCGAGGGGCTTTAAGGTTTCCGGTTCTGACAGGACCGCCTCGGCTCTTACCGAGATGCTTCAGGGAGAAGGCGCCCGCGTCATCATCGGCCAGAAGGCAGAGAATATTACGCCGGACATTGACCTCGTTGTTTTCACAGCCGCAATCCATCCGGACAACCCGGAATACATCAGGACAGCGGAGCTCGGTATCCCCAGCCTTACCAGGGCGCAGCTTCTGGGGCAGATCATGAAGGGCTATCATCTCCCCGTCGCTGTCAGCGGAACGCACGGCAAAACAACCACGACATCGATGCTCTCCGAAATCCTGATCGGCGCGGACACCGATCCCACTCTTTCGATCGGAGGCGTCCTGCCGTCCATCGGGGGGAATGTGCGTGTCGGAGGCTCGGACTATTTTGTCGCCGAGGCGTGCGAGTACACCAACAGCTTCCTGGACATGTTTCCCGGGATCGGAATCATCCTCAATATCGACGCCGACCATCTGGATTTCTTTAAGGACCTGGCGGATATCCGCCATTCCTTTAAGCGCTTTGCCGGCCTGATTCCGGAGGACGGGTGTCTTATTATAAGCGACGCGATCCCGGATCCGGAGGAGATTACGGATTCTCTCTCCTGCAGGGTGATCCGTTTCGGAAGCGATCCCTCCAGCGATTACCGCCCTGAGGACATCTCTTATGACGGCAATGCGCACGCTTCCTACACGCTGCGGGCAAATTGCGGCGGCGCGTGGGACGGGCTCCGGATAAAGCTCGGCGTGCCGGGAAGCCACAATGTATACAACTCCCTGGCAGCGCTTGCGGCAGCAAGTATCCTGGGCATTTCCCCCGATAAGGCCGCTTCGGCCCTTGAAGGGTTTACGGGCACGGTGCGCCGCTTCGAATATAAAGGGACCCTGAACGGAGTTAAGATTATCGACGACTACGCGCATCATCCGACCGAGATCGCGGCGACCCTGGCAGCGGCTGCCAACATGCCCCACGAGGCCATCCGCTGCATCTTCCAGTCCCATACCTACACCCGCACCAAAGCCCTCCTGGACGATTTCGGCAGGGCGCTTTCCGCGGCGGACCAGGTAATTGTGGCTGAGATCTATCCAGCGAGGGAGACGGACACGCTCGGCATGAGCGCAAAGGTCCTTGCGGACAAAATCAATGAGTGCGGCGGCAATGCCATCGCTCCCGGCAGCTTTGAGGACATCAAAAAATATGTTCTTGAAAATTGCCGAAAAGGTGATGTGTTGATAACCATGGGCGCCGGAAATGTCGTTGATATTGCGGATGATCTTCTTTCGGGGCGCTGATTTTCCCCGAAAGCTGTGCACATACTCCACATTCCGGGGCTGCGCGCCCTGTGGATATCTGCCCCGCTCCGGGAGCGCCTTACGGCATCTCCTGCACATTTCCACATTATCCACATTTTGTTCATTGCGGGGCGGATTCCGGATCCGCCCCGTTTTTTCTGTTAGGTTTTACCATTTTTATGGTACGGCGGTTGTGTTAAAATCCGGGATGTTCCAAACAATTACCGGGAGATACCATGAGTGTTTTTGCCATATATAACGACAGCGATGCGGATGCCACCCTTATATCCAATCGCTTTATAGACGACTTTATGCGGGATGCCAATGATGCGCAGCTCAAGATCTATCTGTATCTGGTGCGCATGATGGGTGCCGGGCGACCTACCAGCATCGCTGATATGGCCGACCGTTTCAACCACACGGAAAAGGAAGTCCTTCGTTCTCTCAGATACTGGGAGAAAAAGGGCCTGTTAAAGCTACAGTGCGACAGCAGCAATAATCCCGTCAGCATCCATCTGTGCAGCTGCGATTCTCTGATCCGCGTCGAGCACCAGGATGAGATCCGGACTGTCCCTGAGGCTCTTCCCGCCGTGCACCCCGCCGCAAAGGCGGCAGCCATGCCCGCCGCCGCGCAGAGTGCTGTGCAGGGTGCCGTGCAGGCTTCGGACAGCGCCGTGAGTGACAGGGAAGCCCTGCTTTACATCGTCGAACAGTACATCGGAAAGCCTCTGAGCGCCGATGAAATGCGCATTGTTTACTATATTTCGGATGATCTTCATTTTTCTTTCGAAATGATTGATTATCTGGTACAATATTGCGTCGAGAAGGGTAAAAGAGATCTGCGTTACATCGAGAAGACTGCCATGAACCTCACCGAGTCGGGCGTGCACACTTATCCCGATCTTCTGAAGGCGCTCGGCAGCGGCAGAAAGAAATCCCGTGCAAAGACAAAATCCGCACAGGGCACCGCATTTTCCATGCAGAGAGCTTATGACAGCTCACTGGAACAGTTACTTCTGGATAATTAAGACTTATGGCTTTAACCAGACAACAATATGACTCACTGATGCAGTCATACGCCTATACAAGGGATCAGCACCGCCGCGAGCTTTCACGGCGGCGTGATTATGTTTATGCGAAAATTCCCGATTTTCGCCGCCTCGATGAGGAAATCTATACTCTTGGCGGGCAGGAGCTGAAGAAACAGCTCGCGGGCGCGGGCGCCGGCAGCGCGGCGGAAGACGGGACAGGCAGCACCGCTTCGGGGGCTGAAAGGCCGGATTCGGAAGGCAGCTTCGCCGCCAGGATCGCCTCGGTTTCCCGCAGAAAGCGCGAGCTTTTAAGAAGTGTATCCCTCCCGGAGGATTATCTCGATCCTATCTACACCTGCCCTGACTGCAGGGATACCGGATACATCGACGGGCAGAAATGCCACTGCCTCAAGGCCGCGCAGATAAGGATACTCTATGACCAGTCGCATCTGAAGGAACTGGTCAGGGACAACAATTTCGATTCTCTCTCGGAATCCTGGTACGAGGGAGAGGACCTCTCAAAATTCAGGAAAGCTGTACTGAACTGCAGATCCTTCATTAATAATTTCGATTCCGGCTATGAAAACCTGTACTTCTATGGTACAGTCGGAACAGGAAAATCCTTTCTCTCCATTTCAACCGCGCAGGAAGTGCTCCGAACAGGTCACAGTGTGCTTTATTTCAGCGCTTCCGGATTATTCGAAACAATCTCATCGTATCTGTTTGACTATAAAAACAGGGACGACTACCGCCAGTTCACAGGAGATCTCTATGACTGCGATCTGCTTGTAATTGACGATCTGGGAACAGAAATGATGAGCTCGCTCGTCAGCTCGCAGCTATTCACCTGTATTAATGAACGGCATATTCTCGGCCGCTCAACCATTATTTCCTCAAATCTGTCCCTGGAGGAGCTGCAGCAGCGCTACTCCGAGCGGGTGTATTCGAGGATCATCAGCAGCTATACAATGTGTAAACTGACAGGACCGGATATCCGTGTCCTGAAGAAAGTGAGGAACAGGAATCCATGGAACCATTAAGACGGCATGATAAAC
>CADBPC010000021.1 GCA_902796425.1 uncultured Lachnospiraceae bacterium
AGTTCCCGCAAAGCCCCTTATCACTTTCCGCCGCCAGCCACGGGTGTGCCAGGAACCCGAAAATCCCGCACCGGTAATTGATCGTAACCAGAATTACGCCGCGCTTTGCATAGGCCTCGCCGTCAAATTCCGTCTCACTCCCGGCACCGCCCATAAATGCGCCGCCGTGAATGTAAAAGGCCACAGGAAGATTTGCCCCTTCACCGGCGCCGTCGGGAGTCCAGATGTTCAGATACAGGCAGTTCTCGCTGACAGGCGGCATAAACTCGGGAACAGAATAGAATTCCTTTTCATAAAATCCGTTGCTTTCCCCCTGCATGGCGCGGCTGCCGAAATGATCCGCCTTTACAATGCTGTCAGATGCATCAGGTCTCTGCGGCGGCGCAAAACGAAGTGCCCCCACCGGCGGCTTTGCATAGCCTACGCCAAGATACTCGCGGTATCCCTCTCTCTGCACGCCGAGATATCTGCCATATTTTGTCACTACCGGATTATTCGTCAGTTTCATTTTCTGATACCCCCATATTATCTGTCACCGTTAAAAATGCAGAACATCCCTTCCATGAGTGTTCTGCACTGATCTTATCATGTGAGCAGGCCGAATATATAGAAAATTCGTGACATATCGTGCAAGGATTATGACGAGTCACAGGGGACAGGTCCGCTGTCTCACCGCGGAAGGTCCGCTGTCTCAATCCTGTACTCCGGCCCGTCCGGAATAATCCGGGACTCAAAGAACAGCCGGGCGATCTGTTTCAGATACCAGGTGTCCAGAACGCCTGCGGTCTCATAGGCAGAATGCATTGCCAGCTGCGCGAGACCGATATCTACAGTATGAACCGGAACCGTGCAGTCAAGAATATTTCCGAGTGTTGATCCGCCTCTCATATCAGACCGGTTGGCAAAGGTCTGCACCGGAACGCCTGCCTTGTCTGCCAGCACGCGGAAAATCCCGCCCGAGACAGCATCGGTCGTGTATTTCTGCGCAGCATTGTATTTGATAACAATACCGCGGTTCATAAGCGGCCGGTTGGTTGGATCCGCCTTTTCGGTATGCGCGGGATGCACGCTGTGCGCATTGTCCGCGGAAATAACAAAGCTTCTCCGGAGCCTTCGCAGGTATGTCGCCCGGTCTCCTCCCAATGTATCATTGATCCGGTTTAAGGTATCCGCAAGGAAAGTCGAGCCGGCGCCCTGTTTAGTCCCGCTGCCGACCTCCTCATTGTCGAATATCGCGAGCACCGGGATCGCCTTCGGATTCTCCGTCTCGAGAAACCCGCAAAGCCCCGCATACGTGCACTGCAGATCGTCAAGCCTCGGCGATGCGACGAATTCATTGTCAAGTCCGAGAGTCGTCCCCTTCATCCTGTTATAAACAAACAAATCCGCATCCAGGATATCCTCAGCCCTGACGCCGGCCTCCTCTGCGATAAGCTCGTACAAAAGCTCCTGCTGCTTTCCGCCTTCATCACCGGTAACCTTCTCGGGAATCTGCGTAAAGAGCGGCAGAAGATCCTTCTGCGGATTCAGTTCTTCCTGCTGCGAATCTCTGGACATATGAATGGCAAGACTGGGAATTATCAATAGATCTCTGTCCAGGTTAACCAGCTTTACATTAATCCCGTTTTCTGTCCGGACAACGATCCTGCCCGAAACAGATAGCGGCCTGTCCAGCCAGGATGAAAGAATCATTCCCCCGTATTTTTCCGTATTCAGCCGGATATATCCCGCCGACTTTTCCTCACAGGCCCGCTTGACCTTGAACATCGGGGAGTCCAGATGACTTGCAAAGATATCGAACCCTGCCTCCTGCGGATCCTCCGGAATCTCAAACGCAATCAGCGAAGACCCGCCCCGTGTCATAAATAAACGGCTGCCCGGCGCGGCATCAAACGGATCGCCTTCCCCGACCTCTGCAAACCCTGCTGCCAGCAGCCTTTCCCGGATTTCCTTAACCGCAAAATAACTGTCGGGACACTTCCCTATAAACTCCAGCAGTTCATTGCTGATATTCAGTGCTTCTTTTTCCATATGCATTATTTCTCCTTTGAGTCACGACCTATGTGCCCCAAAGGTCAGTATAGTATATCTTCCGCAGATTCACAAAGATCCAATATCAGTAATAGACTTCTACGGTCTCGCCTGCATTCATGCCACCGGCTCGTCTTGGGGAAGATTCCGGAAAAACCATATTGCAAAGAATACCGCGGGCACGAAAGCCAGAACGTAGGCTGCAGGCTGTGCCTCTTCGACCCCCATCAGGCCGCGGATACGCGGCAGGATCAGGACCGCCGGAATGAAAAAGGCACCGCTTCTTAAGGAAGAAAGGATGGATGCACCCAGCTTTTTTCCGGTGCTCTGGAACAGCATTTCGGTGATCATGCAAAACGGCATGAACAGGATCGTGGCACATTGAAGACGCAGAGCCCTGGTCCCGATTTCTATAACCTGCGGATCGTCTCTGAAGATCCCGATAAGACTCCCCGAAAAGATAAATACTCCGATCGCTCCGACTGTCACGACCGCCTGTGCAAGTGTGAAGGTAAACCGGTAAGCGCTGCGAACACGGGAATACCTCTTCGCACCGTAATTAAATGCGGATACGGGCTGAAATCCCTGCCCGATACCGAGTCCCACGCTCATCACAAGGAACATGATCCTTGAAACAATGCTGAGCGCCGCTACAGCCGCGTCCCCATAGACTGCCGCCTGGCCGTTTAAGAGAACCGTTGCCATACTGGTCAGCCCCTGCCGCAGCATGCTGGGAAGGCCGGTTGTGCAGATATTTCCGATAAAGCCGGGTCTCGGATCAATTTCACGGGGAGAAATTCGGGACTGTGTCTTTCCGCTGAGGAACATATACAGAAGGATGCTGAAGCTGATACACTGGCTTAAGCCTGTTGCAAGACCGGCTCCTGCAATTCCCATGCCGAATACGAACATGAACAGCGGATCCATGCCTATATTGAGGATTCCTCCGGTCATCAGGCCGATCATGGCGATCGATGCCTTGCCCTCATAGCGCAGGATATTGTTCATCACAAAGCTGGCCGTCATAAAAGGGGCGGCAAGCAAAATGTATGTGATATAGGTTTCTGCATACGGAGCGATTGTCTCAGTGCTGCCAAGGAGCAGTACAAGGGGCCTTCGGAAAGCAAATCCCAGTATCTCCAGAATTAAGCCTACGGCAATTGCACAGAAGAATGCGGTCGAAGCCGTCGTCGTAGCCTCTTTGTCTTTCTTTGCGCCGAGGAGCCTCGAAATAATACTGCCGCTTCCCTGTCCGAACACAAAGCCAACGGCCTGAATAATGGACATATATCCGAAGACAACCCCGACAGCTCCGCTTGCGCTGGTGCCGAGGCGCCCGACAAAGGCCGTATCCGCAAGATTATAGACATTGGTAACCAGCATGCTCAGAACCGTCGGAACCGCCAGCCGGATGATCAGCTTCGGAATCGGGGTTTTGGTCAGCCTGTCATATTGAGAGATTTTTAACTTTTCCGCCATATCTTTTCCTTTGAGTCACTGCCTGCATGATTTAAAATTCAGTATAGTATATCTCTTTCGGATCCACAAAGTTCCAGAAGCAATAGTACATAAAAGAAGGAGGTCCACCATGTATAACAATGAAAAAGCAGCCGTTTTGAAATTCTGCAGACGAATGCTGGCGCGAGGGCTCACCCGCGGATCGGGCGGCAACATCAGTGTCCGCATTCCCGGAAAAGATCTGATCGCCATATCGGGGAGCGGTATCGATTATGAAGAGATGACAGAAGAAGATGTAGTCGTCACGGATATGAACGGCAATATCGTCGACGGCTGCGTCAAGCCGTCGTCCGAGCTTCCGATGCACATCGCCTGCTACAGGGTACGTCCCGACACGGGAGCTGTAGTCCACACACATTCCACTTACTGTACGACCATAGCCTGCCTGCGCCGTCCGCTCAGGAATGTCAGCTATATGGTCGCTTTTGCCGGTGAAAGCGTAGAATGTCTTCCATTCTATCAGATCGGCTCACAGGAGCTTGCCGACAACGGCGCAGCGGCTCTGAAAGACCGGAACGCAGTCCTTTTGGGCAATCACGGTCTTCTTGCCGTCGGCTCCAATATTGAAAATGCATTTGCCGTTGCAGAGGAAATCGAACTGGCAGCAGAGCTTGACTACCGCACATTTCTTGCAGGCGGAGGAGTCGAGCTCACAGCAGAAGACCTCGCGCCTCTTGTCCAAAGCTTCAAGACCTACGTGAAATAGTTTCTTTCACAGGAATTATTTCAGGGATCAGGCAGCGTCACATCCGCGCGCAGCGTTTTACTTCACGAAAATCTATGCTGCATTCTCCGGAAGATATAGCGACCGGCACCTCTGATTCAAAGGTATAGACCGTCGGTATATCTTCCGTTTCCAGTGTGTATGCAATGATCTTCTCATAGGAAGGATCGATGAAACAGTACTCCCACAATCCTGCCGTTTTGTAATTTACAAGCTTCAGGAACATGTCCTTGCTCCGGGTCGAGGGTGATAGAATCTCAGCAACAAAATCCGGTGCACCGTCAAAGAACCGTTCATCCGATCCTCCATCGCAGATGACCAGCAGATCCGGCTGAAGCATCGTCCATTGATCTTTGTCCAGACGGACATCCAGAGGTGCAAAATATACCCTGCACTCCGGATGCTCCTCCACACAGCGCGCAAACTGCAGGTACAGGGCTCCGAGAACAGCCTGATGACGCATGGTCGGTGCCGCCATATCATAGAATACCCCGTCGATCAGTTCCACTCTTCGCTCATCGGGAAGTGCATAATAATCATCTATTGTGTATTTTCTTCCGGTATCCCGGGACGAAGATGCGTACTTCACAGCTTCATCCATGACAATTGATGTCCTTGCTTCTCCGGCGCCTTCAAAGCCGCCGGGCTGTGAATACAAAGGCACCTGCAGCAGCTTTTCCAATGCTGCGATGGTCTCCCTGCGGGGACTCTTCGTAATTCCGGCAAAAATCTTCTGCACTGTTCCGAGCGGCACTCCGCTTCTCTGTGAAATCACCAGATTGGAGTATCCCAGTTCCTGCTTTCTGGTCTTCATTTCTTCGATCGTCATACCGTACCTCCTGGAGATAGTTTACCGTTTATCAGCCCGTTTTTCAACCGTATTCTCTTCATAATTCCATTTTTATTCCATTTGGAACGATGGTGGCGCAAAGATATCTCCAATGCCCTGTGAAACTGCATGTTCCATGAAAAGAGCCCGCCGCACAGGTCATACTGACCTCCTGTGTGACGGGCAATGATAATAAAAGAACGCTTCGTATGCAGAAGCCAACTGTTCATTGAATGGACAGCTTAACGAAACTGGTGCCTGAAAATGACTTTTCCAAGTTCTGCCAGGATATCCTCTGAAGGGAAATATTCCAGCCCGATATAACCGCTGTATCCGGCAATCGCAAGGAAGAATCCGTTCTACGCTCAGGTCTGGGATACGCAGCACAGTAAAGATGAGTCCTATGATGTTGCCTCACACAGAAATTATTATGACTTCTTGTTTCCCGTGTGCCTTCGCATCAGGACGACACTCTGCAGAAGAATAAAGAAGCACAGCATTGCGCCTGTGGTAATACTCTGCCACCAGGGATCCCGAAGCCCCGAAGTCGTGACAATCGATTTTATCGTGCTCAGAGTCAGGACACCAAACAACGTACCGACGACGTTGCCGACTCCGCCTGTCAGGAGTGTTCCTCCGATAATGGAGGAAGCAATCGCATTCATCTCCGCAGCCGTCGCGTTTGTAGCATTTCCCGCACCGGTATGCATCATAAAGACAAATCCCGCAATTCCTGCCAGTATGCCGCAGATAAGATGCGCCATAAAACGTGTCCTTCGAACATTCACACCCAGCATCAGCGCGCTCTGACGGTTTCCTCCTACCGCATAGAAATGGCGGCCGAGCTGCATTCTACGAAGCAGTATAAAGACCAGGACGACTATTATCAGGGCGATGACTACACCGATCTCCATCCTGGCAGGGATCATGACTCCCTTTTTATTTGGAGAGCCAAGGAACGGAATATCAATACGGGTCTGGAGAATATTCATCAGGCTCTGCGGAGCCTTCTGTGGATCAACGCTGATGATGGTAATCATGCCGCGGGCAAAGAACATGCCGGCGAGCGTTATGATGAACGGCTGAATCTCCAGATAAGCAATGAGATACCCCTGAACGAGACCGTACGCCAGACCGATCAGAAGGGCCGCCAGCAGCGCGAACACAATCCTTGAGCCCTCGGACAGCCCGAGAGCCGCTTCGATTCTGTTAAAAGGACGCAGGCTCCCGTTCAGTATCATGACGCCGGTCATTGCGACAAGCGCAGTCACGCCCCCGACGGAAATATCGATGCTGCCTGTGATCATGACGATCGTAAGGCCGCAGGAGATAATAATCAGGAATGCATTGTCGTTGAGAAGGTCAAACAGCATCTGGGGTTTTAGGAAACCGCCTCCCCAGACCACCATGGCCATGACATACATAAACACAAAGATACAGATCGTGATTGTCAGAAGGAGCTGTGTGTCCGTGATCGGTTCCCTTCGGCGCTGCGAAAGATTCTTTTCCGGTGCTTTCATATTATGCAGCCTCCTTTCCTGTAAGTGTCTGATGTTTATCTCTGTACTTCTTCAGCCGGCGGTCAAACGCCTCTTTCACTACAGGGGATCCCATGACAACCAGAATAATAATGACAACAGCCTTGTAGGCTTTAACATCAGTGGAAGGCACCTTCATGGCATACAGCGTGATGGTCAGCATCTGGATTGCATAAGCGCCAAGGACTGAGCCGAGCATCCTGAATTTTCCGCCTCCCAGGCTGTTTCCGCCGATTGCTACTGCCAGGATCGCATCCATCTCGATATTGATAAGGAGAGTTTCATGGTTGATCAGGCTCAGGCGGCTGACACCGATTACACCGGCAACAGCACAGCAGGCGCCCAGAATCATGAATGCCAGAAGCTTAATTCCTACATAGTTGATACCGTTGAGTCTTGCTGCACGCTGGTTGATACCGACCGACTGGATATAGAGCCTGAGTGTTGTGAGCCGGAACAGGACACAAAAAAGGATGCCGGTCAGGATGACAATCAGAATCGGCGTCGGTACGGGGATGCCGGGAATAAAGCTTCCGATGGCGTTAATGATCGGGCTCTCAACCGTCGGTGTGGCGCCCCCGTTGATCCAGTAGGCGATGCTTCGTCCGCAGGTAAACAGGATCAGAGTCGCGATCATCGGCTGGATTCCGAAGACGGATACCAGCATGCCGTTGAAGGATCCGAAGATCATGGCGACTGCGCAGCAAAGGATCACGGCAAGGATTACGGTAAAAGGTGAAATAGATGCTCCACCCTTGAGCACCTTGACAAACACACTTCCCGCGATGGCAGCCAGCGCGCCGACGGAGATATCCTGTCCGCCGGAGGCTGCTGTCACCAGCGTCATCCCCATTGCCAGAATCACCAGCTCAGATGCGCCGTTCAGAATCGAAATCAGATTGCCCTGCAGCACCGGCTGGCCGTTATTGTTGGATGCGAGGCTCACGGAGAAAAAGGACGGATCCCGGAAAAGATTGAAGATTACCAGGATGATAATAGCGATCAGCGGGATCAGCAGCTGCGTATAATTCGCGAAAAACCCGGATTGTTTGTTTTTGCTCATATCAGTTCCCCTCTCTCCTGTCTCCGGCAATTGTGCGCATCACGCAGTCCTGTGTCAGTTCTTCCCCCTTCAGCTCACCGACAATATTCCGGTCACGCATGACAATAAGGCGTGAACACGTCCGGAGCATTTCTTCAATCTCAGAAGAGATGAAGGTGATACTCATCCCTTCTTCCGCAAGTCTCAGCACAAGCTTCTGGATCTCTGTCTTGGTTCCGACATCAATGCCTCTTGTCGGTTCATCAAGAATCAGGTAATCGGGATGCGTCAAAAGCCACCTCGCCAGGATGACCTTCTGCTGATTGCCTCCCGACAAAGACCCGACCGGCGTCTCCATGGAAGCAGTCTTGATCTCCAGTGCTTTTATGTATTCTTCCGCAAATTCCTCAGCCTGTGCGCGTGAGAAAGGATGGCCCATGCCCTGAATCACCTGCAGGGCCAGAATGATATTATCCCGAACGGACAAATCTGCTATAATACCGTCTCCCTTCCGGTCTTCCGGCAGATATCCGATACCGTTTCTCATGGCATCCAGAGGTTTATTGATTTTTACGGACTTTCCTTTCATGGCAACCTTGCCGCCTGTCACCTGATCCGCGCCGAAGATTGCTCGTACGCTCTCACTTCGTCCGGAACCGAGAAGCCCTGTAAAGCCGTTGACTTCACCTTTGGCAATATGAAAATCAAACGGCCTTGTCTCAGTGCTGGAAAGACCTTCCGCCTGATACAGAATTTCCTTCCCTGCCTCATCTGTGCGCTCCTGTTTTTTGATAACGGCCAGTTCTTCAAGATCCTTACCGATCATCTTAGCGACAAGCTCAACCTGCGGCAGATCCTTAACTTCATATTCTCCGACCAGTTCACCGTTGCGAAGAACCGTAATCTGGTCGCTGACCTCATAGACCTGCTCCAGAAAGTGTGTCACAAAAATAATGCCAACGCCCCGCGATCTCAGTTCCCTCATCAGTCTGAACAGCATGGCAACTTCCGTATCATCCAGAGAGGAGGTAGGCTCGTCCAGAATAAGGACCTTGCAGTCAGTATCCACTGCACGCGCAATCGCAACCATCTGCTGCACTGCCAGCGAGCAGCTTCCCAGCTGCTGCCTCGGCCTTGCAGGTATTCCGAGATTTTCAAGCTGCTCTCCCGCACGCTTCTCCATGGCCTTCCAGTCCACAGTCTTTCCCGGAGTCCGTCCGATAAACATATTTTCGGCGACCGTCAGATTCGGGCACAGGGTAATTTCCTGGTAAACGGTACTGATCCCGTAATTCTGCGCTTCCTGGGGCGAACGGATGCTGATTGGATGATCCGTACCGTCGATGCAGATTTCTCCCTCATCCATGGAATAGACACCTGTCAGTACCTTAATCAGCGTAGATTTGCCGGCGCCGTTTTCTCCCATCAGTGCGTGAATTTTTCCTTTGCGGAGCGTAAAATCCACATGGTCCAGCGCCTTAACGTTAGGAAAGGATTTACAGATCCCCCGCATCGTCAAAACGATATCATTTTCCATCCGCTCTTCTCCTGTCATCATATGTCTTAAAGAACGCGGTACGGACCGCAGATTTCTCCACTCATCCACACCGCGCTCTCAAATTTACATTTTTCGATTGCTGTATTGCTGTCCGGATTATTCGCCAAGACCGTAGGTCTCAATATCTTCCTCGGTGATTTCGCGGGCATCAAAGCCTTTCTCAACAGAAATGATCTGCTTCGCATCGTTCAGGCCTTCGATCGTTCCGCCGCTCTGAAGGGTCTGAATCATGTCACTGATGACCTGAGCCTGGAAGGGGCTGCACTGTCCGTCATAGTTCCAGTTTCCTGCAAGGAGCTCTCTGAGCGCCCACTTGTTGCAGTCAAAGCCCATCACTACGACATCCTTATCAACACCGTGTGTGATGCCGGCCTCATCAAGTGCTGCAACAGCACCCTTTGCCATACCGTCATTCTCTGCATAAATGACATTGAAGGGCTCCTTGGAGTTAATAACGGATTCCACGATCTTCTTTGCTTCCGCTTCATCCCATGTAGCTGTCTGCTGGACAACCTTGTTCATCTTACCGGACTCAAACTGCTCATCCAGTGCTCCGGTACGGCCGAGCTGGGCATCACTTCCCATCGCGCCCTGAATGTGGATTACATTGTATTCGGGAAGGTCAAGTGAAAGCAGCCAGTTAACAGCAGTTTCACCTTCCTGCGCCATATCGGAAACGACAGCGGCTTCAAACAGTTCGGGATCGCAGTCGATCATACGGTCAAAGAGGAAAACGCCTACTCCTGCGTCCTGGGCATCCTTAAGGACTGCATCCCAGCCGGTGGTCTCAGCTGCGGAAACCAGAAGATAGTCAATACCGTCTGTGATAAACTGACGGGCTGCAGAAAGCTGCTCATCATTCTTAATGCTGTAGAAGAATTTGGCATCATAGCCGTTTTCTTCTGTAAAGACATTTGCGAAGTCGTTTACATTTGCTTCGCGATAGCCGGACTCTGAAGGCGGGTTGTTGACGACACCGACCTTAATCAGTCCTTCCGCGGGAGCGGCTTCCTCTGCGGGAGCGGCTTCCTCTGCAGGTGCGGCTTCTTCAGCAGTCTCCTCTGCGGCGGCAGGAGCTGCCGGGGCCGGCGCCGGGGCTACGGCACAGCCTGCCAGCGCTGCAAACATACAACCGGTCAGCATAAGAGCAATTATCTTCTTCATCATTTTTCCTCCTACTTGTATACTTTACGATTGATCCGGGGAGGAACTCCCTTCCCCTGTCTCCATGAAACCATTTCCGGTTTACGGGGTCAATGCGCCGCAGCCCCTGAAGGGCAAATACGGGAAAGTGAACAAATACAACTTTTTGTGATAAAATAAAAAAGAATACAACTTTTTTGGCAAAGTTTTTTTATTAATGATACCGGGGCAAAAAAGATGAATATTTTACGATTCCGGCCGGAGAACTCTTTCTTCCGCCTTTGGCAAAACGGACAAATCGGTTTAAACGATTAAGTTTTTTTCGTTTCCTACCGGAAAAAGTCGATAGGAAATAAAACCGGAGCTGCCCGGAAAGGATATTTTTTATGGCATCAAAATACACGATTCTGGCAGCGCAGCTGCGCCGTCTGTGCACAAGGATGAAGCGTGAGGGGAAAACAAAGCTGCCCGGTGAAGAAGAGATTGCTGCCCGGACGGGAAACAGCCGGCAGACCGTCCGTAACGCGCTGAGGGTTCTGGAGGAAGAGGGGCTGATAAGGCGTATACGGGGAAGCGGCACCTATCTGGCTGATGACAGAAAGGACAGAAATACACAGATCGCCGTTCTTGTCAGCAATGCGGACGAGTACCTGTACCCTCAGCTGATCAGGGATATCCGGGCGGTCTGTCTGCCTGCCGGTCTTAAAACAACTGTATATTCCACCGGGAACATGGTAATGACAGAGCGGGAAATACTAAAGACCCTGCTGGCGGATAAGCCTGCCGGAATTCTTATGGAAAGCTCCAAAAGTGCCCTGCCAAGCCCGAACCTGGATCTTCTTTCTGGAGTTGAACGGCAGGGGATCCCGCTGGTCTTCCTTCATGCTCCGCTCCCTGTTCCCGCTGATGCGCCCTGCATACAGGATGACAATGATGGCGGCGCAAGGCAGCTGGTCCGATATCTGCTGAATAAAGGCCGCAGGAATATCGGCGGGATTTTCAAAAGCGACGATCTCGAGGGCACGGAACGTTACCGGGGATTCATATCCGAGCTGATCAAAAACGACTGCATTGTGAACGAAAAGGCCATTCTCTGGTATGATACAGAAGACAGCGCAAAGCTCCCGGACAAAGCGGATCATCTTCCCGGTCATCCGGATTTGACCGTGCTTTCGGGATGTGACGGCATTGTGTGCTGCAATGACGAAATCGCATATCGCCTGATCCGGAGCCTTCTGAAAGTGGGAGTGCGGATTCCCGATGATGTGGCAGTTGTAAGCTTTGACAACAGTCATTACTGCTTCCTGAGTCCTGTAACTATCACTTCCCTCACTCATGAAAAACATCAGATGGGCAGTATTGCAGCAAGGACACTTCTGAACCTCATAGATGAAAAAAGTGCGCGGTCCGCGCACCTTACATGGACTATCCGGGAACGTGCCAGCGGATAAAGCCTAATATTCCCTTTCATTTATCAGTTCTTCGCTTAAAATGCCGGGAGAAAAGAAGGTTTCGTCGACATAGGTCAGCTTTGCCGGTATCTCTCCCGCCTCCAGCTGCATAATCAGTGACGCCACTCTCGGCCCGTGAAGCGGATTGCATTCGACACAGATACTGATCCTGCCCTCAAGGCACTGCCTGAGCGCATCCCTTACCGCGTCAAAGGAGATGATCATCACATCCTTATCCGTTCCGCAGCTGATCCCCGCTTCTTCCAGCGCGCGGATCGCGCCAAAGGACATGTTGTCGTTTTCGCTGTAGATTACATCGATCTGCTGTCCTGTTGCCAGGAAATCCCGGACCAGCTCATAGGCTTTTGCTTCCGTATATTCTCCCTTGAGTCTGGATACGATCGTCCATCCCGGATGCGTCCTGACGGCATCATCCAGGGCTTTTGTCCTCTGGATCTGGGCTGTCGCGCCGTCCGTTCCCTGAATATGGAGAATACGGAGCGGTTGATTCAGCCTCCCCTGCTGCCGGATTGTTCCCTCAAGCCATCTGACGGCACGCTGTCCCTCCGCAAGAAAGTTCGATCCCACCCAGCTGGTATAAAGATCGTCGTCACTGACTGCGATCTGCCTGTCAACAATGATAACCGGAATCCCGGCCTCTTTTGCTTCCTGCAGCACATCATCCCAGCCGGATTCGGCAATCGGGGCGAGCACGATATAATCCACATCCTGCTGGATAAAGTTCCGGATTGCCAGAAGCTGGTTCTCCTGCCGCTGCTTGGCATTGTCAAAAATCAGTTCGAAGCCATTTTCTTCACTAAGCGCGCTGATCATGGAAGCAGTATTGGCCATCCGCCAGTCCGACTCTGAACCCACCTGTGAAAAGCCTACACGGATCAGTTTCTCCTCCTGTACCGGCACATTGTTCTGCCCGCACCCGGCGGTGAACAAAGCAGCACACAGAATAAGGGAAATCAGCACAGAATATAAAATGCGGCTCGCTGTCAGGATTCTCTTACACATGGCCGGCCTCCGTTCTGAAAGGAATGCGGATCGTAACGGTTGTTCCTGCATTTTCTTCACTGTCCAGTCTGAAATCAAGTTCCTGGTCATAAACCAGCTTCAGGCGCTTATAGGAGGCCAGCATTCCAAATCCCGTCCCCTCATTGTTTTCAAGACAGCTGCGCTGTTTTTCAAGCGCTTCCCTGTCCATTCCGACTCCGGTATCGCGCACAGTCAGCACCGCCCTGTCGCCTTCCCTGCGGCTGCTGATAAAGATACTGCCGCCGCCCCGCTTTGATTTGATTCCGTGATAAATTGCATTTTCGACCAGCGGCTGAATCGTCATTTTGGGAATCCGGCATGAATCCAGCTCCGGATCCATGTCGATTTCATACTGAAGGACATCCTTATAGCGAACCTGCTGTATTTCCAGGTAACTGCGCACATGCAGCTCTTCTTCTCCCAGTGTGATAATATCTTTACCGTTTGAGAGAAACGAACGGAAATAATTAGACAGGCTGGAAACCATTTCGACTGCCTGTTCATTCTTTCCGGTCTCCGTCAGCCACATGATCGCATCCAGTGTATTGTACAGAAAATGCGGGTTGATCTGTGCCTGCACCAGGGCCAGTTCCATCCCCCGGAGCCTTATCTGTTCCTGCCGGTTTAACTCCATCTGGTCATTCAGCCTTGTGACCATTTCTTCCAGGCCTTTCCCCAGTGCCTGCAGCTTGCTGTCCTGAGCTTCAACCGGAGGCCTGGCTGAAAGATCCCCTTTTCCGATCTCTTCCACCCGGCTGTAAAGCTCGTCGACAGGCCGCGTGATACTGCGGGAAATCTGTATACTTCGCCTGAGCGAGAGGGAAACCACAATAATGATGACTGCCGTGGAAAAAAGGATGCCGATCAGCAGCCGGATCCAGACCCTGTCATGCATTGCCGCCAGTTCTCCCGCTTCATGGTACAGATAGGTATACATATAATCCTGGATCAGTTCCGTGATAACATACACGTTCGTCTCCAGACTGTGCATCCGGCTGTCATAACCCTCCATGCTTTCGATGGAGACAATACAGTCACTGAGATTGTCGCAAAGGTTCAGGACACTTCCGGCAGCTTTGCGGCTCTCCTTATTCCTGGTGCTTTCGAGCAGTTCAGCAGCTAGTTCCTTTGCCGTTGTGACCTCTTCAAGCGGAACTTCATTTTCGCTGCCGGTCACAAAATAATACATCTTCAGGTCGACTTCATCCTTAAAATTCTGGTTGAACCGGGAAGCGGTAGCGATGTTCCTGCTGATCGTTGTATACTCCAGACTGTATAAAATAAATAACAGCAGCATAAACAATGACAGCACGCAAAGCGGTACTGTCAGATACCTGATCAGCTGCCGTATCCTGGCGCTGATGGAATTTGTGTCCTTCTGAGTAATGTTTTCCCTAAAGGGCCGCATAGGTTCCATGCTCTTTCACACAGTTTCTTACATGCCTTCCGTATTGCGGAATTCACGCGGCGTACATCCCTGCGTCTTCTTAAAAACAAAACTGAAATAATGAGGATCCTTATACCCTGTTTCTGCAGCAATTTCACTTGTCCGCTTCCTGCTGTGCCTGAGGAGCTGTTTTGCCTTGGTCATTCTCTTCTGCGTAAGGTATTCCACGAAGGAAAGTCCCATGGTCTGGCTGAAAACCGCGCTTAAGTAATTGGTACTGATGTTGATCGCCTGTGCCACAGAGTTCAGTGAAATGCTCTCATCCGTATAATGTGAATCGATGTAGGCAATGGCGCTTTCCACCAGACGGCTGCCCTGCCGTTTCGCTTCTTCGTCCCGTAATGAAATCGCGGCATGCAGAACATCAGACAGATATCCGCGAAGGTTAGCTGATTCCTCTATGTCCGGCGCCGGAAGCCGCGCTTCAAGCTGGCTTCGGTTAAAATTCATTTCTTTAGCGGCAGCCAGGGCATTGATACGCGCGCTCAGCAGGAGGTATTGTCTGAACATGAGTGATTCTGCCGCGGCGCCGAGGGTAGTAAAATACTCCTCGACAAAATCGTCAATCTCAGCTTCCGATCCCTTATGTATAAAATTTCGTATCAGCAGCGGGTCTGCTGTTTCTTCATTCACTCCGTCCATGTACTCCTGCTGTCTGGCATAGTCTGTCATCTCTTCGGATCGGAAGATATGCTGTCCCGGAATGAGATGGCGATAGGCCAGGGCATGTCCCGCTGCCTTGTAGGACTGAACAAGTCCGCTCAGCCTCGCAGTCGGTGTGCCTGCCGCCGCATACCATGTAATTTTTTCTTCTGACTGCTCACATAAAGAGCGGATGAGATCCATACACCGGTCTGACTCCTCCCCCGCCCGGTCCGCAGACGCTTTAACCAGAACCGCGTAATCTAAAACGCCGCCCCTGAATACAAGGTAATCCGGGTCCTGACAGAGCTTTTCAAGAAGCCGTTCCTGAATCGATGAGGACTTGTCCGAATATGCGATACTCTCTCCCTCTGCCTGCAGGCTGAAAAGCACAACATTATAGCATTCTGCGTCCAGTTCAATTTCCAACTGCCCTGCCTGTTCGTAGATCTCGGAAACGCCGAGCGCTCCGCTGACCAGTTTTTCAAAGAAAACTCGGCGGGCGTAATGCTCATATTCCTTTGATTCCCGGATAAACTGCTGCAGATATTCTTCCTGCTCCTGATCCTCCTCAAACCTCCTTCTTGTTTCTTCAAGAGCCCTTATCATGTTCGCCTTGGTGATCGGCTTGAGGAGATACTGATCCACATGCAGCTCGATCGCCTGCCTCGCATATTCAAAATCATCATAGCCCGACAGAATGATGATCCTTGTTTTAGGCAGTTCTTTGCTGACAAGCCTGCTGAAGACAAGCCCGTCCATAAACGGCATCCGGATATCTGTAATCAGTATGTCCGGGCGTATCTTCCTGACCATCGGCAGCGCCATCTCACCGTCAGACGCTTCTCCCGCAAAAACAAAGCCGTACTGCCCCCAGGGAATCATATCCCGGAGTCCTTCCCGAACAATGCTCTCATCTTCCGTTATAAAAACCTTTAGTGGCTGCATATCAATCTCCGTCTTTACACAACTATACAGACGTGATTCCAGCATATCACAGCTGTTCTTCTTTTGCGTCATCAAAATAGCCGGGACCGTCAAGCGCCCTGATAAACCGCCGGATGTAATCCCAGGAGGTTGTATTTACCAGATATTGTAAAACTTAATCATGCATTATAAAAGGGATGTCTTTCGACATCCCTTTGAATAACATCTCTGTGAGCGGCTCTTATTCTTCCATGCCGTCATCGAGTCCTTCAAGTCCGAACTCGTCGGTCACGATCTCCTCATCTTCTGCGGTGACCTCCGCCGGTGCGGGCACGAACTCCGTAAGATACCCGTCCTGCGGAAAGCCTGCCAGAAGCGCCGGGAGATTCAGGACGATTCCGTCCATATTGTAGGGAATCTTCAGCGCGACATTGGCGATCTGCTTTTTGCCGCCCTTTTCTTTCGTGATTTCCATGCGCATGCGGAAGTCCTGGCCCATCCAGGAGCACATGCCGCGGTCGCCCGCGGAGAGCTTTGCCACACGCTCGTCATTTACATACACGTCGATCCGGTACGGCGGCGTATCGATGGACTTGCCATCGTACGAGACCTTCTTATTGTCAAAATATACTGTGTGTCCCCTGCCCACGATAAACATCAGTCCCGCGATCAGAAGGAGCAGCGCAATCGTGCCGCACCGGAATAGGAGCATCCTTTTCGTTATCTTGTTTTTCATGCGTCCGCCTCCTGTTCTGCAGCCAGGAGCTCTGCCATCTGGCTCTTCTCCCTGCGCTTTTTCGTCTCATACATGATCAGGGCGATGGTGATGACCGCATAGGAAACAAACACGCGGAAATATTCGCCGATCATGGAATCGCCGGTAATCTTGGCTCCGGCCGAGGGCGCGACGATGAACATCAGGTGAAACAGCGTAACGCCTAAAAATACATTTCCGATGGAGGCCTTATCGACAGATGCACCGCCGACAAGGAGCGCTGCGATGGCGAACATACCGATCTGCGAGTGGGAGCTGTAGGTTGACAGATTTCCCATGTTCTGCAGGTAGATCACCATTCCGAATCCCGCAATCACAGTGGACATCAGGATCGAGATAATTCTTGTTCTCTCAACATCGATACCGGCGTCTCTTGCAACCTCCATGTCCTGTCCGACGGCGCGCATGTCCTGTCCGAGCTTAGTCTTGCGGAACCACACGATGAACAGGCAAAGGAGCCCGATTACGATAAAGGTCGCCACGGGAATCTTGACGCCTTTTACATTGATGGCCAGCAGGTCATCGAGCTTTTGTCTCATGTTCAGAAGGCTTACCGTATTCCGGATGCCATAGCCGCGGGGCAGCTTAACCGTTGTGTGCTTGATGGGTATGATACTGCCCATCATGTAAAGGACGATCAGCTGATAGATACCGTTGATAAAAAAGCTGATGATGTAGCTGGCGACCATCTCCCGCCCTTTTGCCGCATTCAGGATTTTTCCGCAGATAAGGCCCAGCAGCATGGAGATCGGAATGGAAATAATCATTGCAAGAACCATTCCGGGGATCCCGTAAATCTGCCAGTCGGAGACAAAGATAAGTCCTATCTCCGCCGCCATCGCCCCCAGCGTCATACCGAAATTAAGGCCCATACCGGCCATGATCGGGATCAGGAGCGCCAGGATAAGGAACGTGTTGCGTCCCATGCGGGTCAGTATCTCATTGATCAGATATGCAGGCGAAAAGCCGGAAATCGGAATGCAGACCGCACAGATAATGATGAACATAATCGGCACAGTGTTGGAGGCCAGGAGATTTAAAAGGCTGTTGCCTTTCTTTTTCTGCTGCCCTGTCTGCAGCACATTGCCCTTTGTTGTTGCATTTTCATTACTCATGACTTACCGCCCTCCGATTTTCTGGTCAGTGCATACAGGATCATGCCCTGTGAAGCGATAATGCGGATGACCTCACTCATATCCATATGGATTACGTTATTCATAACAGTAGGTGTCATCGTTACAATTCCCTGGAACAGAATGGTACCGATAATAACATTCATAATGGTCGCCTTGTTCACGGACGCGCCGCCGATCAGGATCGCGGATACGGCCGGCAGTGCCATGTAAAACGGCGCCATATACAGCTGGATAAATCCGAAGCCCTGCTCATACACAAGAATACCGACGGCTCCGAGCCATGTGGACATAATAACGGAGAGCATACGGATTTTGTTGACATTGATTCCGGCTGCGCGGGCAAAGGACGGATTGGAGCCGACCGCCGTCATCGCGGTACCGGTTTTTGTGTGCAGGAACGCCCACATGCAGAACGCCATAAAGGCAAAGAACAGAAGCGCTCCTGTCGGAATGGAGAAATTCCCGATCTGAATCCGCAGGAATCCGGAGAGCGCCTGGTTGTAATAGCCCTCCAGAGAGATGGTGGTACGAAGTCCCTTACCGGAGAGTCCCCAGACCATGTTCGGACTGTGGTAAGGGAGCAGGAGCCACATCATGCACATGAAGGAAACCGAGGAGAAGCCTACATACGTGGCGATCATCATCTCCCCGCCCTTAATCTTGTTCAGAAGCCAGCCGTATCCCGCACCGAGGATCAGCGCAAACGGCGTCGAGATCACGATCGCGGCAAAAAAGCTGAGCGCCCCGGTAAAACCGAGTTCGATGGAAAGGGTCGCCCCAAGAAGCCCGGAAATAATTCCCAGCGGAAGGCCGAAGTTCAGTCCGCACCCGGAGTGCACCATCGGAACCATCGCCAGAACAAGGATGCCGTTCCAGCAGAACCGGTTAATCGTGTTGGAAATCTGCGTCGGCAGATCCGCCCCTACAAACGGGGCGGCAATAAACAGTGCAAGAAGAAATCCCGCAATGATAAGACGAGGCACGCCAAAGCTCTCTACAAAGGAGGCGATTCTGTCCCTGAATGTTTTAGTTTTAGTCTCTTCCATAATCAATATACCTTTCGAATGCGCTCTGCCCGATTATTTGACATTGCTCACCATCAGCATGCCGAACTCTTCCGAGGGCGAAGCCGCCGGCAGGATTCCGGCAATCTTGCCTCCGGAGACAATGGCGATACGGTCGCACACCTGCCGCAGCTCCTCCAGCTCGGAGGAAATCATGACGACTGTGACGCCGCTCTCGCGGTTGAATTTTTTCAGCGCATTCAGGACCAGCGCCTTTGCTCCGACATCGATGCCGCGTGTCGGCTCGGAGACAAACAGGAATTTCGGCTCCAGTGCAAACGCTTTTGCAAGACATACCTTCTGCTGATTGCCGCCCGAGAGCTCCTTTGCACTCTGCCGGCTGCTCGTGCAGCGGATCTGCAGCTCATCGATATATTTCTGAGTGACCTCATGGATTGCCTTTTCGTCTCTCCACTTGATCAGGCCTCCCAGATAATTCTTCAGGAATTTGTTCTGGATCTGCATGGCAGGGAATGCGACATTCCACTCCAGTGACTCGTCCAGAAGAAGTCCTACGCCTCTCCTGTCCTCTGAAACAAACGCAAGGGAGGCATCCAGACATTTGCGCGGGCTGTTCAGCGGAATTTCCTTTCCGTCAAAGGTCACCTTTCCGCCGGCTTCATAAAGACCCATAACGCCATTGGGGATACCGAGCTTTCCCTGACCGGCAAGACCGCCGATACCGAGAATTTCGCCCTTTTTCACCTCGAGATTAACATTGCGCACAGTCTCTCCGGGCATATCCACCCAGAGCTTTTCGATCTTCATGATCGTCTCTCGGGAATCACTGCCCGCATCTGTCACGGAAGCGGAATCGGAGCCGGCGTTCTCAACGCTGCGGCCGACCATCCATCTCGTGATCTCCTCAACGTTCGTATCCTTTGCGGGAACATCCTTCACGACGAAACCGTCCCGCATGACAACCACGTTGTCGCAGACAGAAAGGATCTCATGAAGTCTGTGAGTGATAAAGATAACGGCAATTCCTCTTGATGCCATTCCGCGGATGGAATCAAGGAGCGCTTCCGCCTCCTTCTCCGTCAGCACCGCAGTCGGCTCATCCAGAATCAGGAGCTTCAGCTGATCCTTCGACAGTTCTCTTGCAATCTCCGTGAACTGCTTGTGCCCGACCGGCATCTCGTTTACCACCATCTTCGGATCAATTCTGACCCCCATCCGGTCGATCGCCTTTTCCGCGCGAACGCTCATTTCTTTGCGGTCAAGTGTATTGAGCCTGTTTCCGAAGATCTCGGAAATAACGCTCTTTTTCTGGGGCTCGCGGTCCAGCAGGATATTTTCCGTCGCGGTAAATCCCGGAATCAGTGAAAATTCCTGGTGCACCATGCCGATTCCGGCCGCGATCGCATCAAACGGAGAGTTGAAGGTAACCTTCTGGCCGTTCAGCAGGATATCTCCCTCATACCCGCCTGTCTCGCGGATCACATCCATTCCGAACAGGATTTTCATCAGGGTGGACTTGCCTGCGCCGTTCTCGCCGCAGAACCCCAGAACCTGACCCTCTTCCAGCCTGAAATTGATGTCCGTCAGCACCTGGTTGCCGAAGAAATCCTTTTTTATGTTTCTGATCTCCAGTAGCGGAGTGTGTTCATTGGACATGGAATCATTTCCTTTGCTAGGTAAAACAAAAGGGGGAGGGCTTGGTCCCTCCCCACTGCATTAAATGTCGTTTAATTACTTGGTTGTGAAGTACTCTTCCGGAACCTCAACCTCAGTGGAGCCCATGTAGTGGCCGGGATCACCCATGATGTAGGTGTCCTGATAAATGAGGAATGTGTTGTCGGACTTAACGCCTGTATCTGCGTTCGTGTAGTTTGAACCGTTCCAGTTTGCACCGGGTGAGAAGACTGCATAAGCCTTGGAAATATCATCGATATCATCCAGCTCGCTCTCGCCGTTGATGACGTTCATCGCATGCTGCGCAAGACCAGCGGAAACAGTGTAGCCATAGGAATATGCCCATGTTCCGAATCTGCCTGCGCCGCCCTTCTCAACGATTGCGGACTCAACCTTTGCAAGGATCTTCTCAAAGTCGCCTGCCTCTTCCGTAAGGTCAAGACCAAGAGCTCCAGGATAGCCCATCAGCGGTGAAGGAAGGTCAGCCTCGATGAAATATCCGCCATACTCAAGAAGCTGCTTAAGAAGCGGCTCTGTGTGCGCGTCATTCGTACAGAAATACGCACTGTTTGTGCCGTACTTCTCAACCCACTCCGGAACATGCTCAAGAATGTAAGCCTGTGCACCGGGAACACCGACATCGGTTGTCGGATCCGGAGCAGTCTCAAGGACGAATTTCATGCCGAACTCATCGCAGGCCTTCTGCATGATCGCGACACGGCGGCTCATGGTCTCATAGGACATGTGTCTCGGGAAGGAGATGTGTACAAATGTATCGCAGCCGAGCTCGTGAGCTGTTCTGATGATCAGATAGCCGCGGGCGACGAAGTCGTTGTTGACAACAAGGTCTGCTGCGCTGCCGATCTCGGGAAGATCCTCGTGTGCCTCACCTGCGATGCAGATGATGTCGGGTCTTCTATCCTTGATCTGACGGAAAGCTTCTGTCGTTCCGGGAATAGCCTGGTTGACGATAATCGCCTTCATGTCCGGATCATCGGAAAGGTTCACGATGGTCTGGATGGTTGTCTCAAGCTCCTCAGTGAAGTTGTCGGGATAGATAGCGAGCTTGACTCTGTCCTCACCGTACATTGCCTGGAAGGCCTCTGCACCGCGTCTGTCATCCTCAGACTGCGAAACGGAACCTGTGACAATACCGATGTGGAAATTGTCTGCTGCAGCTTCTTCTGCTTCAGGAGCAGCCTCTTCTGCCTCTTCTGCTGCTTCTTCGGTCTCTTCCGCAGCTTCTTCAACAGCCTCAGCCGTCTCTTCTGCCGCTTCCTCGACAGTTACAGTCGCAGCAGGAGCCGCCGGAGCAGCTGCACAGGCTGCCAGACCGGCCGCCAGCGTCATGCTAAGAAACACGCCTAATAGCTTTCTCATATTGTTTCCTCCCATTATGTAAAAAAACAATGAAATTTTCCGGCATTGCTTGTCTGCACTGCCGTTTTAAAGTATTATAGCAAATTATGCCTTTTTGACAATCTAAATTATTGAAAGCCCGGGTTGAAGCAAATATAATCAGTATAGTTTCTATCGTTTTCTCATTATTTAAGAAGGGTGTTAAAAAATCATGAATCAGGAAATGCAGTCTGCAAACCTTTCCAATGAAAACGAATCACATCAGAATTTCCTGCAGGTCGTATATCTGGTAAATAATATTGCCTGCCTCTTCAGACAAAATGATGACGGCAGTCTTTCCGCAGAGTATGTCACGCCATCCTTCGTTGCATTGATGGAGTGCAGCACGCAGGAGCAGGCACTGGAGCTGATGGACGGCGATAACCTGTTCACGAATACCTGGCCGGAAGACCGCCAGATTCTTCGGGATATTCTGGCCAACCATGTCAGTGCGGACGGTGAGCCGGACATCACAATCCGTCAGACCACCTGGAAGGGGAACCCCATCTGGTGCACAATTCATTTTGCTTTCATTGATGATTATGAAAAGCATTATATTTACGCGACTTTTACGGACATCACACGGTGGAAACGGTATGAGGAACAGCTTCAGAGCGTTTATACCAGTCTGGGTGACAGTTTTCATCAGTCCAACGACGATCTTCTGGCGCGCGTCCGTGCCAATCTGACTGAAAACTATGTTGAAGAAGCAAACGGCACTTCCAATTTTGTCCCGGAATTCAGTCAAAAAAGCTATACGGATTATCTGACGGTACGCTCTTCCTATCTGCCAATCGCAGAGGAACGAAAGCTGTTTCTTGACACATTCAGTATCGACGCATTGACTAAATCCTACATGGACGGCGTAGTGGCAGTGAACAAGGTGCTCTACTCCCGGCTTCCGAACAACGCTGTTTTCTATGTGAAGATCACCGCCAATGTCACAAGGCATCCGATGACAGGCAGCCTGATCGCGTTCATTACAGAGGAATCGAACAACCCCGAAAAGCTGGCCACAACCATCAACGGCAAGATTCTTGCCAAGCAGTTTGACCTGGTTGCCTATATTGCCCGTGATATTTATGACGTCGCCATCGGTGATGCCAGTATGATCGCCCATGGCAACATCTTCCCGAAGGTCAAGCACGGTTCTTACCGGGAATATCTGGAGACGCAGATCATACCCGCTCTGCCGGAGGACGAAGCGTACCAGCAGAAGATCCGCGAAGCAATGGATCTGAAAACCGTATTTGAAATGTTCAAGATTAAGGAACCATATTCGGTGGATATCGAAGTGGACATGGAGGACGGGCATTTTTATAAGCGCTTCGATTTCTATTCTGTTGACCCGGAATCCGAATATTGTATCGTTCTGAAAACCGACACGACAGAAGTCCGTCTCGAACAGCTGGAGCAGGAAGAGCGTAAACGCGAGCTCGAATACAGCAAGCAGGAGCTGGCCGATACGGACGGTATTATGGCCGATGCCGGCTTCGGCATGTGGCACATGACCCTGGAGGAGGGGAAAGCCTCCCGACTTCGTGCGAATGACAAGATGAAAGAGCTCCTCGGCATCGCCGGAAAAGATCTGACCGAGGAAGAGATCTATGATGCCTGGTACTCTCATGTTCCCGAATCAGAAAGACCGGGTGTTATGAAACGGATCGAAGAGATGCTTTCCGGAAAGCTGTCCGAGTGCATCAACCTCTGGATCCATCCGGACGGTCATGAGATGTATACACGATTCGGCGGCACTGTTGTGGCCGATGAAAACGGAAGGCAGAGCCTTCGCGGATACTACAGTGATGTAACGGAATCTGTTCGCGAGGACCGCAATCAGAGGGATGCGCTGGCTAATGCGCTAGTCGCTGCGGAACACGCCAATAAGGCAAAGACCGCCTTCCTCAACAACATGTCCCATGATATCCGCACCCCTATGAACGCGATTGTCGGATTTACGGCTCTTGCCACATCTCATATCGACAATAAGGAGGAAGTGCGGGATTATCTGAGCAAGATCACGGTATCGAGTCAGCATCTGCTCTCGCTGATCAACGACGTATTGGACATGAGCCGGATCGAGAGCGGCAAAATGACAATGGACGAGTCAGAGGTTCACCTGCCTGACCTGATCCATGACCTGCGGACGATCATTCACGCAAATGTAACAGCCAAGCAGCTCAATCTCAATGTCGAGACGCAGAATGTCATAAACGAGAATATTATCGTCGACAGACTGCGTATGAACCAGGTGTTCCTGAATATTCTGTCCAATGCGATTAAGTTCACTCCGAACGGCGGCACGATCAGCTTCTGTGTGTCGGAAAAGAATTCACCGATTCCCGAGCACGCCGTATTTGAATTCCGCATTAAGGATACAGGCATCGGAATGAGCCGGGAATTCCAGAAGACAATTTTTGAAGCCTTTACACGTGAGAAAACCAGCACTGTCAGCGGCATACAGGGGACAGGCCTTGGAATGGCGATCACCAAGAGCATAGTGGATATGATGGGCGGAACGATATCCGTCAACAGTGAAGAAGGTCTGGGAACCGAGTTCATTGTGACTATTCCCTGCAGGCTGAGCAATAAAGCCGTCGAAGTCGAAAGTACGCCTGAGCTTCAGGGACTCCGTGCACTGGTAGTAGATGACGATACAGACAGCTGCCTGTCCGTATGTTCCATGCTCCGGAAGCTCGGGATGAGACCCGACTGGACGAGTTCCGGAAAAGAGGCAGCCATCCGCAGCAAAGAAGCTGCCCAGCAGGAAGACTCTTTCGGCGTCTATATCATTGACTGGCAGATGCCCGACATTAACGGTATTGAGGTGACAAGGAGAATCCGGAGAATAGCCGGCGAAGATGCTTCGATCATCATTCTGACTGCATACGACTGGGCTGATGTTGAAGAGGAAGCTTTGAAGGCAGGCGTGACCGCCTTCTGTTCCAAGCCTGTTTTCATGTCAGAGCTCCGCAACGTGCTGACTGCACCTTTCCGTACTGGCAGCGGCGAAAACGAATCTGAGGAGAAGAAAGCCGACTTTACAGGCAAGAAGGTCCTGCTGGCGGAAGACAATGAGATG
>CADBPC010000022.1 GCA_902796425.1 uncultured Lachnospiraceae bacterium
ATGCAGACGACGATCATTGCAAAGTAAACCAGTGTCAGCAGCCACTCATACCATTTCCTGTTCTGCATGCGGAAATTACCTCCTGATAAACTGCTACAGGGACATAGAGCTGTGAAGAGAATACGTTTTTATAAGACGACAAACCGGGCAGGATAACATCCTGTCCGGTACTAAGTTTATCATATCTGTCAACGGATGACACTGCCGTGCGATTATCTTCTGGAGGAAACGAACTCTTCAATCTCCTTAAGCGCAGCTTCCTCGTCCGTGCCGTCAGCGGAAACAACAATTTCGCCATTATTGTCAAGCTCGAGAGACATCATTCCCATGATACTCTTCGCATTGACTCTTTTTGTCCCGAGCTCGATATAGATCCTGCTGTCATACTTGCTCGCGACCTGAACAAGTTCTGCGATCGGACGCACATCCAGCTCGCTGCCGATTGTAACCTTCATCGTTTTCTTAATCATGATGATTTTCTCCTAATCTCCCCTGCAATGTCGGACAGTCTTCTGAGCCGGTGATTCACACCCGACTTGCCGACCGGCGGGTTCATCAATGCTCCGAGCTCACTCAGGGACGCCTCCGGGTACTGCAGCCGTGCCATTGCCATTTCCTTCAGGCTGTCGGGAAGTTCCTGCCACCCGGCACTGCCCTTTACCAGTTCAATATCCTCAATCTGTCTTCCTGCGGCTCTCACTGCCCTGCGGATATTGGAGGTTTCGACATTGACCTGTCTGTTGACGCTGGCCCTCATCTGCCGGACAATTCTCTCATTCTCGAATTCCAGCTGCATTGCCGGGACATTCATGAGATTCAGGATCGCACAGATCGCCTGGGCATCTCTTGATATGACCACCCTGTCCGATCGTCTCGGATCCGTCCTGACGGACACATTCCTTGCATTAAGGGATTCCCGGATAAAACCGGCAGCCTCCGCACTCCTTAAGGACATTTCCCAGCGGTACTGCCTTGCCGGCTCGCCCATGGAACCGCAGCACAGAAAAACGTGTCCAAGAAAGCTCCTGTATGCTGCGTCATTTTCCTTTAAAAGACGCCGCAGATCCCTGCCGGGAAGACAAAAACCGCCCGGTCCTTCCTCGATTCCGCATTTCCTGCAGACAAGCTGTGCCGTCTGCGCGGGAAAAACCGCCGTCTCCTCGCCTGAGTCTGCATTTTCACATATGACAGTAATATTAAACGCTTTTTCAAGTAAAGTAAAGAGTTTCGTCCTGACGCCGCAGGACTCCCTGTCCTGCAAAGACGCCCCCGGAACACTCCCGAAATCAAGCTTAAGAGGCGATTCAGATTCAGAGCCTCCCGGCTCCGTAAACTGCCCGGCTCCCACAAGGACCCCCGCGATCGCCGCAATCTGGGCGCTGCGCGGTTTAAAGCCTGTTTTCAAAAGCTCCGCCCTGACCCTGTCCTGGAAGGAAGGCGCTCTGTCCTGCGAAGAAAGCGTGTTGTCCTGATCTGATGTTCTGTTTACATCCGTACCTGTCTCTGTCACCGGCGCGTGTCCTCTAGTGATTCACATCCCTGTGATAAAGCTTGATGCCGTAGTCTCCCTTGCCCTTCATACGCTCGTAGAGCGCGTTCGCGATCGTGACGCTCCTGTGTCTTCCGCCCGTACAGCCGATCGCGATGACCAGCTGGTTTTTTCCCTCCTGAATATAGTAGGGAATCAGGAAGGAGAGCATACCCTCCAGCTTGTCCAGGAATTCGCCCGTCTGCGGGTAGGAGGTCACAAACTCTTTGATTTTGTCATCGTTTCCCGTAAGGCTCCTCAGCTCCTCGACATAATAGGGATTCGGAAGGAAGCGCACGTCGAACACCAGGTCCGCATCCGCAGGGATCCCGTATTTAAATCCGAAGCTCATGACCGAGATCATGAGTGAGTTGTAGTTCTGATTGTTTTCAAAAATCCGGACGATCTCCTGCTTCAGCTCTCTTGTCAGGAGATTGGAGGTGTCGATCACATAGTCCGCCTTGGACTTGATGTCCTTCAGGATGTCCCTTTCCCTGAGGATCCCGTCCTCCACGCGTCCCTCCGGCGCGAGCGGGTGCGCGCGCCTGGATTCCTTGTAGCGCCGGATCAGGGTCTGGGTGGACGCGTCCATAAACAGGATCTCGTACTGGTATCCCTTCTTCCGGAGCGCCTCCAGGACCTCCTCCACGTAGGCAAAGGGCTTGTCCGAACGCACGTCCAGGCCGAGGGCGACCTTATTGATCTCGCTCCCCGGCATGAAGACAAGCTCCATGAACTTGTCAATCAGATGGACCGGAAGATTGTCGACGCAGTAATACCCCTCATCCTCCAGCATTTTGATCGCGGTCAGCTTTCCGGCTCCGCTCATTCCCGTAACTACTACAAATCGCATGATGTCCCTCATTCCACCATGATCACTTCCGGCTCCAGCAGGACCCCGTAGGTCTGCAGGACCTTTTCAGTGACATCGCACATCAGCTGCTTTACATCCGCCGCAGTGGCGCCCCCTTTGTTGATGACAAAGCCGCAGTGCTTTTCCGATACCTGCGCGCCGCCAACGGAATATCCCGCAAGGCCGGCGTCCATAATAAGCTTCCCCGCAAAATATCCTTCCGGCCGCTTGAATGTGCTGCCCGCGCTCGGATACTCGAGGGGCTGTTTTTCCATCCTTTTTGCCGCAAGCTCCTGCATCGTGCGGGTGATCTGTGCGGGGTCCGCCTTCTTCAGTTCAAAGACCGCGCCGAGGGCAATCGCCGAAACAGCGCCCTTTTCCGCAGTGTCCGGAACCTCCTTGAGACGGCTTGTGCGGTAGCCGAACCTCATTTCGCCGCCGGGCACCTCTGTGATACTGCCGTCCGGCTGCATCAGGCGCACCGAGGAGACGACCTGTTTCATCTCGCCGCCGTAAGCGCCCGCGTTCATCACCAGCGCTCCGCCGACGGATCCGGGGATCCCTGCCGCAAATTCGAGTCCTGTCAGTCCGTTGTCCCGCGCGAAGGATGCGAGCCTTGCCAGTGTGATGCCGGCGCCTGCCTCCACGTATACCGTTTCATCGTCCTCAGCCTTTATCCCGTCCGCGATCCGGATCTGTGAGAGGTCGCCGGAGGCGCTCTCTGTCATGGAAATTACTGCGCGGCGGATTCCGTCGTCGGAAACCAGGAGATTGGTGCCCCTGCCCAGGATAAAATACGGGACAGAGAACCTGCCGAGAACCTCAAGGACCTGCCCCAGCTGAGCGGCCGAGGAAACCCTGATGTAAACCGCCGCCGGTCCCCCGATCCGGAAGGACGTGTGCATGGCCATCATTTCGCCTTCTGCCACGGCTGCACCGGTCTTTTCAAGTTCCGAAAGGAGAGCCTCCGGTTTAAACATCCTCATCCTCCCGCCTTGCGGTCAGTGCCTTCTGCACACGGTTGTACAGCTCCTGCGCCGCATTGTAGCCCATCTTCTTCTGCCTGTGATTGACGGCCGCCGATTCACAGATGATGGCAAGATTCCTTCCGGGGCGGATCGGGATCCTGTGGCAGACCACGCGGTTGCCCAGATACTCCGTATACTCCTCCTCGAGTCCCAGACGGTCATATTCCTTGTCCTTGTCCCAGTCCTCAAGCTGGATCACTAGGTCGATATTCTGCGTATCCCTTACACTCGAAACACCGAACAGGGTCTTCACATCAATGATGCCGATGCCCCTCAGCTCGATAAAATATTTCGTGATGTCCGGAGCGGACCCGACCAGGGTCTCCTCACTGACCTTGCGGATTTCCACGACGTCGTCGGAAACAAGACGGTGGCCGCGCTTAATCAGCTCCAGCGCCGCTTCTGATTTGCCGATGCCGCTCTCGCCGGTGATCAGGACGCCCTCGCCGTATACATCCACGAGAACTCCGTGGATGGAAATGCACGGAGCGAGGCGGACGTTGAGCCAGCGGATGACCTCCGCCATGAAAACACTCGTCGCCTGTCTTGTCTGGAGGATCGGAATCCCGTATTTATATGCGTATTTCAAAAAGACTTCGTCCGGCTGCAGCTCTCTGCAGAACACATAGCACGGACTTCCCAGAGAGAAGAGATGATCGAAAATCTCCTCCTTTCTCTCCTTTGTCATAGACTCCATGTAGGAAGTCTCCACGAAGCCGAGAATCTGGATTCTCGACGCATCGAAATGGTCAAAATATCCCGTCAGCTGAACTGCCGGACTGTTGATGTCCGGCTGCTTGATTTTGATCGCTGAAATATCGATATCCGGTGTGAGATTGACCAGCTTTTCTTTTTCTATTACTTCACTCAAAAGAACCGTCGCCATTTTCACCTGCCCCCTGTTCCCCAGCGGCACTTGTCCGCTGTGTCTGTTCTGGACTTTCTGTCTGTTCCATAGTACCTTCTTCGTGGAAGAAATTCCATATCATAACGGCTTCTTTTTCCGGAATGCCCGGAACCTGCCGCAGAGCGTCAATGTCCGCCTCCATAAGATCGCTGATGGAGGAAAACGCCTTCATCAGGGCTTTTTTCCTCGCGGGCCCGATCCCCGGGATATCATCCAGCCTCGAATGGACCTGGGCCTTTCCTCTCAGCGAGCGGTGATACTCGATCGCAAAGCGGTGGGTTTCGTCCTGGATTCTCGTGATCAGCTTGAACGCCTCCCCGCGCGTGTCGATGGGGATTTCCACGTTGTTATAATACAGGCCTCTTGTCCTGTGGTTATCGTCCTTGACCATTCCCGCGACCGGGATCGTGATCCCGAGCTCGGAGAGCACCTGCAGGCAGATATTGACCTGACCGCGTCCGCCGTCCATAAGAAGCAGGTCGGGGAACCTTGTAAAGCTCCCGAACTCGTGGTCCAGATTTTTTTCCTCCAGTTCCTTCCTCTCCTCGAGTCCGTGAGTGAAGCGCCTTGTCAGCACCTCCTTCATGCAGGCGTAGTCGTCGGGCCCCGCCATGGTTTTGATGCGGAATTTCCTGTAGTCGCTCCGCTTCGGCTTTCCCTTCTCGTAGACCACCATGGAGCCGACGTTGGCAAAGCCGCTGATATTGGAAATATCATAGCTTTCCATGCGGTCCGCCTTGTCGAGCTTAAGGAGCGATGCGATCTCCTTTACGGCTCCGATCGTCCTTCCTTCTTCCCTGCGAAGCCTCTCCTTATCCTTTGACAGGATGAGCGCCGCGTTTTCCTGCGCGAGCGTAACAAGCTTTTCCTTCTGGCCCCTCTGAGGAACCAGGATCTGGACTTTCGTCTCCTTTTTCTGGCTGAGCCACTGTTCCAGAAGCTCCCTGTCGTCCAGCTCTTCCGGAATCATGATCGTCCTTGGGATAAACGGCGTTCCCGCATAGAACTGCTTCATGAAATCGGACATGACCTCCGCGGTCGTCTTTCCTCCGACATGCGTCATGTAGAAGTGCTCACGCCCGATCAGCCGCCCGTCGCGGATAAAGAAGGTCTGGATGACCGCGTCCGTATCCGCGTTCTCCGGCTCGGTGGCAATTCCGAGGATATCCTTGTCTTCCCCCGCTCCTTCCGACATCTTCTGCCTCTGCGAAACCTGCTTTACACTGTTTAACAGGTCTCTCCAGCGGGCCGCCTCCTCAAAGTTCATCTCCTCCGAGGCCTTCATCATGCGCCCGGTAAGATCCTTGATGATAAGATCATAGTTTCCGGAAAGAAACTCCGTCGCAAGCCCGACCCTCTGCCTGTACTCCTGCGCCGTAATTTTGCCGCTGCAGGGTCCGCAGCACCGGTTCATATGATAATTCAGGCAGGGCCTCTCCTTCCCGATGTCCCTGGGAAGGACCCTTCTGCAGTCCCTCAGGCCGTACATCCGGTTTAAGAGCTCTATCGTGTCACGTACAGCTAATGAGCTTGTGAATGGCCCGTAATACTTCGCCCTGTCCTTTTTCTGGACGCGCGAGAACAGGATGCGCGGGAAATCCTCGTTAACCGTCACCTTGATATAGGGATAGGTCTTGTCATCCACAAGCATCGTGTTGTACTTCGGGCGGTGCTCCTTGATCAGATTGTTCTCGAGAACCAGCGCCTCCAGCTCCGAGTCCGTGACAATATATTCAAACCACTCGATCTGACGGATCATCTGATCGATGGCCGGCCCGCGTCCCACATTGGCGCGGAAATAAGAACGCACGCGGTTATGCAGGATCTTCGCCTTCCCTACATACAGAATCACGTCGTTCTTATCGTGCATGATATAGACTCCCGGCTTTTTGGGGAGCTTTTTTAACTCTTCCTGAATATCAAATTTCATTCCGTCCATAGTTGAAGCTTGTCCTGCTGCCTTTTCACCCTCCGGCGGGGTTCCGGCGGGGTTGCCTCCGGAATTCCTTCCTCCGGAGAAGCTGCATTTGCTCTCCGGAGGCGCTGCCTCAGGAATTTCTTCCTCTAGAGAGGAGGATTCCGGGTATTTGTAGGAGAGATTTGCAGGTTTGGGGAATTGTTACCATCTACACACCTGACTTTTCACTCTCCCGAGGGCCTCTTTACGGATATTTGTAGGAGGAATTTGCAGGTTTGGTACTTTGTAACCATTCGCACCGCTAATTTTTCACTCTCCGGAGGGCCTGCTCCCGGATTTTTGTAGGAGGGATTTGCAGGTTTGGTACTTTGTAACCATCCGCACCCCTGCTTTTCCCTCTCCGGAGGGTCTGCCCCCGGAAACTTGCAGAGCAAAACTGCCGATAAGTCATGCCGGCAGTAACATACGCGGCGGCACAGTACCCTGTACCGCCGCGACTGTAACTGCCGGCAAATATTATTTCATAGGTTATGTGAGATCATCCATCGGCACGTTGGAATATCTTCCGCGGATGCCGGTCCGGGGCGCCCTGTCTTCTTCATGCGCAGGGGCTTCCTTTGCCTCAGGTGCTGCGACAGGCTCCGATGCGGCTTCCGGCTCCGGCGCAGATCCAGGCTCCGCAGTCGCTTCCACCGCTGATTCAGTTTCCGGCTCAGCGACAGGTTCCTCTGCAGCTTCAGCTTCCTCTTCCGCCGCAGCTTCCGCTGCAGGCGCAGCTTCTGCTTCCGGCTCTGCAGCCGGTGCGGGCTCCTGCGCGGGCTCCGCGCCATGCACGTCTCCGGTATTCTGAGCATCTCCTGCATCCTGCGGCTCTTTGGAAGCGGGCTCATCGGGGATATACTCCTGGATGACTTCTTCCTCGGCGGTCTTTGCGGTATCTTCGTCAGGAAGGCCCTTGGCCTCTCTGTAGATCTTCATGAACTGTCTGCCGGTGATGGTCTCTTCCTTGATCAGGTATGCGGCGATCTTGTCCATGACTTCAAGGTTGTCGGCCAGAAGGCGCTTTGCTTCCTGATAGCAGGTCTCGATGATCCCGCGGACTTCCTCGTCGACGGCCGCCGCCGTGACGTCCGCGCAGTTCAGAACGGTCCTTCCCTCGAGGTACTGGCTCTCTACCGTGGCCAGTCCCATGAGGCCGAAGCGCTCGCTCATGCCGTACTGTGTCACCATGCTGCGGGCAATGGCTGTCGCCCGCTCGATATCGTTGGAGGCGCCGGTTGTGACATTGCCGAACTTCAGCTCCTCGGCTGCCCGGCCTCCCAGGAGGCCGACGATCATGTCGTGCAGTTCTTCCTTCGTATTAAGGTATTTCTCTTCCTCCGGAACCTGCATGACGTAGCCGAGCGCACCCATGGTGCGGGGCACGATCGTGATCTTCTGCACGGGCTCGGAGTTCTTCTGGATTGCAGCAATGAGAGCATGGCCGACTTCATGGTAGGAAACGATCCGCCGCTCCTCCTTGCTCATGATGCGGTCCTTCTTCTCCTTGCCGACCAGGACCTCTTCAACCGCGACGAACAGGTCCTTCTGGGAGACGTATTCGCGCTTGTTCTTGACGGCATTGATCGCCGCTTCATTGATCATATTGGCAAGGTCGGAACCCACCGCGCCGCTGGTCGCAAGCGCAATTTCCTTGAGGTCGACGGTCTCGTCCATCCGGACGTCCTTGGCGTGAACCTTCAGGATCGCCTCACGTCCCTTCAGGTCCGGGCGCTCCACGATGATCCGTCTGTCAAAGCGGCCGGGACGAAGGAGTGCCTTATCCAGGATCTCCGGGCGGTTCGTTGCGCCCAGGACCAGGATTCCCTTGGTCGTGTCAAACCCGTCCATCTCCGAGAGGAGCTGGTTCAGGGTCTGTTCTCTTTCTTCATTGCCTCCGCCGTACTTCGAGTCACGGCTTCTGCCGATCGCATCGATCTCATCAATGAAAATAATGCAGGGCGCGTTTTTAGTTGCTTCGCGGAAAAGGTCCCTGACACGGGATGCGCCGACGCCGACATAGAGCTCAATGAAATCCGAGCCCGTCAGTGAGAAGAACGGCACATGCGCCTCACCTGCGACCGCCTTGGCAAGAAGTGTTTTGCCCGTTCCGGGAGGGCCCACGAGCAGTGCTCCCTTCGGGAGCTTTGCGCCGATGGCCGAATAATGATCCGGGTTATGCAGGAAATCGACGACCTCGACGAGAGACTCCTTGGCCTCGTCCTCGCCGGCGACGTCCTTGAAGGTAACGCCGGTCTCCCGCTGGACATACTCCTTCGCGGTGCTGCGGCCGACGCCCATGATGCCTCCGCTTCTGCCCATCCTGCGGAAGAGGAAGGACAGGAGTACCCACATCAGCAGAATCGGCAGGATATAGGTCAGGATAAAGGATATGATAAGGCCCGAGGAATCCGGCACGCTGCTGCTGATAATAATGTCATGCTCGAGCATGCGCGAGGTCAGGGCAGTCTCATCCTCCGCAAGTCCCGTATAATAGCGGAATCTCGCTTCCTCATCGGCAAGACCCTTCTGCTTTGTCGCAATGTTGATCTTGTCGCCGTCGATCTCAACGCGCGCGACATCTTCCTTTTCCACCATGGAAATAAATTCCGAGTAGGTGATCTGCGTCGTCTGCGAGGAAGCCCCGCGCATAAAATAACTGACAATCAGAAGTGTCACCATTGCGGCAATCAGAAGCATGAGAAGATTCTGACGCGGCTGTGATCCGCCCGCACCGTTATCGTTTCCCCTGTTCTGGTTATTACGCCTCGGACTCTCATCATCGTCGCCGAAACCGAAAAAATCAAAGCTGCGGATAAGGTTTTTAAGCTTACTCCAAACAGCTGAAGGCAGTCTGGTAATTTTCTTCAAAACATACGCTCCCTTAAGTGCATAAAAATACTTTTACAATTATAATGAGTACGAATTCAAACGGCAACTTTTTGCGCCGTATGAAAATATGAAAGTTTTGTGATTTACAAAGACACGGAGTACCCGACATGACCGAAACGATACGACTTTTCGACAAAGACCCCTACGGGGTCTTATTTACCGCAGAAGTACTGGATGTACGCACCCTTGAGGAGAAAGGCGCGGCGCAGATCATCCTGGACAGGACGCTTTTCTTCCCCGAGGAGGGCGGACAGACGCCGGATCGGGGCGTGCTCGCAGGGCTCGATGTGACCGATGTGCAGATTCATGACGGCGTAATTACCCACACCGTCCGCCTGATGGCGGAAGAATCCGGCAGCACACCGCTCCCCAAGGCGGGCGATACCGTCAGCGGGCAGATCGACTGGGAGCACCGCTATTCCAACATGCAGAACCACACGGGAGAGCACATCCTCTCCGGCCTCATGCACACGCTGTACGGCTATGAGAATGTCGGTTTTCACCTGAGTGACAACACGGTGACACTGGATCCTTCCGGGAGGCTTGACGATGAGCAGCTCCTTGACCTGGAGCGGCGCGCCAACGAGGTGGTATGGAAAAATGTCCCCGTAACCGCGTCCTGGCCCTCGGATGAAGAGCTCGCGAATATGGAATACAGGAGCAAAAAGGAGATCGAGGGCGCGGTCCGGATCGTCATTATTGAGGGCGTCGACGTCTGCGCCTGCTGCGCGCCGCATGTCAAGCGCACCGGGGAGATCGGCCTGATCAAGATCCTGTCTGTCGAGCGCACAAAAAACGGGATGAGGCTGTTCATCCTCTGCGGCGCAAGGGCCCTGAAGCTGATGCAGGAGCGCCAGCTCCAGGCGGAGCGCATATCGCGCCTTACCAGTCTGCCGCAGGAAAACATCGCGGACGGTGTGGAAAAGCTTTTATCCGAAATTGCAGAGCTTAAAAATGCGCTGCGCGAGGGCGAGCAGCGCTACGTGGACATGAGACTTGCGCAGCTGCGCTGCGCAGGGAGCGATAACTCCGGCGACAGCTCGAAGGATCCCGCTCCTCTTAAGAGCTTCTGGGTATTTGAGGAAAATCTCTCCCCTCTTCTTGCCCGTTATATGATGAACGAGCTCTGCAGGGAGAAGTGCCGTTTCGCCGGTGTCTTCACCGGAAATGACAGGGACGGCTGGCAGTACCTGATCGGCTCCCGTGTCGATGACGCGAGAATTCCCAACGCGGCAATGAAAGAAAACCTCTCCGCCAGAGGCGGCGGAAAGCCCGAGATGGTGCAGGGCTCCGTAAAAGCGACAAGAGAGCAGATCGAGGGCCTCCTGTCCTGAGATACTCCCGCTCCGTACCTGTGACCCGCGCGCCCGCGGGCTTACGCTCACGTGCATGCAAAAATGCATGCAGACCCCTGACCCCGCGGCCCGGCGGCCGCGCGGTCAGTCTTCGTATTTATCAATAATCATTGCGGCAATGCGAAGGCGTGTCACGGCATTGTCCATGGCAAGCTTGCCGATGTAGCGGTGAGCCGCATCCTCCGTCAGGTGCTTTTTCTCCATGAGAAGGAACTTTGCCCGGTCGATCTTCCGAATTTCATCCGCCTTTTCCAGCGCGCGGTCTGTTTCCTGCCGGAGTCTTACCATCCTGTCCTGAACGGCAATCAGGTATCTTACGGCCGTCTGCATCGTAAAACGCTGGACCGGCCTGGAAAGAGCAAGGACTGCCTGCTCCGCCCCTCTCTCAAGGATACTGTCGTATACCTCGGGCGGGGCAGCGATCAGGACACCGGCATTGCCGCTCCCGGCAATGTCCAGCGCAAGCTCCAGGCCGCTCTCATCAGGAAGCGGCGCACTGATTATGACGATGCCATAGCTTTTTTCAAGAACGCTCCGCCTCGCGGCTGCCGCGCTGCTTTTGCAGTCGACCAGCCGTATCTTCCCTGAAGGCAGCGCATTTCTTACTGTCATGGCAAACTGCTCTGACCCGGACACTATCAAAAGAGAGTGCCGGATATCCTCATTTCCCGGCATAGGTCCTTCTCCCGTCAGAGCCTTGCGTATTCCCGGAGGATTCCTTCCGGGACGACTTCCCTTACAAAATCACTTTCCAGCGCAAGTCCCGCCGCTTCCTTCCGGGAGCCGGGCAGGAGCATGGTCTTTGCGCTTTTTCCGGGAAGCCGGAGCTTCTTCTTAATTCCGTCAAGGCCCGCGCGGATCAGCAGCGCATACACAAGATAAGGATTGCATGTGGCATCCGGGGAGCGCAGCTCTACCCTCGTCCTTCCCATGCTCTCCTCCACGTACATCAGCTCCGAGGCGCCCTCATCGGACCAGTCCACCCTGTCGGGCGCAAGATCCGTCCCGAACCTCGAATAGGACGCGTCCGTCGGATTCAGGAACAGCGTGATTTCGCGGATCCTTTCAAGAATTCCCGCTGCAGCGAAGGGCGCGGCATCCCCGCCGTTCTCATCCTCTGCGTAAATATTGATATGATAGCCGTTGCCGGGCCTGCCCTCGAGCGGAACCGGCGAAAAGTCCGCACACAGGCCGTACCGGTCGGCAATCGTATATACGACCATCTTGAACGTGGTCATCTGGTCCGCAGCCTTTAAAGGCTTTGCGTAGTGGAAATCGATCTCATTCTGGCCGGGTCCCTGCTCGTGATGGGATCTCTCCGGAGTCAGCCCCATCTTCTCAATCGTAAGGCAGATCTCCCTGCGGACATTTTCGCACCGGTCCGCGGGAGCGACATCCATATATCCCGCCGTATCGTAAGGGATCTTTGTTGCGTTCCCTTCTTCATCCTTTGTAAACAGATAGAATTCCATCTCCGAATTAAACCGGAAGGAAATCCCCGCATCCCGCGCGGCGGCGACAGCATTCTTAAGAATGGACCTGGTATCCTCCGCGGCGACCTCTCCCTGCGGCGTGTACAGGTCGCAGAACATCCTCAGGACTCTTCCGCTGTCCGGCCTCCACGGCAGGACCGTAAGTGTGGACGGGTCCGGCCTTAAGAAGAGCGAGGCGCACCGGTAATCCTGAAAGCCCGCGATCCTTCTCGGATTGATCGGGATCCCGTTTTCAAATGCCTTCTTTATCTCACCCGGCATCACCGAAATATTCTTCTGGATGCCGTAGGCGTCCCGGAACGCGAGCCGGATAAACTTCGCGTCCTCCTCTTCGATGTACTTCATGACCTCTTCAAATGTGTATTCCATACTCTCCTTATTCCCCGCTTCTGTCAGATAACCGCAGCGGACAGACAGCTGCAGCAGTCAGATGGCCGCGATGCGCGGCGTGATATCCTCCAGCACATCGAGAAGGATTCTCACGGTATCCAGTGACGTAAACATTGTGACCCCGTTCCGGATGGCGCAGCTCCTGATCGCGGCGCCATCGCTGTAATGGACTCCCGACAGGATCGCCCTGGTGTTGATGATATAGCTGACATAGCCTGCCCGGATGGAACGAAGGATTTCATCGCTCCCTTCGCTGATTTTACCCCTTATGCGGGTCCGTATGCCATGCTCCCTCAAAAATACTCCGGTCCCGACGGTCGCCTCGATGTTAAAGCCGAGCTCGTAAAACCTCCGTACAAGGTCCAGCGCCTCCTCTTTATCCTCATCTGCGAGCGTCACGATCACGGTTCCGTATTCCTTCATTTTGATGCCGGATGCCTGCAGCGCCTTATAGAGCGCTCTCTTCAGACTCCTGTCATAGCCGATGGCCTCTCCCGTCGACTTCATTTCAGGGGAGAGGTAGGCGTCCATGCCGCCCAGCTTTTCAAAGGAAAAGGCAGGCGCCTTGACGTACCAGAAACCGCACCCCTCATCCCCGGCCCCGGTACGGCCCTGCTCCTTAAGACTGATTCCCAGCATCGCCTTCGCGGCGATATCCACCAGCGGGATTCCGGCGGACTTTGAAAGAAACGGGACGCTCCTTGACGCGCGGGGATTTACCTCAATGACATAGACATTGTCCTCGGAATCGACGATAAACTGTATGTTGTAAAGCCCGACTATGCCGATTCCGGGCCCCAGCTTCTCCGTATATTCCGCGATCGTCCTTTTTACCTTCTCAGAGATGGAAAACGGCGGGAAAACACTGATGCTGTCGCCGGAATGGACTCCCGTCCGCTCAACCAGCTCCATGATCCCCGGAAGGAACACATCCCTCCCGTCGCAGACCGCGTCCACCTCCACCTCTCTTCCGCGGATATACCGGTCGATGAGCACCGGATTATTCCTGTCCGGCGTCATGGTCTTTTCCAGATATCGTTTCAGAAGGACGGGGTTCGCTATGATCTCCATCGCGCGCCCTCCGAGGACAAAGCCCGGACGGACAAGAACCGGGTATCCGATCTTTTCCGCGGCTTCCAGTCCTTCCCGGACACCGGAGACGGCAATTCCCCGGGGGTGGGGAATTCCCAGTCTCTCGACGACCTTTTCAAAGGCATCCCGGTCTTCGGCCGCAAAGATCGCGTCCGGACCCGTTCCGATAATCGGCGCGCCTCTTTTTGCCAGGGAAGAAGCCAGGTTGACCGCCGTCTGGCCTCCGAGGCTGACAATGACGCCAAGCGGCTTTTCCAGCTCGACCACATTCATGACATCCTCACAGGTGAGGGGTTCAAAATAAAGCTTGTCCGCCGTGGTGTAATCCGTGGAGACGGTCTCGGGGTTGTTGTTGATAACAATCGCCTCGTATCCCGCCTTGTGGATGGTTTTTACAGCGTGCACCGTCGAATAGTCGAATTCGACGCCCTGCCCGATCCGGATGGGTCCGGAACCGAGGACAATGATCTTCTGCTTTGAGGATACAGCCGACTCATTCTCCTCCTCATAGGTGGAGTAAAAATAAGGCACATAGCTGTCGAATTCGGAAGCACAGGTATCGATCATCTTATAGACCGGCCGGATTCCGTATTCCCTTCGAAGCAGCCAGATTTCCTCCTCGCTCTTTCCGGTCAGCTCCGCGATGTAGGAATCGGAAAAGCCCATCCTCTTTGCTTCGTAAAGGAGATCCCTTCCGGGCACCCGGGCAGCGTCTTCCTCCGGGATCCGGCTCCTCCCCTCCTTCGCGGCGGCCGGACCGTCCTGCGGGTGACTCCTCTTTGCCGCCTGTTCCAGCTTCTTTTCAAATTCCACGATGTTCTTAATCTTTTCGAGGAAAAACATGTCGATCATCGTCCGCGAATAAATCGCCTGCAGATCGGCGCCGAGCCACAGAAGCTCCGAGATCGCATAGATCCTGTCGTCGGTTCCCTCTTCGATATATTCGAGGAGCTTCTTTGCAGCCTCCCTGCGGTTTTCCGGCTCCGGCAGGTCCGAGAGATTCCGGACGTCAAACTTTGCGAGATGAATATGGTTCTTTCCGTCCTCGAGCGAGCGGATCGCCTTAAGGAGGCTCTCCTCCATCGTCCTTCCGATGCTCATGGTCTCCCCGGTCGCCTTCATCTGCGTGGACAGCACATTGGATGCCTGTGTAAATTTATCAAACGGGAATCTCGGCATCTTTGTGACGATGTAGTCGGGCACGGGCTCAAAGCAGGCCGGCGTATTGGCGAGCCGGATTTCATCCAGGTTCATGCCGACGGCAATTTTCGCCGAAACCCGGGCGATGGGATAGCCCGTAGCCTTCGAGGCCAGGGCGGAGGATCTCGATACTCTGGGATTGACCTCGATGACATAGTAATCAAGGGACTGGGGATCAAGCGCAAACTGGACGTTGCAGCCGCCCCTGACCTTCAGGGCGCGGATGATTTTCAGCGCGCAGTCCCGCAGCATGTGGTACTCCCTGTTCGTCAGCGTCTGGCTGGGGGCGACAACAATCGAATCTCCCGTGTGGATTCCCACCGGATCGAGGTTTTCCATGTTGCAGACCGTAATCGCCGTATCGTTGGCGTCCCGGATCACCTCATACTCAATTTCCTTATAGCCGCGGATGCTCTTTTCCACGAGCACCTGGTGAGCCGGCGAGAGCGAGAGCGCATACTGCATCTTCTGCGTCATCTCCTTCTCGTTATGCGCAAAGCCGCCGCCCGTTCCTCCGAGGGTAAAGGCGGGACGAAGGATCACAGGATAACCGATCGCCTTTGCGGCCTCCAGGCCTTCCTTCACGCTGGTCGTGATCATCGAAGGAATGACCGGTTCTCCGAGCTCCTCGCACAGTTCCTTGAAAAGCTGCCTGTCCTCGGCTCTCCTGATCCCGGCGGCGTCCGTCCCCAGAAGCTCAATTTCGCATTCGGAGAGGACCCCCTTGTCATAGAGCTGGAGCGAGAGATTCAGGCCGGTCTGTCCGCCGAGCCCGGGAAGCAGCGCGTCCGGCCTTTCGTATCTGCAGATCCTTGCCAGGTACTCCAGCGTCAGGGGCTCCATATAAACCTTGTCCGCAATCGCGTGATCCGTCATGATCGTGGCCGGATTGGAGTTTGCGAGGATGACCTCATATCCCTCTTCCTTCAGGGCAAGGCAGGCCTGTGTCCCCGCGTAGTCAAACTCTGGGGCCTGGCCGATCACGATCGGCCCCGATCCTATCACCAGTACTTTTCTGATATCTGTACGTTTCGGCATACTTTCACTCTGTTTCCTGTCTCAATGCCCCAGCATTGCGGTGAACTGTTTAAACAGGTACGTGCTGTCCTGCGGCCCCGGGCAGCTCTCGGGATGATACTGGACCGTCAGGATCCTGTTCTTCTCGCTGCCAAGGCCTTCCACCGTCCCGTCCAGGAGATTGACATGGGTCACTTCAAGGCCGGTGCCGGAAACCGTGTCAACGTCCACCGCATAGCTGTGGTTCTGGCTTGTGATCTCGATTCTGCCGGTCCGAAGATCCTTCACCGGATGGTTCCCGCCCCTGTGTCCGAATTTCAGCTTATAGGTTTTTGCCCCGAAGGAGAGGGCGGTCAGCTGATGCCCCAGGCAGATCCCCATGACGGGCAGTTCTCCCCGAAGGCCCTTCAGTGTCTCAATGACCTCCGGCACATCCTCCGGGTCGCCGGGACCGTTGGAAACAACGACTCCGTCCGGCGTAAGTCTCAGGATCTCGTCCGCAGGCGTATCGAACGGGACGACCGTGACGTTGCACTTTTCCCTGTTCAGCATCCGGATGATGTTCATTTTCAGGCCGCAGTCGATAACGACAACCTGATGCCTCGGATTGGACGTCCGGCTGTACCATTTCTTCCGGCAGCTTTGTCTTCTCACGGCATCGTGCCTTACGGGCGCTGCGGCGATGATCTCCATACCCTTTTCCGCGGGCACCCCGGCATCGGTTATAAGTCCTCTTCTCGATCCGAGGTCGCGGATGCTGCGGACCAGCTTTCTCGTATCCACGCCGCAAAGGCCCGGAATCCCGCTGTCCGAAAGGAGTTCCTCCACGGTCCCGGTGGAGCGGAAGTTCGACGGGCTCCCGTTGATGTCGCGGACAATCAGTGCGGCGGGCGTAACGCACCGGCTCTCATAGTCCTCACTGTTGATCCCGTAGCTGCCGATCAGGGGATAGGACATCACCACCCCCTGGTCCGTATAGGACGGATCCGAGAGAATTTCCTGATAACCTGCAACCGATGTATTGAAAACAATCTCGCACACGGCATCCGTCCCGGCGCCGAACCCAAATCCGTAAAACTCGCTTCCGTCCTCTAATATCAGTTTCCTGTCAAATTGCATTCTGTTTACCCACATGTTCCTGTATTTTCAGCGCCGCCGCAAGGAATTCCCGGAAAATAGGGTGCGGCCTGTTCGGCCTCGACTTGAACTCCGGATGGTACTGCACGCCGAGAAAGAACGGATGGTTTGACAGCTCGACGGTTTCCACCAGCGTGTTATCCGGTGATACTCCGGAGATGGTAAGGCCCGCACCTACCAGAAGATCCCTGTATTCGTTGTTGAACTCATATCTGTGGCGGTGACGCTCGCTGATATCCGCTGCCTTGTAGCACCTCTCCATCAGAGTCCCCGGAAGAATATGGCAGGGGTAGCTTCCGAGCCGGAGCGTTCCGCCCTTGTTGACCTCATCCGACTGGCCGGGCATAAAGTCGATCACCCTGTGCTCCGACGCGTCGTGGAACTCACCGGAGCAGGCATCCCTGATTCCCGCGACGTGCCTTGCGAATTCAATGACCGCGATCTGCATTCCGAGACAGATCCCGAAATAAGGAATGTTCTCCTGCCTTGCGTATTGTGCCGCAAGGATCATGCCGTCCGTTCCCCGGTCGCCGAAGCCTCCCGGGATGATGATCCCCTGCAGGCCCTCCAGCTTTTCCCTGTAATCGGATTCATGGATGTCCTCCGAATCGAGCCAGGAGATATCGACGTGCGCGTTCAGAGCAAAGCCCGCGTGCGCAAGCGCCTCCGCGACGGAAAGGTACGCGTCGTGAAGCTGCACATATTTCCCGACTAGTCCGATCCTGACCGTCTTCTGTCTGGACCGGATGCGGCTGACAAGATGTTCCCACTCCGCAAGATCCGGCTCCCTCGTGCGGAGTCCGAGTCTCCTGCACACGACTCCGGAAAAGCCGGACTTCTCCAGCATCAGGGGCGCTTCATAGAGGCTGTCCAGCGTCCTGTTCTCGATGACACAGTCCTCCGGCACGTTGCAGAAAAGCGAAATTTTCCTGAAAATACTCTCCTCCAGAGGTTCGTCGCAGCGAAGGACAATGATGTCCGGCGAAATACCCATGCCCTGGAGCTCCTTGACCGAATGCTGAGTCGGTTTTGATTTGTGCTCGCCCGAGCCGTGAAGGTAAGGCACAAGCGTAACATGGATAAAGAGACTGTTTTCCCTGCCGGTTTCGAGCGAAATCTGGCGCGCCGCCTCGAGGAACGGCTGCGACTCGATATCGCCTATCGTTCCGCCGATTTCCGTGATCACGACATCCGCGTCGGTCTTTGTGCCGACGCAGTAGACGAACTCCTTGATTTCGTTCGTGATATGCGGAATCACCTGCACGGTGGAGCCCAGATACTCGCCCCGCCGTTCCTTATTCAGAACGTTCCAGTAGACCTTGCCGCTCGTAAGGTTCGAGTACTTGTTCAGATCCTCATCGATAAAGCGCTCGTAATGTCCGAGGTCAAGATCCGTCTCGGCGCCGTCCTCCGTGACATAGACCTCCCCGTGCTGATAAGGGCTCATGGTTCCCGGATCCACGTTGATATAAGGATCAAGCTTCTGGGCGGCCACCTTCAGCCCCCTGGACTTTAAAAGCCTTCCGAGAGACGCCGCCGTAATCCCTTTTCCCAGGCCCGAAACCACGCCTCCTGTGACGAAAATATATTTTGTCATGCTGATTCTCCATCCTGTCCGAAGCGGCCGGAGCTCTTTACAGCTGCCGGATCCGTTCAATGGCTTTGATCGTGTTTTCCCTGCTGCCGAACGCGGTCAGTCTGAGGTACTGCTCACCCGCGGGGCCAAACCCGGCGCCCGGCGTCCCGACGACGTTCGCCTTTGTAAGGAGTGTGTCAAAGAATTTCCATCCGTCTGTCCCCCCGGGTGTCTTAAGCCAGATATAAGGGGCGTTTTCCCCGCCAAAGGCACTGTATCCCGCGGCCGTAAGCCCTTCCCGGATGATCCGCGCGTTCTCCATGTAGTAAGCGATCTGCTGCCTGACCTGTTCCCTGCCCTTTTCGGAATAAACCGCCTCGCCCGCCCTCTGGACGATATAGGGGGCGCCGTTGTATTTCGTTCCGTGTCTTCTGGCCCACAGCTGCCAAAGGCTGACGCCTCCCGCCTTGAGGTCCTTCGGAATCACCGTATAGCCGAGTCGGAGCCCGGTAAAGCCTGCCGTCTTGGAAAAGGACCGGAATTCAATCGCACAGCTCTTCGCTCCGCGGCACTCATAGATGCTGTGCGGGATGTCCTCCTGTGCGATATAGGCCTCATAGGCCGCGTCGAATAAAATGACAGAGCCGTTATTTATCGCGTAGTTTACCCAGTCCTGAAGCTGTTCCTTTTTCATCACGGCTCCGGTCGGGTTGTTCGGGAAGCAAAGGTAAATAAGGTCCGGCGTCTTATCCGGAAAATCCGGGACAAACCTGTTCCCCTCCGTGCAGGGCATGTAAATCACACCCTTGTAGCAGCCGGCTCCGGGGTTATATTCTCCCGTTCTCCCCGCCATGACATTGGAATCCACATATACGGGGTAAACCGGATCACAGACGGCGATGCTGCTGTCTGGCGCGAAGATTTCCTGGATATTTGCACAGTCGCACTTTGCCCCGTCCGACACAAAGATCTCGTCCGGACTAATATCGCAGCCCCTGTCCGTATAGTCGCACCGGGCGATCGTCTCTCTTAAAAAGCTGTAGCCGAGATCCGGCGCGTATCCCCGGAAGGTATCCGCGCTTCCCATCTCATCCACTGCATGATGGAGAGCCGTGATGACCTCCTTTGCGAGCGGCTGCGTTACGTCGCCGATCCCGAGCCGGATCACCTCGGCATCGGGATGGAGCGTCTGGTATTCTCTGACCCTTCTTCCGATTTCGGAAAAGAGATAGCTTCCCCGGAGTTTCAAATAATTCTCATTTGCTCTGACCATGTTCCGTAATCTCCATGTTTTGTTCTGATCATTCGGGAACCTTAAGGTCCTCCCCCGTCACAGATTCGTGTATCCCATCAGCGCTTCATCCACTGCCTTCGCGGCAGCTCTTCCTTCCGCGATTGCCCATACCACCAGGGACTGGCCGCGGTGCATATCTCCCGCCGCAAAGACCTTCTCCTTCGAGGCGGAATATCCGCCCGGGGCTGTCTTTACATTGGTCCTCGCGTCGGTTGCAACACCAAAGCTCTCCGTGACATAGCTCTCGCTCCCGAGAAATCCCGCCGCAATAAGGACAAGCTGCGCAGGAACCGTCTTCTCGCTTCCTTCCACGGGCACCATATTCATCCTGCCCGTCTTCTCATCCTTCACCGGCGAGAGCTTAACCAGGACGACTTCCTTCAGGTTTCCCTTCTTGTCCTTTACAAACTCTTTGACCGTGGTCTGGTAGATTCTCGGGTCCGCCCCGAATATCCGGATCGCTTCCTCCTGGCCGTAGTCGGTTTTCAGGATTCTTGGCCATTCCGGCCAGGGATTGGAGGAAAGTCTCGCCTTCGGGGGCTCCGGCATCATCTCGAGCTGCGTTACGCTTTTTGCCCCGAGCCGGATGCAGGTTCCCACGCAGTCGTTTCCCGTATCGCCGCCGCCGATGATGATAACATCCTTATTCTTTGCCATGCCGTAAGGGACCTTTTGAAAATCACTGTCAAGGAGCTGCTTTGTGACGCTCCCCAGGAAATCGACGGCAAACCAGATCCCCTTCGCGTCTCTCCCCGGCGCCTTGATATCTCTCGGATTGGAGGCTCCGCAGGCAAGAATCACGCTGTCATATTCCTCCAGGAGGCTCTC
>CADBPC010000023.1 GCA_902796425.1 uncultured Lachnospiraceae bacterium
AATCCGGACTGTGAAAGGAGTTCTTTCAATATCTGTAAATAATTCATCGTCCACCTCTTTTGTTACAAAGCCGGATAAACTGTTAACCACGGGCGCCTGAAATCAGCGCAGGGTTACCAGCTTTGCGGAGGTATCGACAGAATCTCCTTCATGCACATGGATTTCAGCGACGGTTCCGTCATCCTGCGCAACGATTTCTGTTTCCATCTTCATCGCTTCAAGGACCACAACGGCGTCTCCGCTCTTTACTGCCTGGCCGGCGCTGCAGAGAACCTTGAGGACCTTGCCGGGCATGGGAGCCTCAACGACCTTTTCGCCGCCCTGTGCGGGGGCTGCTGCGGGCTCAGCCGCGGGAGCCGGTGCGGGTGCAGGGGCCGGCGCGGGGGCTGCTGCCGGAACGGGCGCGGGCACAGGTGCGGGGGCTGGAACCACTGCAGCCGGCTGGGCCTGGACCGGAAGGGCCGGCACTGCGGCAGCGGCTGCTCTTGCTCTTTCGCCTCTGTCCAGAGGAGTAGCAAGGTCAAGCCTTTCCAGTTCGATTTCGTAACGTTTTCCATTAACAATAGCCAAGTATTTCATATCCTCACTGCTCCTTCTCATATTTCCTGAATGCTTTTTATTCTGAATTTGTCCGGCGAAAGCCCGAGATCATCTGCGATCGCCGCCGACAGCGCTGCCAGCAGTTCCTGATCATCTTCCGATTCCGGCGGCTCTTTTGCCGGCAGGACGCTCTGCCCCGCCGCGCCCTTATCGCTTGCTTTTATTTCCTCCTGAACGGGCGAAACCGTCCGCAGGATTAAGGAGATCAGGTATACTGCCAGTGCCAGAACAATCAGTGCCAGGAAGACAACAGACAGGCCCATCAGAGAGATCATCACGGATTCTCCGAAGGTCATCGTGGCCTTATTCCACATGGGATATCCTCCTTTCCCAACAAAAATACCTGTTGTATAATCGTGCCATGGAATTACTGCAACTGTCTTATTTTAAGGCTCTTGCGGAGAACGGGAACCTGACCCGCACCGCAAAGCAGCTGTATATTTCCCCGCCGGCTCTCTCCGCGAGCATTTCGAGACTCGAAAAGGAGCTTGGCGTTTCTTTGTTTGACCGCGTCGGCAACCGGCTTGTCTTAAATGCCCGCGGCAAGATTTTTCTCGAGCATACCGGAAGAGTTCTCTCTCTTCTGGATACCGCTGTCACGGAGGTCCGCAAAGACTCCAACAACAGGGATACGGTGCTGACCATCGCAACCTCGACGCCGCACCTCTGGAACGGTCTTTTTTCCCAGTTCAGCGCCCTCTACCCCGACTACATGATCATGCACTCCGTCGTGCGCATCAACCAGATCGAGCCCCGAAGGGACCTGCTGGATAAATACGATCTTTTCATCACATCTTCCCGCGACGTGGACCTGTCCAGGGGAGATATCCGGTCCATGACCCTGTACGAGGACGATCACGCCGTCGTTCTTGTCAACAGCCGCCATCCGCTTGCCCAGCGAAGGAAGATCACCCTGTACGATGTAAAGGACGAGCCCTTTATCATGCTCTCGCCGGGATACTCCGCAAGGAATTTCTATGACGAGCTCTTTCACGCCGCCGCCATAACACCTCACATCGCGATGGAATGCGATTATATCATGCGCAACGCGATGGTGCAGCAGGGACTCGGCGTAGCTCTTTCCACTGAGCATGCATCCAAGTACCTCGGGCAGGCAAGTGTCCGGGCACTGCCCGTCTCCGAGCCGCTGATTGCGCGTGACCAGACGATCTTCTGGTCCGCGGCGCGCCCCTTAAGCGCCTGCGCCCGTCTGTTCCTCGACTTTGCGGAGCGCTTCTATAAAAATCATTCCTGGAAAATCGATTATCAGACCAATGATTTTATGATCTGATGCTGTCATCATAGGCGAACAGAGCCTGCCGGTGAATTATTAATTATCTTAACTAACGTTAACCTTTTGGTTAACGTTTTTTCTTTGCGCAAATCTCCTCTCTTCATTAATAAAGCCATTTTTGTTATTCATCCGCCGGAACGCCTCCGGCAAAATGCAAAATTACCCCTCTTCCATGCCACCTTTTATAGTGTATTTTGCCTACAGCAGTAAAATATAGAAAATTTGACATGCATCAGCCGATGGAATAAATTCGTTTTATCATAAATCTGCAAATTAACAAAGGAGAGCATCATGAATTTATATTCCATGCCGGGCTATTTCCAGAATATGCCCATCATCGGTAAGGCGGTCGGCACACCCGATCCGGAGAACGAAGCAGAAATCAAAAAGGTAGAAGCGGAAATTCACGAGGCAATCAACAAGGCTCTCGCAAACGGCAGAGAAGACCAGTCACTGAACGATTCCGGACAGCTGACTGCCATGCAGAGGATCAATGCACTGATCGATCCGGACACCTGGTGTCCGCTCAACAGCCTGTTTAATCCCGCAGACAACAAGACAGGCAGCACCAGCATCGTAAAGGGACTCGGGAGAGTCGGCGGCAAGTGGTGTGTCATCATTGCTTCCGATAATAAGAAAATGGCCGGCGCCTGGGTTCCCGGGCAGGCGGAAAACCTCCTGAGAGGATCCGATACGGCAAAGCTTCTGCACATTCCGCTGATTTACCTTCTCAACTGCTCCGGCGTTGAGTTCCCCAACCAGGACAAGGTTTATCCGAACCGCCGCGGCGGCGGCACGCCCTTCTTCCGCAATGCCCAGCTCAACCAGCTCGGAGTTCCGGTCATCGTAGGCATCTACGGAACCAATCCGGCGGGCGGCGGCTACCACAGCATTTCCCCGACCATCCTGATCGCGCACCAGAAGGCGAACATGGCAGTCGGCGGCGCCGGTATCCTTTCCGGAATGAGCCCCAAGGGCTATGTGGACGAGGAGATCGCAAACCAGATCATCGACGCGCTGAACGAGAATGCAAAGCACCATGTCCCCGCGCCGGGTTCTGTCCCGATTCACTATGACGAGACCGGATTCTTCCGCGAGGTCTATGCAGACGATCTCGGAGTCATCGAGGGAATCAAGAAATACGTCAGCTGGCTTCCCGCCTACAATCTCGAGTTCTTCAGAGTCGACGCGCCGAAGTCACCGCGCTTTTCTTCCGAAGAGCTGTATACCATCCTGCCGGGCAACCAGCGCAAGGTATACGACGTCTATCAGGTAATCGCACGCCTTGTCGATGACAGCGCGTTTGCGGAATACAAGAAGGGGTACGGACCGGAAATCGCAGCGGGCCTTGCAAAGGTCAACGGACTCCTGGTCGGCATCATCGCTAATGTCCAGGGTGTCTTCATGAATTATCCGGAGTACAAGAAGGGCGTTGCGATCGGCGGAAAGCTGTACAGGCAGGGACTTGTAAAGATGAACGAGTTCGTCTCCCTGTGCTCCCGCGACAGGATTCCGATCATCTGGCTCCAGGATACCACGGGCATCGATGTCGGCGATGACGCCGAGAAGGCAGAGCTGTTAGGCCTCGGCCAGAGCCTGATCTATTCGATCCAGAACTCGGGCATGCCGTCGCTGGAGGTCACCTTAAGGAAGGCTTCCGCCGCCGCTCACTATGTCCTCGGCGGTCCTCAGGCCAATGACAACAATGTTTTCTCCATCGGCACAGGCATCAGTGAATACTACGTAATGCCCGGCGAGACCGCCGCGAACGCGATGTATTCCAGAAAGCTCGTCAAGGAAAAGGCTGCAGGAAAGGATCTGTCCGGCACCATCCAGAAGATGAACGAGATGATTCAGGATTATAAGGATAAATCCGCGCCGGCATACTGCGCAAAGACCGGCATGGTCGACGAGATCGTCGACATGACGGAGATCCGTCCTTACATCCAGGCATTCACAGAGTCCGTTTACCAGAATCCGGTTTCGATCTGCCCGGTGCATCAGATGCTGACGCCCAGGACGATCCGCGAATTCGACAGCACAAAAGGAGGTAACTGAAAATGAATCAGCACGGAGCTTTAGAGGATATCCTCGTACTTGACCTGACCAGAGTTGTTTCCGGACCCTTCTGTTCTTCCATGCTGGGAGATATGGGCGCCAGGGTTATCAAGATCGAGATGCCCGAAAGAGGCGACGACAGCCGCGCGTACGGCCCCGTCGTAAACGGCGAGAGCGCCTATTTTGCCCTCCTCAACAGAAGTAAGGAAGGCATCACCTTAAACCTGAAGTCCCCCGAGGGCAAGGCAATCTTCCTTGAGATGGTCAAGAAGGCCGACGTCGTCCTCGAGAACTACAGACCCGGCGTCATGGACAAGCTGGGACTCGGCTATGACGTCCTGAAGAAGGTCAATGACCAGATTATCTACGCGGCGGTTTCGGGCTTCGGCTCCTACGGCCCGTATTCCCAGAGACCCGGCTACGATATTCTCGCACAGGCCATGGGCGGCCTGATGAGCCTTACGGGCCCCAAGGGCGGCGAGCCCACCAGAGCCGGCAACGCCATGGGCGATATGCTGGCCGGCATGAATATGATGATCGGCGTCCTTGCGGCGCTCCATGCAAGAACCATCATCGGGAAGGGCCAGCGCGTGGATGTCGCGCTCCTCGACTCCGTCGTCGTCAGCCTTGAGAACGCCTTCACCCGCTACTGGAACACCGGCAAGCTCTATGTCCGCAACGGCAACGCCTATGCGGCTCTTGCCCCGTACGACAGCTTCAACGCAAAGGACGGTCTTGTCATCATCGCCTGCGGCAACCAGAGCCTGTATGAAAAGTTCTGCCTGAAGGTCGTTAACAAGCCCGAGTGGATTTCCGACGAGCGTTTTAAGAACAACATGGCCCGTGTGGAGCACATGGACGAGCTCAAGGCCCTGATCGAGGACTGGACAAAGGATTACACGGTCGATGAGATCGTCGAAAAGGTCCTGGCAGCCGGCGTTCCTTCCGGCCCTGTTTATGACCTGTCCCAGATCGTAAAGGATGAGCACATCGCCGGTGCAAGAGAGATGTTCCCGATCATGCACCACCCTGTCATCGGCGACATGCCTGTCAACGGCGACGCCGTCAAGCTCATGGAGACGATGCCTCACGTAACCAAGCCTTCGCCGCTTCTCGGTGAGGATAACGAAAGAGTCTTTAAGGAGTTCCTCGGCTACGACAGCGATAAACTCGCCGAGCTCAAGGAGAAGGGCGTCATCTGAGCCCCGCGGCATCGGACAGCGTCCCGAATTACCTGAGATTTGCGCGGTGTGAGGGCACCGTTCAGATAGTAACAAAGTGTTTTAAGGGAAAGGAGTAACTAACGTCATGCTTGCTATTGTAGGTTTAATAACCATACTGGCTGTATTAATCCTGATCATGACCAAGAAGATGTCCCCCATGCTTACGATGATCGCGGTGCCCATTATCGCGGCGCTGATTATCGGACAGGGAAAGGATATCGGAGGCTACATCACCAGTGGTATCAAATCCGTTGCCCCGACAGGCTGCATGTTCATCTTTGCGGTTCTGTTCTTCGGTATCATGAGCGACTGCGGCGCGTTCGAGCGTATCGTTAACGCGATCATCCGCATCATCGGCGCAGACCCGGTCAAGATCTGTGTGGGAACTCTGGTTATCACGATTCTCACTCACCTCGACGGCTCCGGCGCAACCACCTTCCTGATCACAGTTCCGGCCATGCTGCCGATCTATGACAAGCTGAAGATGGACAGACGTGTCCTGGCTACGATCGTTGCCATGGGCGCCGGCACAATGAACATCGTCCCCTGGGGCGGCCCCACAATCCGTGCGGCAACTGCTCTTGAAGTTTCCCTCGCAGAACTCTACAATCCCATGATCATCCCTCAGATCTGCGGCGTTGTTGTCTGCTTTGCCTTCGCATTCATGTTCGGTGTCAAGGAAAAGAAGCGTCTCGGTGCATCCCTTCTCAATGTTGATGTCAACAGTGAGAGCAAGCTCTCCGAGGAAGAGCAGGCTCTTCGCAGGCCGAAGCTCTTTGTCTTCAACGTAGTCCTGATCGTCGCTACCATCGTCTGCCTCGTAAGAGAGGTCCTTCCTCCCGCAGGCTGCTTTATGGTTGCCCTCGTTATCGCAATGGTTGTCAACTATCCCAGCGTTGATCTGCAGAGAAAGCTCGTCGACTCTCACGCAGAAGCAGCTCTTATGATGTCCAGCGTCCTGTTCGCAGCGGGCGTGTTCACCGGCATTATGTCCGGCTCCGGAATGCTTCAGGCCATGGCGGAAGGACTGATCAGCATCCTGCCTCAGTCGATCGCAGCTCACCTTCAGCTCCTGCTCGGTATTACTTCCATGCCTCTGTCACTCCTGTTCGATCCGGACAGCTTCTACTATGCGGTTCTGCCCGTACTGGCTGCAACCGGCGAAGCAGTCGGCATCCCGGCACTTGCCATGGGCCGCGCTGCTATCCTCGGACAGATCACGGTCGGTTTCCCGATCTCCCCGCTCACTCCTTCGACCTTCCTTCTGACCGGTCTGTCGGGCGTGGATCTGGGCGATCACCAGAAGCACAGCTTTATCTGGCTGTGGCTCATCTCCCTGACCATCCTTGTCGTGGCTCTGATCATGGGTGCCATCCCGTTCTGATCTGCTGAAAGCGGCAAACAATAATCATAATAATGAAAATGATGAAAAATGTGCTCCGGCACATTTTTCATCAATTATCAAAGCAGCAGGCAATTCTTACCGCGCTGCGGTATGGAGTCTAAAATGAAAGAATTACAGCAGTACTACACCTATAACGACATCGAGGAGGGCGATGTATTTCTCTCTCCCTCCAGAACCATTTCCGAATCCGATCTTCTGCAGTTCGCCGGCCTTACCGGTGACCTGAACGAGCTTCACACAAGTGACACCTTCGCAGCGAAGACGAATTTCGGCAAACGGATCGCGCACGGGATGCTCGTCCTGTCCATGGCCAACGGCCTGTACATGCGCAGCAACATTTTCCGCACCTCCGTATTCCTCGGAATCGAGAACTGGAAATCCCCGAAGCCGGTCTTCATCGGCGACACCATTTCCCTCCGCCTTACGATCGCTTCCAAACGCATCACAAAGGACGGGAAGCGCGCGGTCATCGGCATGCACTATGAAGTGCTCAACCAGAACGACGAGATCGTCGGCGACGGTCTCTTCAACCGGATGATCACTCTCTGAGTGCAGCCGCAGCAGGGAACCTGCCGGTTCCAATTTAATACGCCCTCTGGTAAATGGGCCGGATGCATGCATCCGGCCCGCTTCACAAAAATGAGCGTCCGCAGGATGGATAATCCTGCGGACGCTCACTGTCGTCATGGCTCATAATTCATTTTCCGCTGTCAGGGCCTGATCAGATTCTCAAGTGTCTCGAACAGCAACTCAGGCTCCACAGGCTTGGAGAGGTGCGCGTTGAGGCCCGCCTGCATGCTCCTCTGGACATCCTCGTCGAAGGCATTTGCGGTCAGGGCGATGATCGGAATGACGGCTGCGTCGCTCCTGTCCATCGCACGGATCCTTCTTGTCGCCTCCAGGCCGTCCATCTCCGGCATGCGCAGATCCATAAGGATCGCATCATAGTAGCCGGGCTCATGGGAGGTGAACATTTCCACGGCAATTCTGCCGTTCTCGGCGTGGTCGACCTCCATCTCCCGCATGCTGAGAACCATCATCATGATCTCGGCATTCACGGCGACGTCCTCTGCCAGCAGCACCCGCCTTCCCTTGAGGTCCGCGGTTTCCTTCACAAGCTGCTCGTTTTTCTTTCGGAACGCCTCCCGGAACTCATCCATGACCGTCCCGGCAAAGAGCGGCTTGGCGGCAAAGGTATCGACGCCGGCGCTTCTGGCCTCCTCCTCGATGTCCTCCCAGTTATAGGAGGTCAGGATAATGATCGGCGTGTGGTTTCCGACAATGGCGCGGATCTGCTTTGTCGTCTCGATTCCGTCCATTTCGGGCATCTTCCAGTCCACGAGAATCAGATTATAATCCTCTCTTCTGGCATGGCGCATTTTGACCATCTCTATGGCGTCCCTGCCGGACGTCACCACCTCGCAGCTGATTCCCGCCTGCCCGAGTATTACCTCTGCGTGCTCGCAGGCGATGCGGTCATCATCGATTACCAGTACGTTCATCTCATGCGGGCGGATCGTCCCGCCGGCGTCCCTGAGTTCCTCCTGGCCGGCCTGTCCCAGTGTAACCGTCACGACGAAGGTGGTTCCTTCGCCCTTTTTGCTGTCCACGCTGATCGTACCGTTCATCAGCTCGACAATGCTTTTTGTGATGGGCATTCCGAGGCCGGTGCTGCCGTAGCGGCTGGTGGTGGAGGAATCCTCCTGGGTAAAGGCATCGAAAAGCCTGGGCAGATACTCTTCACTCATGCCGATGCCGGTATCGGCAATGGTAAGGCGAATCGTCGCCTTATCCTCCATTCGCGCGACGTCCTCGATGGTGAAGATGACGCTCCCTCCTTCGGGGGTAAACTTGACCGCGTTGCCGAGGATATTGATCATCACCTGGCGCAGCTTCATGTCATCGCCGATGTAGTATTCGTCGATCTTTCCGACTGTCCGGCACTCATAGTGCAGGCCCTTGTCCCTGCACTGTCCGCTGATAATGGTATTGACCTGCTCCAGAGTCTTCGAGAAGGAGAACTCCTCATGCTTTATGGTCATGCGCCCCGACTCGATGCGGGACATATCCAGGATATCGTTGATAATATCCAGCAGGTGGTGGGCAGAGGCTCCGATCTTTTCCAGTGAATCCCTGGTGTGCTCGGAGATATCCGTATCATTGAGCGCAATGCTGTCCAGACCGATGATAGCATTCATGGGAGTGCGGATTTCATGGCTCATGTTGGACAGGAAGGCCGTCTTTGCCCGGTTGGCCGCCTCCGCCGCCGTCAGGGCATCCTGCAGAGTCTGCTGCTGCTCCATGCTCCTCCTGGTTTCCAGATCCACATCGACAAAGCAGGCTCCGACGTCATGCACCAGGCCGTCCCCGCGCTCCTCCGGATGCCTTACGCCCGCAAAGCGGACTTCTTCCCAGCTCTTCTTCCCGTGCCTTTCCACCTGGTAGCGGTACGCGATAACCCGCTGCTTACTGAGCATTTCCTTTATATTCTCCGTCCGGATGAATTCCAGGAATTCCGCCCGGTATTCGTCCGTTATGTACTCATTCGCATAGGCCGTAACGGATTCCATATACGGGAAGCGGTCCCCGACCTTAAAGCCGCTGTCCAGATCATCGTGGGACTGGTAGCAGACTCCCGCGTTCCGGTCAAGGTCCAGATAATAGACACTCCAGTAGTCAGAGGCCAGGGCCGTAATCATGCGCGTCTGCTCTTCCTGCTGCTGCCTGCGGGAAAGCAGCTCTTCCTGAAGATGAAGCCGCCGCTCCATCTCCTCCTGTTTTACCCTGTTTTCCGCATCCGCGGTCTCCTTCTCCAGGACCAGCTTTGCGTTCCTGTTGATCTGCCGGATGATAAACGCGAGAAGTCCTGCCATCGCAATGACAATGAGCACGGACTGGAGGATGCTCCTTCGGATAATCCCGTTGGAAATAGCGCTGATACTGTTGCTGACCACAGTCTCACGGATCAGGTAGGTCAAAAGCCAGTCCGTTCCCTCCACGGGCACGTAGCTGAGCGTCTCGCGGATGCCGTTGTAGGTAAAGGCAGCCTCGCCTTTTTTTCCTTCCGTAAAATCCTGCAGGAACTTCTCGTAGGAATAGCCGGGATCGAACTCAGCGTTTTTCATGGCTTCGAGAAGATTGTCCTCCACGGCCAGACCGCCGAGGATCGTATCGCTCAGTGCGGTGCCGTCCTGCGTATAAATATTGCAGAAGGTCGAGCTGTTCGTTTGCGCATCCACGGAAACGCCGGCGAGCATCTCCTTCATATCGAACTGCATGAAGCAGGCGGCAAGACGTGTTTCGCCGAAGGGGATATCGGCCGGCACTGCAATAATGACCTTTTTATCGGCGGATCCTTCGTTCCCCACTGTGATTTCCGGGCCGTCCATTGCCTTGTAGTCGATCGGAAACCGGTCCGCTCCCTCCCTGGTGCCGGAGGATGTATAAATAAGGCCGTCGTCGCCGATGAACGCAAACCTCTCCAGCCGGAACAGCTGCTTGACCCTCAGCTGATAGGCCTGCAGGTGCTCATTATCGCTTAAATCCTCCGGCGTCAGCAGATCAAGCGCTGTCTCGATTACGCTGATCTTGTCCCGTATATTCGCGACAACAACCTGCTCGCGCCTTCCCGCCAGCTCGTCCAGATAAAAAAGACTGACGGAGCGGGCTGCCGATTCCGTGTCACTCCGGGCGCTCTGCCCGTTCCATATCGTGCCGAAAACAAGGATGACCGCAAGTGTGACGCCGAAGATTATGTACGTCAGTCTGATTCTGTCCTGCCTTTTTTTCATAGTATATATCCGCTCCGTATGGCAAAAACCACACCCTATATTCAAAGGTGTGGTTGTAAATACCTATATATACTGTAACATCTGCGCCGCTGCTTGTGAAGGTACGGGTCCTGCCGGATTATTTTACCCGGATGCTGACAACAGATGCGGCGGGGATATCCATGCAGAGCTTTCCGTCCTCAACGCACCATGCGTCAAATTCCTTTAATGCAACGCGGTCCGGCTCCTCGAAGGTGTTGTGGTCCTGAAGAGTATCTCCCGCAAGGATCTGCGCTTCGACAACGTCCATGGCCTTCAGGTCCGCAAAGGAAATCTCGAGGTTCTTCGAAGCCTCCGCAGACAGGTTGCAGAGCGTGATTGTGATAACGCCGTCCCTCTCGGATACGGAGTGAGTGAGCTCCGGAACCTGCCACTCGCCCATGCCCGTATTTTCCACGCCGCCAAGAGAGCTCTCCAGGAGCTGCGCTCCCTGATGATGGCGGTACATGCGGAAAATATGCCAGGTGGGGGTCCTCAGCATCTTCTCACCGTCGGTCAGGATCACAGACTGCAGGACATTGACCATCTGGGCAACGCAGGCAAGCTTTACCCTGTCGCAGTGTCTGTTGAAAATATTGAGTGTGATGCCGGCAACGAGCGCGTCGCGCACGGTATTCTGCTGGTAGAGGAAACCGGGGTTCGTCCCGGGCTCGACGTTGAACCAGTCACCCCACTCGTCGACGGAAAGGCCGATTTTCTTTTCGGGGTCATACTTGTCCATGATCGTGCTGTGGCGTTCTACCAGGGTCTCCATCCAGCACGCCTTCGCGAGGGTCTTGTACCATTCCTCCTCGTCAAACTCTGTCGCGCTCCCCTTGTCCTTCCAGGATCCCGGAACCGTATAGTAATGGAGAGAGAGAAGATCCAGCATCGGAGGCTGGCCCTGGGGATAGCGGTTGTACAGTGTCTTGAGGACATTCTCCGTCCAGCCGTAGTCGTCCACGTTCGGTCCGCAGCAGATCTTCTGAATCTTGTGGTCATCGCTGTACTGGCGCACGTAGGTCTGGTAGCGGCGGTACTCGTTCGCGTAGTACTCCGGAGTCATGTTGCCCCCGCACCCCCAGTTCTCGTTGCCGACGCCGAAATAGTCGACGGTCCAGGGCTCCTTGCTGCCGTTCTTTTCGCGCAGCTCCGACATCGGGGACTGACCGCCGAAGGTCATGTATTCCACCCACTCGCTCATTTCCCGGACGGTTCCGCTCCCGACGTTGCCGTTGACATAGGTCTTGCAGCCGATCTGGCGGCAGAGCTCCATGAACTCGTGCGTTCCGAAGCTGTTGTCCTCCGTGACGCCGCCCCAGTGCGTATTGACCATCTTCTTGCGCCCGGCCTTGTCGCCGATTCCGTCCTTCCAGTGGTACTCGTCGGCAAAGCAGCCGCCCGGCCAGCGAAGGACCGGCACATCGATCTCCTTCAGAGCCTCGACCACGTCCGTTCTCATTCCGTTCACGTTGGGAATGTCCGAGTTTTCCCCTACATAGAGGCCTTCATAGATGCACCTTCCCAGATGCTCCGAAAAATGCCCGTAGATTTCCGGGGCGATCGTCCCGAGTGATTTTGTTTCGTTAATAACCAGTCTTGCCATAGATCCTCTCCTTAGTAATACTCCCTCCGAAGATACTGCTTCTTACTCGTTTGTCATATAGTGTACAGCCCAAATGCTGTGGTTGTTGTCGCCGACCGCGCTGATGCAGAAGGTATTGTTGCCGGCTTCATCCGTCATCTGTACCATCACTCCATCATATGTTACACCATCTGCCTGAATCGTAATATAGTTTGTTCCTTCTTTTACCTCATAAGTGCCCGTCAGGTCACCGCTGATTTTGCCCTTTTCAAAGCTGCACTTGACAGGTTTGTTCACCGCGCTGTCAACCGCAAGGCCGTGGTCGACGATATAGAAGGTTCCGGAAGGATCACCCTGCTTCCAGCCGGCTTCGGAGAGCGTCTCGCCGTTTGTTGCAAAGGGGAAAATGCAGGGCCATCCCTTTTCGTTCATCGCCATCTGGTGCACGCGTACGTTGTGGGTTTCACCCTTATTTTTGTAGCGCTGATGGTAGACGATGTAGAGCTTGCCGTCCGCTCCGGTAAAGGTCGACTGGCCGCCCGGCGCCATATAGGTCACATCAAGGCTCGGCAGTGTATAATTGCCCATCAGCTTGACGCCGTAATCCGCGAAGGCATCAAGGTCAGAGTTAATTGTCAGGCTCTCTCCCCGGGCGTCCGTATAGATGCCGTCCGGCCTGTCGGAGCGCATGACACGGATCTGGTAGCCTCCCTCCGCCTGGAGATTTCCATAGGAAAGGAAGAGATAGTAGCTGCCGGTCCCCTCGTCGTAATGAATGTACGGACCTTCGATCGCATGGTGGGCGCCGCCGACAAGGCGCTTTCCGAAATAGGCGTCGGTCTCCGTATTATCGTTGGTCTGCGGGTGAATCGGCTCGCCGGCCTGCGGGTCAATCTCCAGGAGGAAAATGCCGCCGGACCAGGAGCCGTACACCATCCAGAGTCTGTCATCTTCATCGTAGAACATGGCGGGATCGATCGCGTTCGGCCAGAGCTGGTTGTTATATCCCACGGCCGTTATATAGCGGTTTCTTGTCTCCTTGTCCTCGCCCATGATCTCATAATAGTTGGTTTTCTTCAGGACCGGTTTGGTGAAGCCGGAATAGATCACCGTCTTTATATAGTGATAAGGCCCTCCGATCTCGTCCGCCTCCGCCATTGTGATGCAGGATTTAATATAGGAAGAGGTCGTGCAGAAATACATCAGGTACTTCCCGGTCGTCTTGTTATAAATCACGCTCGGGGCCCAGACGGAATAGCTCCTCTCGGCATTCTTCCCGACATAGGAAAAAGCATCGAAGGGCTCCTCCAGGAGGTTGTCATAAATCTTATTGGCTTTCGTCACTCCGTCCGCCCAGCTTCTCCATTTCATGAGGTCAGAGCTGGTCGCCGCAGTCATGTGGGAGCCGTAGCAGTAATATGTGCCGTCCTCAGCCGCAATAATCTGCGGGTCGTGGAGTGTTCCCATCGTGACAATGCTGTCTTTGGCAATCTGATCCTCGGGAAGTTCCTTCGGAAGAGATGAAGCCGGAGCGCCGCATCCCGCCAGCAGTCCGCAGACAATGAGCGCAGCCGCCGGCCGCATCATCCATTTTCTGTAGCGCATCGTTTTCTCCTTGTTTTTCCGGGAGGGCTCCTCGCCCGCCCTAAGGCCTTACCGCGATTAAAAACGGCCCGGGGTTATTCCGGACCGTTTCATTTCATCAGAAGGCAAATACCGGACGCATCTGCCTGTCCCATTGTATCTTCATCAGCTGTGCATGGCGGTTGGGATTATACAGCGGATTCCCTTCGATTTCTTCCTCGGTCCTGGCGTGATATACGCAGATATCATTGCCCTCCTCGTCAACGGTAAAGGAATTGTGTCCCGGCCCGAAGATTCCGGCCTTTTCGTCCGAGGTAAGAACCGGATACCGTTCCTTTGTCCATGACTTCGGATCCAGAAGATCGCTGTCTTCATCCGCCGTCAGCATACCCATGCAGTACGCCTTGCCTGTCTCGCTCGCGGAATAGGTCACATAGATCTTTCCGCCTCTTTTAATCACCGCAGGCCCCTCGTTGACCCAGAAGCCGACCCGCTCCCAGTCATAGTCCGGCGTTGTCAGCATGACCTGGACCGTGGCAAGCTTCCACGGCTTTTCCATCCTTGCGATGTAGAGATTGCTGATCTGCTTGCCGACGCCCACCTTCTCAGCCCAGATATAATAGCGTTCGCCCTTGTTTTCAAAGACCGTGGCATCGAGCGAGAACGCTTCAAAGGAAAAGTCATCCCCATCCGCGCGCTGCATCTTGCCGAGCTCTTTCCAGCTGCCCGTCAGCGGATCCTCATCCCTGCACTCCAGGACATAAGGCCGTATATCCCAGATGTGGTCCTTGTCGCCGCCGGCGTAGTAGATGTACCAGGCGCCGTCCAGATAATGAAGTTCCGGAGCCCAGATATGCAGGCTCATCGGGCCTTCCTCGTGCTTGTGCCAGACCTCTACCTCTTCCGCCTCCGGAAGGAGGCGGAGTGAGGCGGCCCTTCGCAGCACGATTCCGTCATAGGCAGGGACAGATGCCGTAAAATAATACATCCCGTCCGTGTGCCGCAGCACATACGGATCCGCTCTCTGGCAGATCCAAGGTTTGTTATACTCGAGCTTCTTTTGTTCTTCTTTACTCATGGCTTGTCTGTGATCAAAATACTGTTTGTGCTCAGCCCTTGACCGCGCCGGCTGTCATACCGTCGATAATGTACTTCTGGAACAGCAGGAATATAATGAAGATCGGCAGGATACCGAACATTGATCCAGCAATCAGGACATCGTAGTTATTGCCGTACGGTGTAAGGAGCGTATTCAGACCGATCGGAAGTGTGAACTTCTCTGCTCCCTTGAGAACGAGCAGGGGCCACAGGATTGCGTTCCAGGAACCCATGGCAGTCAGGATGCCCATGGAAGCGAACGCGGGCTTTGCGATCGGAAGGATAATGCTGACGGAGATCGCGTACTCGTTTGCGCCGTCGATTCTCGCCGCGCTCAGGAGGTCTCTCGGAAGTCCCGACAGATACTGGCGGAAGAAGAAGATCGTTGACGCGCTGCACAGTCCCGTTATGATAACGCCCGTATAGGTGTCGATCAGGCCGAGCTTGATGATTTCCTTGTACATGGGCAGCATCAGGATTTCGAACGGAACCATCATGGTAGCAAGCACCAGTGTAAACAGGAAGTTCTTGAGCGCAAAATCATACATCGTAAGGCCGTAAGCCACGAAGTAGCATACAAGGAGCGTCAGCACAACCGAGACGATTGTGATCACAAGAGAGTTCTTGTACCACATGAAGTACTTGCGGCTGTCGACGTTGCCTCCGAACAGGTACTTGTAGTTGGCCAGTGTCATCGTCTTGGGATTCAGGTCGATCGAAAGGCCGCGCCGGATCAGCTCCGTGCCGGGACGGAAGGAAGCCAGAAGGCCTGCCAGCACCGGGAAGGCAATCAGTCCGCAGAGGACTACGAAGAAGCCGGTTCCGAGAATTGTCAGAGCAATATGCTTCGGGGTATGTGAGAGATCCTTATGAGAATTAGCTGCCATGATGATCACTCCTCCTTCTTAAATGTGCCGTTCAGAATGAGCTGCGTGAAATTGATAATCAGCGCTACAATCAGGAGAACGACGCCAACCGCGCAGGCATAGCCCATGTTGTTTTTCTCAATGCCGCGCTTGTACAGATAGCCGACAATTGTAAGACCGATATTGTTCGGTGAACTGTTGCCCGCCCACAGCATGAAGGATTCCAGGAACATGGACAGACCGGCGTAAACGGAAATCGTAAGGACGTAGATTGTCGTGGGCTTCATAAGAGGAAGCGTCACATACCAGAACTTCTGCTTTGCATCCGCACCGTCGATATCCGCCGCTTCATAGAGGGATGTATCGATCGCCTTCAGGCCGGAGAGGAAATAGAGCATGTTGACGCCGGTCCACCTCCAGCAGGCCAGGACCAGCAGGGCCAGCATTCCGGACCAGCCGTTTTTAAGCCATTTATAGGTTCCCAGTCCCAACGCCTGTGTGATCAGGTTCATCTGGCCGGTCTTATACTCTGTGAACATCAGACGGAATAACGTACCGGAGATAACAACGCTGGTCAGGGCCGGCATGTAAAGGATCGCCTTCCAGACACCTTTTGCCTTAACGATATTGGAATCCATAAGGACTGCAAAAAGCATCGGGAAAGGAATCAGAAGTACCAGGGTAAAGAACATGTACTTCGCACTGTTGGATACTGCAATCAGGAACACCTTATCCTTGAGCAGCTTTGTATAGTTCGCAAAGCCGATCCATTCGGATTTAATCGCCCCGATGTCCTGGAAGCTCATGGTAAATGCCGTAATCAGCGGATAAATCCAGAAGACCACGAAGCTTAAAATGAAGGGAAGCACGAATACATACGGTGCTACCTTCTGGGAATAAAGAAAGTTTTTACTTTTCATCAAGGCCCCCTTTAAAAGCAATCCTGGCAACGATCAGGGGGACACCGGAGACATCCGGCATCCCCCTGTACATCTTTCATGCATCCGGCCGGCTTTGAGTGCATCCGCACCGGATCCGGAAATCAGGTATTATTACTGCTCCATGTCAACCGCATCCTGCAGCTCCTGAAGAGCATCGTCGATGCTGTAATCGGGATCCTCAAGGACCTCGTTCAGTGTTGTTGTGCAGACATACTCGTTGATGGTCGGGCTGATTGCAACAACGGAGATCTTGCCGATGTTGTTCATGCCGATCTCGTTAAGTACATCGTAAGGATAGTTGATGAAGAACTGGTTGAACTGGTTGTTGTCATCATGTGCGAATGCATCATCGCCCCACTGTGCAGTGTTGCAGACGTCAAATCCGAGCGTATCCCAGATGTTCTGCTCGCCTTCGTCGGACATCTTTGCCCAGCAGAGGAACTCAGCTGCAAGATCCTTGTTTTCGGACTGCTGTGTGACAACGGTACCTGTACCGCCGATACCTACGGAGCACTTCTGGCCTTCTTCGAATACAGGGCACTTCGCGATGTACCAGTTGCCCTTTTCTTCAGGCATATAGTTTGTGAAGCGGCTCATATACCAGAGAGCCTTCGGGAAGGAAACGATGTTGCGGTCCATGATGTTCTGGAAGCCCGCCTCAAGGTCAACATGTCCGTCGGGAGAGATCATTGCGAAGCCGTCCTTAAGCCATCCCTGCTGCATGGTCAGCATGTTCTTTACGGAATCGAGCTGGCAGTTTGCGGGGCCTTCGAAGCCGCCGGTCCAGTCATCGCCGTACTCTGCCATTGCAAGCCACAGCCAGTCTGTTCCGCCTGTATCAACGCTGGTGAAGAACTTGGTGTCATCGCCGAGAGCTGCAAGATACTCCTGGCCGAGTGCTGTGTAATCGTCCCATGTGACCACGCCGTCGATCTTTGCGATGGTGTCTTCCTGGGAAAGGCCGAGAGCCTCAGACATTGCTGCGACATTATAGAACATCGCTGTAGCGCCTACATGGTAGGGAGCGCCGTAATAGTGGCCGTCCTCGCCCTGATAGGTCTGCATTCTTGCGGGAACCATCGTAGGCATATATTCTGCAGAAGCATCATCAAGAGGAACCAGCCATGTATCAAGTCCGGCAACAACGTTCGGGAACTGTCCGACTTCTACGTCGCAGATATCCGGTGCGCCTGTGCCGGCCTCTAGGGATGTGAGAAGCTTGGTGTGCATGTCGCCGTAAGGATATGTTGTGCAGGTGATCTCGATCGGGCGGTCCGGATTCTGCTCATTCCAGATTTCAGCCATCTTTCCGTAGTGCTGTCCGTGGAGCTCTACGAATGTCCACATCTCAAGATGTGTGCCGTTGGCATCGCCGAAGGTACTGGTCGGAATTTCTTCCTCGGCGGGAGCTTCCTCAGCAGCTTCCTCAGCAGCTTCTTCTGCGCCGCCTTCAGCAGCAACGCCTTCAGCAGCCGGAGCGGAAGACTTTCCGCAGGCAGCAAGCACGCCAGCTGCCATTACCGTGGTAAGCAGAATACTGACGATCTTCTTTCTCATATCATTCCTCCTTTTGAATCGGAATCCGTTCCAAAATGCAGCCTGTCTGCATCGGACCGTTCCTGTTTCATGACTACAAGGCCATTATATTTTGCCCCTGTATAAGCCGTCAATAATTATTTTAGATATATTTGAATTAATTTAGAAGTTTGTGAAACATGTGAAAAAATCGCCTCTCGTTTTTGTGCAATTTTTCTCTATACACAGGCTAATTCTGACTATTATTATTTTTATTGACTTACATCGATTCAAATCAGGAGCAAACTTTTAGATTACAATATATTATTTTAGGATTCGCAGAGCATTCCACTCTTTCTTGACCACCGTTGCCTTTATGCTATATTAAAGTAGTGCTGAGCGGTCTAAAGAAATCCTCCCGGCGCTAAGAACAGTATCTATAAAGAAACAGGTAGAAAAGATGCTTCATATCGAAAAATTCGAAGACGGAATCGATCTGTATAAGGCGCTCGGATCAGAAGTCAGAATTGAAATCATACACCAGCTTCTGATCAACAAACGTATGAACATGAACGAGCTTGCGGGTAAACTCGGAATTACCGCAGGCGCGCTTACCGCGCATATTAAAAAGCTCGAGGCCTGCGGCCTGGTATCGACCTCGAACGAGGCGGCGGGTCACGGCAACCAGAAGATCTGCTCCGTGCATGTCGACAAAATCCTGATTGATATCGTGCAGAATGAGCCTGTCGACAACCTCTACCAGACAGAGATCAGGGTCGGCCACTATTCAAGGTGCAGTATTTACCCGACCTGCGGCCTTTCAACCAGCGAGAAAATCGTGGGGGCTGTCGACGACCCCAGGTATTTTACCCATCCCGACCGGTTCAACGCTGATATTCTGTGGTTTACGACCGGTTACGTGGAGTACGACCTTCCCAACTTCATACCGCCGGACCAGAAGATCAACCAGATCATGATATCCGCCGAGATCAGCAGCGAGGCGCCCGGCGTCAACAGCAACTGGCCGAGCGACATCACCTTTTACCTCAACCAGCGTAAAATCGGCATGTGGACCTCGCCCGGAGACTACGGGGATGTGCCCGGGATCTTTACTCCCGACTGGTGGTTCCCGAACTGGAATCAGTACGGACTTTTAAAGCTGATCGTGATCAATCGCCACGGCACCTATGTGGACGGACTCAAGATCTCCGACGTCACCATCGATGAGTTTAATCTCGACAGCCGCAGCTCCATCCAGTTCCGTTTTGCCGTGGAGAAGGATTCGGAGCACGTCGGCGGCTTTACCATCTTCGGCAAAACCTTCGGCAACTATGCGCAGGACATTAATGTCAGCATCGGATACTCGCCTATTGAGAGAGGCGGCAGAAATGACAGGTGACGATACAAATCCCCGCATCTGTAAAAGATGTCTTATCAGGGATCTCGCCGAAGAAGACAGGAATAACCTCCGGAAATACCTGGATGTCATAAAAGAGCCGGACCGCACAGATCCCGCGCGCTATGAGGCGCGGCTTGCGGTCTGTCTTTCCTGCGAGAAAATGAACGCAGCCACATGCACTGCATGCGGCTGCTATGTTGAATTCAGAGCTTATGCCAAAAACTCGCACTGCCCGCTGAAGAAGTGGTAGGCATACAAAATCTGCACGCCAAGTCTTCATGCAGACTTGGCGTGCAGATTTTTTTGCTCTAATCCTTATATACTCTCGGAATCCTTGCGCCGAGATCGCAGGCAAGCTCGTAGTTAAATCTCCCGGAGAGGTCTCCGAGAAACTCCATCGTTATCTCTTCCTCTCCGTCCCTGCCGATCAGCGTCACAAGGTCGCCCTCCGCAGCGTCCGGGATGTCCGTCACATCCGCCATAAACTGGTCCATGCAGACGCGCCCCAGGATCGGAGCCTTCTTTCCCCTGATAAGGACATATCCTTTATTTGAAAGACTGCGGGGATATCCGTCTCCGTAGCCGACCGGAATCGTAGCGATTCTCGTACGCTCACTGCTTGTTACAAATGTCCCGCCGTAGCTCACCGGCGTTCCCGCGGGAACCTCCTTGCAGTAGACGATGCGGGAGTAAAGTGACAGCAGCGGCTTTATCGGCACAATGTCCTTCGGGACCTCGTCCGATGGCCACAGTCCGTAGAGCGTGATGCCGGCGCGCACCATGTCCATATTGGCTTCCGGATAGGAAATGATGCCGGCGCTGTTGGAGCAGTGGATGACAGGGATCCGGTATCCGAGCTCATCTTCTGCTTTCTTTGCAAAGGCGGAAAAAGCACTGATCTGTTTTCTCGTATTAAGGATGCTCTCCCCCGCGGCCTCGTCCGCCTTGGAGAAGTGGGTAAACATGCCCTCCACCTCGATGCCGGGCGTGTTCAGGGCCTTCTTTACAAATTCAAAGCCCGCTTCATCCGGACGGACGCCGATGCGGGACATGGCCGTGTCGACAGCGATGTGGACGCGGATGCGCCCGCCTGCACGCTTCGCCGCCCCGGCGAGTTCTTCAAGCGTATCTTCCCGGAATACCGCCGGCCGGATATCCAGCCTGCAAAGATCCTCATAGCAGTAAGGGAAGGTGTAGCCGAGGATCAGGATGGGCTTTTCAATTCCCGCTTCGCGAAGCTCCGCCGCCTCTTCAAAGGTCGCAACGGCGCAGCCCCAGAGGTAATCCAGCTTTTCAAGCTTTTTTGCGATGGGCACGGAGCCGTGGCCGTAGCCGTCCGTCTTTATAACCGCACACATCTTCGTGCCCGGCTTCAGGGCGCGGTGCATGCTCTCCATATTCCACTGCGCGGCGGCCAGGTCGACCTGCGCGCAGACTCTTTCCAAACCATGCTGATTGTTATTCATGACAGCCTTCTTTTATTTTATCCGGTGACTACACCCGTCCGGTTTGCGCCTGCGGCCATGCCGGACCGCTGATCACCCGCTTATCATCCGATTATCACCCGCTTATCATCCGCAGTTATACCAGTCCGGACGTTCTGACCGCCTCGATGGCCTCGGCGATCTTTTCAGGAGGAAGAACCAGCGCAAAGCGGACATACCCCTCGCCAAGGGGCCCGAAGGAAATGCCCGGGGTGCAGATGACGCCGGTCTTTTCGATCAGGTCGAGGCAGAACTGCATGCTCGATGTATACGACGCCGGGATCGGCGCCCAGACAAACATGCTGCCGTGCGAATCCGGCACATCCCAGCCGATCCTGCGAAGCCCTCCGCAGAGAGCGTCGCGCCTCTCCTGGTATTTTGCACACTGCTCCTTTACCATGTCCGTCGGGCCTGTAAGCGCCGCGACGGCAGCCTTCTGGAGCGGAAGGAACATTCCGAAGTCGATCTGGCTTCTGAGTTTTCGGAAGGCGGCGACAACGTCCTTTCTGCCGATGAGAAAGCTGATTCTCGCGCCGGTCAGGTTAAAGCTCTTGGACAGGCTGAAGAATTCGACGCCGATGTCCATGGCTCCGGGAATTCCGAGGAAGCTTCCGCCGACGGCGCCGTCAAAGATAATATCGCTGTACGCGTTATCGTGGATAATCAGAATGTCGTACTTTTTCGCAAAGGCAATGATTTCGTCATAGACCTCGCGCGTCCCCACGCTGCCTGTCGGATTGGAGGGGAGGGAGACGATCATGAGCTTTGCCTTTTTCGCGACCTCCTCCGGGATCGAGGAGACGTCCGGAAGAAAGCCGTTTTCTTTGACCATCGGATAATAGTAGGGCTCCGCTCCCGCCATCTTCATGCCGGCGATGAACACCGGATAGCAGGGCGTCGGCAGGATCACAGTGTCGCCCTCGTCGCACAGGACAAGACCGATGTGTCCGATTCCCTCCTGCGAGCCGTAGCAGCTGCAGATCATGTCCGGCTCAAGATCAACGTCAAAGCGCTTTTTATAATAGGAACAGACCGCGCCTAAAAGCTCCGGCGTATCCCTTAAGGAATATTTCCAGCTGTCCTGGTCCTTTGCCGCGTCGATCAGCGCCTGCTTTATATGGGGAGCCGTCTCGAAATCCGGCGTTCCGATACTGAAATTATAGATTTTCTTTCCCTGCGCCTCGAGTTCGAGCTTCTTCTCATTGAGTGCCCCGAATATCTCATCCCCGAAGCGGTCCATTCTGCTGCTAAACTGCATGCCGGGCCTCCGATCATCAAGTATTTACTGAGTACTGTGCATCAAATTGCCGGCTTTGTCAACTCGCGGAAGGACTGATCCGCTGACTCTTAAGGAGCCTTCTGTAATAGATGAAAAATCCGATGAATCCGGCGATTCCGGCGCAGGCCTTTGTGACGGGCCAGGCCATGTACAGGACTGTGAGTGTCCGGAAGTGCGCAAAGACGGTCAGGACCCACACAACACGAAGGACGCAGACAAGAAGTATGGTGCAGATCATAGGATAGACCGAGTGATTGATTCCGCGCAGGATGTTGAAGGGAACGCTCATGAAGCAGGTGATAAAGCCAAAGACGCAGACGATGAACATAATCTCCCGCGCATAGGCCATGACCTCGGGATCTGTTGTGTAGATCCGCATCAGCCAGGGAGCGAGGAAATATGCCAGGTCTCCCAGCGCAATTCCCGTGGCCAGCTCCATCGCAAGGGCGTCCCGCAGGATATGGCCGATTCTCTTATAGTTTCCCGCCCCATAGTTCTGGCCGGTGAAGGTCAGGGCAGCCTGTCCCAGCGCCTCCACGCCGACGAAGCAGAAGCTCTCGATGCTGAGTGCGATCGCGCTGGCCGCCATCACGGTGGAGCCGAAGGAATTGACCGCCGACTGGATCAGAAGATTCGCGATGGAAAAGGAGGAGTTCTGAATGCCTGCAGGGATCCCGATACCGAGCATGCGCAGAAGGATGTTCGTGTCGATGTGCAGCTTTTTGGGATCGAGCCTGTAATTCCGGTCGGTCCTGAGCATATCCCGGATGACAAGAGTCGCGCTAGTCGCCTGGGATACGGCGGTCGCAGTCGCGACGCCTGCAACGCCCATGCCGAGAGCTGCGACAAAGAATACGTTCAGCACCACATTCAGTGCTCCCGCAATCGTCAGATACTGGAGCGGCTTTCTCGTATCGCCCACTGAGCGCAGGATCGCCGCGCCGAAATTATAAACAAGGGAAAAAGGTACGCCTACAAAATAAATCCGAAGATAAAGTGCTGACAATGGGAGGATTTCCGCCGGCGCGCCGGAGAGTCTCAGCACCGGCTTTGCCACGAGCATTCCCGCCAGCATCAGAAAGATCCCGCACAGGGCAGCGACCGTAATCGCCGTGTGGACAGCCTTTTCAAAGTTCTCCCTCTTTCTTCCGCCGTCGAACTGCGCGCACAGGACGTTCGCTCCGACGCTCATGCCGATGAAGAGCTGGATCACCAGGTTGGCGACCGGTCCCGAGGCACTGACCGCAGCGAGAGCATCGGGGCCGGAAAACCTTCCGACGACAGCGACGTCCGCCGCATTGAAAAAGAGCTGGATCAGACTTGAGAGCAGGATCGGCACGGCATATTTAATCATGCCCGAAGCCAGAGGCCCCTCAATCATATCCGGCACTATTGCTTTATGATTCGCGTATCTGTTCATATTTTCGCCTGACCGTAAGGGCGTCTTAGCCTTCTTCCTCTCCTTCCGGCCCTCATGCCGCTGTTTCTGATCAGGAGCCCGAAGCAGATCAGCATGGTCAGAAGCGCAAAATACATACACACCGTAAGAAGCATATTAATTCCGTATCTGTCGGAAACCGCTCCCGAATACAGCATGGCGACCATCGTGGAGACATTGTTTGAAAACGCGTCCGCAATTCCCGTCGCCGCAGTCTGGTGCTGCAGGGGGACATGGTCCCTTACAATCTCCCTTGTGGAAGGATTGATGATACTGAATATTGCGTAAAACAGCATGCTTGCCGCATAAACCATCACGACATTCCCCGCCGCGATATACAGGGCAAGACCCAGCATGACGCAGAGACAGATGAACATCATCCTTATGACCGGACTGTACTTCTCAAGCCTGCTGACAAGGAAAAACATGACAAACTGCGCCGCGCAGCCGATCAGCCCGTCGATCCCGAGCTCCGAAGCGCCTGCTCCGACCCTCTCCAGGATGACGATCTTCATATTGCCGACAGGAGACGTGGCAATACCGATCAGAAGAAGCAGGATCAGCCAGGTGACATATACAGGGCTTTTCAGGAAGTCCATACCCTTCCCGCCGCAGTCCTTTTTCGCAGTCTCCGGCATGCGCACCTCTCCGGTTCCGAAGCAGAGAGCGATCGTGACTGCCACAAGAACGCCGGACAGCAGGGCAGCACTCCCGTACCCGACCGACTCGACCAGCCTTCCGGAGATGGCAATCGTCGCCGCGTAGCCGAGGGAGCCGGCACTCCTTATTTTCCTGAAAACGGCAATGTCATACGAGATTGTCCGAAGCAGCCAGCTGTCCAGCAGTACGCCGACAGCGCCGTTCATAAAACCGAACAATCCGTAAATACAGAAGAAGGATCCAAATCCCCGGCTGAAATACAGCAGGATCTGGATCACTCCGCACATTGCTATCGTCAGGATAAAAATCTTTTTACTGCTCTGAAGCCAGTCCGCGAGACGGCCCCAGAACACATTACTGAGAAGAACGCAGATCATCTGGAAGGAAACTGCAATACTCACAGAAGTCTGCGAAAAACCGCGGTCAAGCCCCATCGCGATCATATAAGGCGTAAATGCCCCCATAAACGCATAGAGGAACAGCTGCAGCAGCGTAAAACGCACAAGTTCTTTTCTCATTCAGTTTACTGCCCGGCGGCAGATATTGTAAAACAGCCGCTTTGCCTTCCGGCATATGCGGCACTTCATAACAGCACGCTCAATTGTATGCGCGCCTTCAACAAATCACAATTGACTTTTCGTTGAAAAATGATAGTTTTAGAGTTCGGAATTTGTTATATTTTCAGCACCCCGGAACCGTCAGCGAAATCCGGGAGGAAAGCTCGCTTTCCGACAGGATTCTGCTGACGGTTCCGAGGCGGACAGGACGCGAAGCGTCCCTGGACGCTCACAGCGAAGGATGCGCAGCATCCTAAGTCTGGGGGTGCTGAGACAGGACGCGAAGCGTCCCTGGACGCCCACAGCGAAGGATGCGCAGCATCCTGAGTCTGGGGGGTGCTGAAACAGGACGCGAAGCGTCCCTGGACGCCTGCAGCGAAGGATGCGCAGCATCCTGAGTCTGAGGGTGCTGAGACAGGATGCGGAGCGTCCCTCAGGAACTCAGAAAGGCCTCACCATGCCCGGCATTGGAACAATCATCAACACCGCCTGCATTATTGCCGGCGGACTGGCTGGAATCCTCTTCGGAAAGAAAATGAAAACGCAGTATCAGGAGACCCTGAACATGGCCTGCGGCGTCAGCGTCCTGTTCATCGGAACGGCGGGAGCCCTTCAGTACATGCTCCCCGTCAGCGAAAAAAGTCTCCCCGAGGGCGGAAGCCTTCTTCTCGTTCTCTGTCTGGCCGCCGGCGGCCTTGTCGGAGAAATGCTCGGGATCGAAGCCCTGTTTGAAAGATTCGGTGAGTGGCTCAAAATCAAGACCGGCAACGCAAAGGACAAGACCTTCGTGGACGCCTTTGTCACCGCCTCACTCACAGTCTGCATCGGGGCAATGGCCATCGTCGGCTCCATCCAGGACGGCATTTACGGGGACTGGTCGATCCTTGCAGTAAAGGGAATACTGGACCTTATCATCGTGCTCGTCATGACCTGCTCTCTCGGCAAGGGCAGCATCTTCTCCGCCATCCCGGTCTTTATCCTGGAGGGGTCCGTCACACTCCTTGCGTCGTTCCTGCGCCCGCTGATGACGGACGCTGCCATGAACTACCTCTCCATGGTAGGTTCCGTACTGATCTTCTGCGTCGGCATCAATCTAGTCTTCGGCAAGAAGGTCCGCGTCGCAAACCTGCTGCCGGCCCTCATTGCCGCCGTCATCGCCTCATACCTGCCGGTCAGCTTCTGAACGTCCGTTTCCGGGATGTGACACAAAACCCGATGGCGTTAAGTCAACTCCTGAACGCTTGTTGAGAGCCCTATTCTATACGCTCTCCTTGGTGAGGTCTCTTAACCAGATATACTTCTTATAGCGAAGGTAAACCGCCGGGATCTTTACGATCTCGTCCATGTTCACGATGCAGTAGACAAGGAGCGGCGGAGCCTTCAGGACAAACGCGGCGATAAAGCCGAGCGGAACGGAGAAGCACCACATGGCGCCGATGTTGCCGTACATATCAAAGGCAGAGTCGCCGCCCGCGCAGAACACGCCGTCAAGCACGGTGTGGTTGACGGACTGGAACATGAGGTTGATGCCGCAGAACAGCAGCATTCCCTGAAGGTAGCCGGACGCTGTATCCGAAAGAGGCGCGAATCTTACGATAACCGGCGAGAGGGCCATGATCAGGAGTCCCGTCACAACGCCTCCTGCGATCGAAAGCTTTGTAAGCCTGCCTCCGTACTTTTTGGCCAGTTCCAGATTCCCGGTTCCGAGGACATTGCCGACCAGGATTCCGGCGCCGTTTCCAAGTCCTCTTGTCATGCAGGAGATGAGGCTCCTTGCGATTCCCGTGATCGAATTGGCTGCAACCGCATCGCTCCCCATGTGTCCCATGATTACACTGTAAAGCGTATAGGCGATTCCCCAGACAAGTCCCGCCGCCATTAAGGGGCCGGTGTATTTCCAGTAATCCTTTATCAGCTCGGGCTCGGACGCAAAGAGCCTGTCCCAGCGGACCTGCACCACTGCTCTCTTTTCACTTCCGTCCGGAAGCGGAACTGCCGTCTCTTTCCGGGTCTCGATGATACTCCACACCAGCTCGACAGCTCTTGCCAGTACGGTCGAGAGCGCCGCGCCGACGATCCCCAGCTTCGGTGCGCCGAAGAGTCCGAAAATAAGCACCGCGTTTACAATGATATTCAGAACAACCGCGAACGAGCTGATCCTGGAAGCCTTTCCCGCCCTGCCGGTCGTCTTAAGGACCGTCAGGTACACCTGGGAGACGGCGCACAGGATATAGGAGAGCGCGACCGCCCGCAGGTAGGACGCTCCGCTCGCGACAAGGTCCGGCTCACTCGTAAAGATCCGCATGATCCCTGCCGGCGCAGCGAGGGCCGCCACAGTGAAGATGGCTCCTATGACGGTCATGTAGCGGAGATTGAAGGGAATGAGTCTTTCAATTACGGAGAGCTCGCCCTTTCCCCAGTACTGCGCAGCGAGGATAGAAAGTCCGCCCGTGATTCCCAGGACGAAAAGGTTGAGTACGAACTGGATCTGTCCGCCCAGGGAAACCGCAGAGAGCGATGTCTGGTCGACAAGGCCCAGCATAATCGCGTCCGTCGCGCTGACCAGGGCCAGCATAAAGGCCTGGATAATCAGCGGTACAACAAGTGTAAACAGCCGGCTGTAAAAATCATCATCACGCTTTTTCATAATCATACCTCGCTGAGGCAAAATCCGCGAATGCGGTTTTGCCGAATGCGGCGCCCGGTGCGTCAGCACCGATGGCGCTGTTTGAAAGGACTGCATCGGTAGGACTTTCAAACTCCTGTCCTTCCGTTAAATCCGCATGTCTGAATATCTTACCATATCTTTGTACCGACTGTTCGGTTTTCGTTGGAATTCTGCGGCTGATCCGTGCTGTCCTGTGCTATATTGGTCTGTAGAAGGGACGACCGCAATGTGATACAGGTCTGCAGAAGAGGCGGCCCGCAATGTGGTACAGGAGAAATACAGGAGAGCGATATGAAAACAAATGCCGGAACGGTGAAAGCCGACACCTTTGAAATGGATTATTTTTGTTTTGGCAGCGGGGGAGCGCCTTTTGTAATTCTTCCCGGCCTTAGCGTCCAGAGCGTGATGGGGGCGGCGGATGCAGTTGCCGCCGAATATGAGCTTCTGGCAAAGGACTACAGGATATATGTCTTTGACAGGCGCAGCGCTCTTCCTCCGGAGTACTCCATCCGGGATATGGCAGCGGACACGGCGAAGGCGATGCAGCTTCTCGGGTTAAGAGACGTCTGCCTTTTCGGCGCCTCCCAGGGCGGGATGATCGCCATGGTGATCGCCGCCGAATACCCGCAGCTTGTAAAGAAGCTCATCCTCGGCTCCACCTCCTCCCATGTGCGGGAGAAGGATTATAAGGCTGTGGAAAACTGGATCCGGCTTGCACAGGAAAAGGATCCCGAGGGTCTCTACCTTAGCTTTGGAAAGGCGATCTATCCGCCGGAGGTTTTCGAGCAGTACAAGGGCGCGCTTATCGCAGCGGCCGGCGCCGTAACAGACAGGGATCTGGAGCGCTTTATCCTGCTCGCCGGGGCGCTTCGCGGCTTTGACTTCACGGCGGAACTCGGCAAAATAAGCTGCCCCGTCCTTGCGATCGGTGTCTTTGAGGATGAGGTCCTCGACTCCGACGCGACCATGGAAATCGCAGAAAATCTGGACTGGAGAGACGATTTCAGGCTCTACATGTATATCGGGTACGGACATGCCGCCTTTGACACCGCTCCCGATTACAGGGAACGCATTCTGGCATTTCTCAGGCAGTGACCAGGATTGGTAACAGGCATTTGTTTTATGCTTCTTGATTGTGTACAATTAAAAAGTATAATCTCAAAAGGAGGCCTACTATGGAATTCACTATGATTGAAACCGGCTGGCTGTCTATACTCCCGCCGATTATCGCAATCGCCCTTGCCCTGATCACCAAAGAGGTTTACTCCTCCCTGTTCATCGGCATCTTCTCCGGAATGCTCATTTACAGCTTTGCAGGAAACGGCACGCTCGTTTCCGCCGTCGCGACGACGTTTGATATGATGAGCTCCAAGATCTCGGATAACTCCTATATGATTATTTTCCTCGCCCTTTTGTGGGCCGTCGTCATGCTGGTCTCAAAATCCGGCGGCTCGCAGGCCTACGGGCGATGGGCCGGAAAGCGCCTTTCCACGAAGCGATCGGCTGCGTTTGCCACCTCTCTCCTCGGTGTCCTGATCTTCATCGACGACGGCTTTAACTGCCTGACCGTCGGAACCGTCATGCGCCCGATCACCGACAGGCTGTGCATCTCACGGGAAAAGCTGGCCTATATTATCGACGCCACGGCAGCTCCCGTATGCATCATCGCCCCGGTATCCAGCTGGGCGGTCGCCGTTGCGAGCGAGGTCAGCCAGACCGACGGCTTCCATATTTTCCTCTCGACAATCCCCTACAACCTGTATGCGCTCCTTACGATTGTCATGGTGCTCGTCATCAGCTTTACCGGCAGGGACTTCGGCCCCATGAAAAAGGCTGAGGAGAGAATGATGGCCGAGGGGCCGGAAAATTCGTCTGCCGGCACCGTCAAGCCGGAGGATGCGCCGAAGGGACGTGTGATCGACCTCGTGCTGCCGATCCTGGTGCTGATTATCTGCGCAATTCTCGGAATGGCTTATGTCGGCGGCTTCTTTGAGGGCGTCAGCTTCTCCGAGGCAATCGGCTGCAACCCCACCGCAGGGCTTTCCCTCGGCGCCTTCGCGGGACTGGTCACGGCGCTTCTTCTTTACATTCCGCGGAAAATCATGACTCCCAAAGAGTTCATCGACTGCATTGTCAGCGGCATCGGAAACATCGTTCCGCCGATGCTGATCCTGATCCTCTCCTGGAGTCTCGGCGGCGTCTGCAGGCAGCTGATCGGAACCGGCATCTTCATCTCCGGCTTTGTCAGTGAGTCGAACCTGCCTCTCAGCCTCCTGCCGTTTATTATCTTCGTCATCGCGGCGCTGATGAGCTTCTCGATGGGAACCTCATGGGGAACCTTCGGAATGCTGATCCCGATCGTCACGATGATCTGCGCATCCGACGGCGCAGGGTCTCTCCTGATCCCCGCGCTCGGCGCCACCCTCGCGGGCTCCGTCTACGGCGACCACTGCTCGCCCATCTCGGATACGACCATCCTGGCGTCGACCGGCGCCGACTGCATCCATATCCGCCACGTGGAGACGCAGCTCCCCTACGCGACGCTCGTCGCCATCGTGTGCGCCATCGGCTATCTCATCTCCGGATTCATGAAGAGCCCCTGGGCCGCACTGATCGTCTGCATAGTGCTGCTGGTTCTCCTGATCCTGTTCCTTGGCAGAAGGAGCGCGCCGGCTGCGGCAGCGGGAAAATAATCCCGAATAACCTCACACAGCGAAAACCACCGCAGGACATATCTGTTGTCCGGCGGTGATTTTCATATATGCGTATGTTCTGTATATGCGCATGCTGCTGATAACTGTGTTTTTAACCTGAGTATTTTGCCTTGTACTGCTGTGCCAGCTCGACATAGTGGGCGGCGTTTACAAGGTTCCGGTCAAGCTCCTCCTGCGTCACCTCTCTTTTGATGACGGCAGGGCTTCCCATCACAAGGGAGCCGTCCGGTATCACCTTTTTGCCGGTTACGAGCGCGCCCGCACCGATGATGCAGTTCTTCCCGACAACCGCGTCATTTAAGATAATTGCTCCCATACCGACCAACGTATTGTCCCCGACCGTGCAGCCGTGGACGATTGCCCCGTGACCGATCGTCACGTTGTCGCCCACATGGATCGAATGGTCAAGCTCAGCGTGGAAAACAGCATTGTCCTGTATGCTGCAGCCCTTACCGATCCGGATCGGCTTGTCGCCCCGGATCACGGCGCCGTACCAGACGCTGGAGTTTTCACCTATCTCGACATCACCCACAACGGTACTGCCGGGTGCAAGAAAAACGGATTCATGAATTTTCACGTTCGTATCCTTTCATTATATGGATTCCGGGCCCGGAAAACCGGGCCCTTTTGAGTTTGCCCGGTCCGCAAGACCGGGCCCTTTAATTTTTCAAAGTACCTTTATAAGGCCTTCCTCTTTCTTTGCGAAGGGGCCGGGGATGACGTCCACGCCGCGGTGGTCGCCGCAGTAGTCCTCATCAAAGGTGATCGCCGTGCCGTCCGGATTCTCAAAGCGCTGGTCCGGCTCGAAGGCTTTGCCAAGGATGTCCGAGCTGATCAGATCACCGCAGGGGCCCTCAAGATACGGATAAAGATCCGTGTCAAGGTACCACCCGTCTTCCTTTTCAACGAGCTCGACATGTACGGAATGTGTCTCGTCCGTAAAGGCGTTCTTTTCCTTTGACCATTTCTTTGCCCCGTTAAAGTAGGCGTTTCCGTCCGCCCAGACGGGAAGCTTGTCAAAATGCGCCTCGGCAAGTCCTGCCATGTTGGGGATCTCATTGTCTATGTCAAAGCGGCTGATCCACTCGTCATAGGTCGGATATTCATCCCAGCAGAAGGTTCCGACTCTGCGGTTTTCAACCTCGGGCTTGCCGGTGGAATCCGATTTCACAACATAGTCCTCCGGCGAATATTTCTGCACGAAGATATTGTTGTAGAACCTGTCGTCGCCGTGCAGGATCGTCATAAAGCCCATGACCTCGGTCCGGTGCGGCATATGGTAAGGCGTGTAGCGCCAGCCGGTTCCGCCTCCGACGCAGGTAAGCGCGCCGCAGATCAGGTTGTGAACCATCGCAACGCCCTGGGTCGCAAAGCGAAGAGAAGCATCCGAGAGCAGAATGTTGTTGTCGATCAGCGTGGGGCCGTGTCCGACCTCGACGAACAGATCCTGGCACATCATGCCGCCCGGCAGCTGTTTTGCAAAGGAAGGACGCATGTTGTCGTGCAGAAGGTTCTGCGTGATGCGTGTGCCCTGTGCCTCCCAGTCTGTCCAGATGCCCATTGTGCAGTGGTGGATGTGGTTGCGGCGCATGACGACGTCGATCGCTGCGTGCATCTTGATGCCCGCGATCTCAGCTCCGCCGAGCTCCATCATGTTGTTGATATGGTGGATATGATTATCCTCGATCAGGCTGAACACACCGCCCATTCTGCCGATGATACCGCCCTGCTCGCAGTGGTGGATATTGTTGCGGCGGATGATATGGCTTCCGACCTTCTCCTTAAGCCAGCCGTGGTACTGGCCGCGGCAGACCGCATCGCGCTCCATCTGTGTGGGAGACTTTACATGCTTGTATGTAAAGAAGTGGTCATTCTCCGGATCATAATATTTACCCACGGAAATGCCGGCGCACTTGCTGCCCCAGATCTCGCAGTCCTCGATGATCCAGCCCTTGCTCCAGTGCGGGCCGATCATACCGTCCTGGTATGCAGCGGGCGGAGCCCAAGTCGTCGCCGCCTTGTTGATATTAAAGCCGCTGACCGTGATGTAGCCTACGCCTGTCTTCGAGGGCATGAAGACCTCACGGCGGACGGTGATTTCCACGTTTTCCTTACGGGGGTCCGCGCCGCCGAAATTCGCGTAGATTACGGTTTCATCCGTCTCCGGATCCTGCTCCGCGTACCATCTGCGCAGGGACTTTTCGGGATCCCAGGAGTACTCGCTCTTTACGGGATTGATGCACTCCTCGAGGCTTACTGCCTCATAGAGGGCCTCGTCGTTAAGCCACACACAGCCTGTGTGCTTGTCTCTTTTTGCAAAAAACCAGTCGCCGAAAACATAGGTCGTGTACGGATTATATCCGCCGAAAATGCTGTTGCGCACACGCGTCACATAGACATTTTCATTGTACTGCTGCCAGCTGGTGACAGCCTCCGCTCCGGTAATGACGGCGCCGAGCGGCTCCGTGGAGCGGTAGGTAATCCTGTTATCCTCCGTTCCGGCGTTTACGGGATCCACATACTCCCTGTAGAGTCCGGGCGCCACCAGAATCTCGTCTCCCGGCTGCGCAATCTTCGCCGCGCTCCCGATCTTCTTAAAGGGCGTCTTCTCAGAGCCGTCTCCGTCTCTTCCCACATTTGCATTTACATAGATCCGCATGATAAAAATCTCCCTTCTTTACACTGCAGCTCTAAAAAATATCCGGTAAATACAGCTGTCAGAATACAGCCTTTTTGGTCCGCGGCGCATCAGGCCGCTTATACTGATGATAGCATACTCCGCTGGGGAAAAAATATGGTTTTGCAAAGGGAGTATTGCAGGCAGGCTATACTGTACCCATAACAGTGGACACGGAAGATTTTAGGCACCCACAATAATGGACATATGATTTCAGGTTACCCTGTAGATTGGACAGCCTTGAGTATGGTACT